>CALFYG010000087.1 GCA_937952095.1 uncultured Micrococcales bacterium | reverse complement strand
GCACGCCGCACCGCCAGCCACACGTCCTCCAGACCGGCAGCGGCTCCCGCGTACTCGAGGTTGTCGGGACGCTCGCCCTGCACGACCGTCAGCGGCCCGTCCACGGCACGGATGATGTCGGCCAGCGTGATCTCATCGGCCGGCCGCGCGAGTCGGTATCCCCCGACCCGTCCGCGGCGGGTGCTCACGATCCCGGCCCGCCGCAGGTCCGACATGGCCGAACGCACGTAGTCACGAGGCATGTCCTGGCCCTCCGCGATCACGTCGAGGGGTACGTAGTCCTGCTTGCCGACCAGTTCGGCGGCAGCCCGGATCGCGAAGACGATCCGACCCGTCAGCCTCATGTCTGAGGCTCCGGTGTCATGTTGATGACCCACCCGTTGGGACCTGCGGCGATCTCCATACTGATCGGCAATGGCGGCAAGGGGTCGACCGGCGTCTCGGAGTACCAGGGGACGAACGTCGCATCGTAGGTGAGCGTTCCTGCGACCACCGGCTCGATACCGATCGCGTAGTACCCGGTCTCGGTCACCGACGGCAAGTACAGTCCCACCCTGATGGAGACCGGCGGGGAGCTGTCGTAGAACATCTTGGTCGACAGGTTGCTGACCTCGGTCGTGTAGGGCTGCGACGGGCTGGCAGGACCCATCGTCTCCTCAGCCCAGTCCCGGGTGTCGCCCATGCGGGGGTCGAAGATACTCACCTGCTGCGGGGTGTCGACCCGCACGGCGTAGGAGTCCGAGAAGGACTTCATCCCACAACCGGAGAGCAGCCCGAGTCCTAGGATCACCGCGATCAGCCAACGCACACAGAACAAGGTAGCCGCCCGTGCCCGCCCAAGGGCTCAATGGCACCGCCTCGACCCTAGACTTCAGGTCGTGGAAGCGACGGTGATCGTGGTGATGGCCGGCCTCGTGCTGGTCTACTCGTTGGTCGCCCGACGCCTGACGCTGGCGAACGTCACCGCCCCGATGCTCAGCGTGATCGCGGGAGCTGCCGTCTTCGCAATGGCCGAGATCAGCGTCGAAGCGACCGCGGTCCATCTCATCGCAGAGATCACCCTGGTCCTGATCCTGTTCCACGACGCATCAACCGTCCGACTCGCCGCGCTGCGGCATGATCCCGGGATCGCCGTCCGCCTGTTGGCCATCGGTTTCCCGCTGGCACTGATCGCCACCTTCCTCGTGACCCAGTCGCTCCTGCCCACCGTCGGGGTGGCCGGCGCATGGCTCGTGGCTGCGGCGATCACCCCGACGGACGCCGGACTCGGAGCGCCCACGGTGCTCAACCCGGTGGTGCCCACTCGTGTGCGGCGCGCGCTCAATGTCGAGAGCGGGCTGAACGACGGACTCGCCACCCCCATCGTCCTGCTCGCCCTCGCGGCCCTCGCCGTCGAAGAGGACGCGTCGCAGCCCACCATCCTGCAAGTGGGGCTGATCCCGGTGGGCCTGGCGCTGGCTTCAGCCATCACCGTCGGACTGCTCGCCGCCTGGCTGCTCGACCGCAGTCGCATCCGCCACCTCAGCGGAGCGCGCGGCCGGGCAGTGGCCATCCTGGTCCTGCCGATCTTCCTTTTCGGGCTCGCGGAGATCATCGGAGCCAACGCCTTCATCGCCGCCTTCGTCGGCGGACTGGCGTTCGGCGCGGCCAGCACCACGCTCGTCGAGTACCCCGAGACTTCCGACCTACTGGAGATCGCCTCCGATCTGCTGGGGTTCTTGGTGTGGTTCTTCGCCGGTGGCATCCTGCTGACTGTCATCAAGGCCGGCCCGACGTGGCAGATGTTGCTGGTGGCGGTGCTGGCACTGACCGTGCTCAGGATCGTTCCGGTGTTCCTGTGCCTGCTGGGCACCGGCTTCAAGTGGCCCACAGTGACGTTCCTCGGATGGTTCGGCCCACGCGGACTGGCCACGATCGTGTTCGGACTGCTCGCCTACGAGGAACTCGGGGTCGAGTCCCCCGTCATGGGGCCGGTCGCCGGGGTGATCGCATTCACCGTCCTGATCAGCGTGTTCGCTCATGGAGTCAGTGCCGCGCCGTTGTCGAAGATGTACGGGGACTGGGCACGTCGCACCCATGCGCCCATCGAGAGTGAATCCGCGATCGAGCCGATGCCCTCGCGCGGCCGGGCGGGGCTGTAGACGAGCGGGTATCCGCCTGCCCCCACAGGGCAAGATGGACATATGAACGTCGAGATCGTGCGCAATCCCGGGGCGAGCCGGTTCGAACTGCTGCTCAACGGGGAACGGATCGGGGAGATGGAGTACATCAAGAGCGAGGATGTGCTCACCGTGACACACACGAAGGTCTCGGAGGACTACAGCGGGCAGGGTCTGGCCGCGCGACTGGTGGAGGCGGCGCTGCGCGACATCCAGGCCCACAGCGAATACGTGTTGCCCAAGTGCCCGTACGTGCGTGGCTACATCGTCAAGCACCCGCAGTGGGCCGAACTCGTACCGGCTGACCACCGCGAGGAGTTCGGCATCACCGGCGCTTGACCGCCTGCAGCGTGTAGGTCAGGGGCATCCGTTCCGGGTGCTCGGCCAACACCCATTCCGCGTCCCGTTCGACCATCTGCGTCGGAAGCGGATTCCAGGGGACGCTGTCGTGCTCGACCAGTTGGGTCAGGTGCAGTCCGTGATCGAGCAGAGCAGTGACGATCTCACCGAGCCCATGGTTCCAACTGTGTGTCGTGGAGTTCTGAAGGTTCTGTTCGGTGTCGACGTAGGTCTGCTCCTCGGTTTCGACCAGTGGCTCGACCTGCTCGAAGTACGGGTAGGCCAGCACCAGCCGATCCGGGTCCTCGTAGTCCAGAGCCCACAGCACCGGGTGACCCTCCCGCATGAACAGCCTGCCGCCGGGCACGAGCAGATCGGCCACCACACCTGCCCACCGATCGATGTCGGGGAGCCAGCACAACGCACCGATACCGGTGAACACGAAGTCGAACTGTCCGAGTACCTGCGGTGCCTCGTAGACCTGCGCGTGCACGAAGTCGACGTCCGCACCGGCGTCGGCGGCCAGGCCCCGGGCGACATCCAACGAGGCCTCGGAGAAGTCCACCCCCGTCATGTGCGCCCCGAGCCGTGCCAGGGACACGGTGTCGGTGCCGATGTGGCATTGCAGGTGCACACCGCGCAGACCGGAGATGTCACCGAGTCGCGGAATGTCGAATCGCACCACGTCGCTGATATGCCCGGGATCGTCGCGGAAGCGCTGGAGCCCGTAGTCCGGCGAGGCCGCGTGCAGTCCGGCACGTTCGTCCCAATTGCGCCGGTTGACCTCGATGGAGTCCATACCGCGCAGCCTACGACTCGTCGTAGGTTGGTCCCATGGCAATCGCATTCATCACAGGCGGCGGATCCGGGATCGGCGCACAGACGGGGATCCAGATGGCCGGACGCGGCGACACCGTGATCCTGGCCGACATCAACAAGGAGTCCGCCGACGACGTCGCAGCGCGGATCGTCGCTTCCGGGGGAAAGGCCGAGTCAGCGGCCCTCGACGTGCGCGACGGCACCGCGTTCGACGTTCTGGTCAACCGAGTGGTGGCCGACCACGGGCGGATCGACATCATCTTCAACAACGCCGGGATCGGCGTCGGTGGTCCGATCGAGGACCTGACGGCCGACCACTGGCAGCGGATCGTGGACATCAACATCATGGGCGTCGTCAACGGGATCCGGGCGGCGTACCCGCACATGATGCGGCAGGGCGATGGTCACATCGTCAACACCGCGTCGTTGGCCGGCTTGGTTCCGAGTCCCATGCTGGCGCCTTACGCCATGACCAAACATGCGGTGGTGGGTCTGTCGGTGAGCCTGCGCCCGGAGGCAGCCATGCACGGCATCCGGGTGTCCGCGCTGTGCCCGGGCCCGACCGAGACCCCCATCCTCGACAGCCGGGGTCCCGATGACCTCGCCCCCCACGACGGCGTTTCCGCGCGGGACCTGCTGACCAAGGCCGCCGGCGAGATCTACCCGGTGGAGGATCTTGTCGCGGACCTTCTGCGCGGCATCGACCGGAACCAGGCCCTGATCGTGACCCCGCGCCGCGCCCGCCTCGCGTGGTGGGTGCAGCGCCTCGTGCCCTCCTACCTGGAGAAGCACGCCGGGCGCCTTGTCGGCTGGGCGAAGCGTGAGGCCGAACGCGTGGAGCGCGCCGCCTCGATGTGAGCCACGGACCAGCCGCAATTGTCGCGTAGTTGGTAGACACGCCAGGGTGTCATCCCAACTTCACGACAATTGCGCGGAACGTAGCTAGCCGCTGTGGCCGCCGAGCCCCTCGTGGGCAGGGATGGTGCCCAGCCGCCCGGCCTGGTAGTCCTCGAAGGCCTGGATGACCTCGGCCTTGGTGTTCATCACGAACGGGCCCATCCACGCGATCGGTTCCCGGATCGGGGCACCGCCGAGCAGCAGGACCTCCATCTCGTGTGTCCGCGAGTCCTGGGTGACGTCTGCGCCGAAACGTAGTTCATCACCGGGACCGAAGACCGCGAGCTGCCCGTCACGGATGGGTGTGCCGTTGACCTCGCCGCGGCCTGCCAGGACGTACAGCAGGGCGTTGAAGTCGGGGCGCCACGGCAACCGCACCTGGGCGCCCTTCGACACCGACACGTGCGCCATCGAGATGGGCGTGGTGGTGATGCCCGGCCCGCTGATGCCGCCGATCTCGCCGGCGATGACGCGGATCAGTGCCCCGGCGTCGGCCGTCGTGGCCAGGCCGACCTGGCTGGCACGCAGATCCTGGTACCGGGGGGTGGCCAACTTCTGCGTGCGGGGCAGGTTCACCCACAACTGGATCCCGTGGAACAGCCCCCCGGACGCCACCAGATCCTCCGGCGGCCGCTCGATGTGCAGCAAGCCCGAGCCGGCGGTCATCCACTGGGTGTCGCCGTTGGTGATCAGTCCGCCGCCGCCATGCGAGTCGGCGTGCTCGAACGTCCCGTCGATGATGTAGGTCACGGTCTCGAATCCGCGGTGGGGGTGCCACGGAGTGCCCTTGGGCTCACCGGCGGCGTAGTCCACCTCACCCATCTGGTCCATGTGGATGAACGGATCGAGGTGCTCCAACGGGACGCCGGCGAAGGCCCTGCGGACGGGGAACCCCTCCCCCTCGAAACCACGAGGGGCAGTGCTGATGGACACGACCTCGCGGGGGGTCGCTTGACCGGCGTCGACGCGCGGCAGGACGGTGACGTCCTCAACAGTGATGGCTGGCATGGTGTGCCTCCTTACGCCAGGTACAACTTAGTTGAGCGTAAAACTATTCCGCCCGTATGGGGACAGCGTAAGTGCACTTCGCCCCACGCGCCATGCGCGTTCCGTCAATGTTCAGGCCGCCGGCGCCACCGACACGCTGGCCTCCGGCGCCGGCACGGCATCGGGGGCCGGGGTCCCGGCATCCAGCGGCGCCTCCGCAGACGGCGACTCCTCGGGAGCCGGGCTCGTCTCCGGCAGCGGCTCCACCTCGTCGGTCGTGCGGGCGATCTGTCGCTGCGCCTCGATGGCACGATCCACGGCATCCCGCAGGTCGTCCTGCGCCTCGCCGTACGCGGCGAAGTCACCTTCTGCCAGAGCCTCCTCCGACGCCTTCAGCGCGGCGTCAGCGTCGGCAAGGGCCTTCGTGAGCCGCTGCTCGGCGGTGGTCTCCTTGTCCTTGTCCTTGTCCGGGTCGTCCTCGCTGCTCACCGACGCACCCAGCACCTTCGCCAGCGCGTCGCTGAGGTTGCGCTCGAAGGCGACCTCGGTGCCGAACGAGACCAGCACCCGCTGCAGCAACGGATACCCGTCCTGACTGGCCCGGACGTACACGGGCTCGACGTACAGGAATCCACCCGCGACCGGCAAGGACAGGAGGTTGCCGAGTTCGACCTCTGACCCGCCTCGGCGCAGCAGGGACAACTGCGAGGCGACTTCAGGATTGGACTCGAACGTGTTCTGCACCTGCAACGGGCCCGGGATCACGCTGTTGCGTGGCAGTTGCAGCACCCGTAATCGCCCGTATCCGGGCCCAGGTTCGGAGCTGGCAGTCATGAAGGCCGCCAACGTCTGCCGTCGCACCGGGGAGAACGTCGTGGTCAATTGGAACTCCGGCGTCACCTGATCGGGCATCCGCAAGGTCAGGTAATACGGCGGTTGCGGCTTGCCAGCAGCCTGCTCGGTCGGGTCGGTCGGGATGTACCAGAAGTCCTGACCGGAGTAGAACGATGCCGGGTCGGTCACGTGGTAGCGGCTGTACACCAGGCGCTGGGCCTTGAAGATGTCCTCGGGGTAGCGCACGTGCGCCTGCAACTCCGTGGGCATCTCGCTGGCCGGCTTGAGGGTGTCCGGGAAGGACTTCTGCCATGCCTGCAGGATCGGGTCGGAGCTGTCCCAGGTGTATAGCGTCACAGTGCCGTCATAGGCGTCGACCACGGCTTTGACACTGTTGCGCACGTAGTTCACGTAGTCCTGCTCGACGCTGACATTGCGCCGGACAGTCAACGAGTCACTGGTCGCGTCGGCCCACCGCAGGCGCGCGGAGTACGGGTAGGAGTCCGTCGTGGTGTACCCGTCGACCAGCCACACGATCCGGCCCTCGACGACCGCGGGGTACGGATCGGCGTCCACCCGCAGCCACGGGGCGACGCTGCGAACACGGGTCAGCGGATCGCGGTCGTAGAGGATCTTGGAGTCGGGGCCGATGAGGCTGGACAACAGGATGTTGGGCTCCGAGAACTTCGCCGCGTACATCATCCGGTTCAGCGGGGATCCGACCGGCACGCCGCCGATCCCCGTGTACGTGTTGGTCCGCTGACCGGTGGGGCTGCTGTCGTCAGGGAAATCGAGCTCACGGGGTCCGCCCGGGCCGCCCACGATCGAGTAGGTCGGCGACTTCTCGCCGAAGTAGACGCGCGGCTGGTCGATCTCGAGTTCACCGGTCGGCGGGATGTCCTCGGCGAAGAACTCCGGCTCCCCCTCCGGGTTGGCGGTGTTGTCGTATGCCGCCACCAGCCCGTAGCCGTGGGTGTAGACCAGCGTGTCGTTGGCCCAGTTGCGCTGTGCCGGTGGCACGGCTGACAGGTCGACCTCACGGGTGCTGACGATCGCTCCGCGGCGACCCCCGGGCAGTTGGTAGCGGTCGACGTCGAGTGTGTCGGGGAACGAGTAGAAGGTGCGGATCTGCTGCAACTGCCGGAACGTGGGCGACACGATGGCCGGGTCCAGGATCCGGATGTTGTCCAGCGTCCCCCGGTCCGCCGCCAGGGATGCCGGGTCGGGTTCGCCGGTCGCCGAATACTCGTCACTCTGCACGTTCGTGAGGTTGTACGCGTCCCTGGTCGCCTGGATGTTGCGACTGATGTAGGGCGCTTCCTTGCCCGGCTCGTTGGGCCGCACCTGGAACTGCTGGACGATGGCGGGGTAGATCCCGCCGATCACCAGCGCGCTGATGGCCAGCAGCCCGAGCCCCACCAGCGGGAGGGTCCAGGTGCGGCGGAAGATGTTGAGGAAGAACAGCGCCGCACAGACCAGGGCGATGAACGTGAGGATCGTCTTGGCAGGCAGCACCGCCTCGACGTCCCGGTACTTCAGGCCCGTGAAGCCCTCCACGAAGTCCTCGTCCTTGAGCGCCAGCGCGTAGCGATCCAGCCAGTACGCCACGGCCTTGAGTAAGCAGATGAGACCCAGGATCAACGAGATCTGGACTTGGGCGGCCTCCGTGGCCTGCAGTCCGTTCTGCAGCCGGATGCCGCCGTAGAGGTAGTGCACAACCACGACGAGCAGCAGCGCGAGGAACAGCGCCATGAAGCCGAATCCGGTCAGATACCGAAGGAACGGCAGCTTGAAGACGAAGAAGCCGACGTCGAGTCCGAACTGCGGATCATTCACACCGAAGGAGCCGCCATTGCGGAACATCATCCACTGGGTCCACGCGGAAGTGGCCGAAAGCCCGGCCAGAGTGCCCAGGAAGCCGGCGGTGCCGATCACGAGCCACTTGCGGATCGGCTCGACGCTCTGCCGGTACCCCTCCATGCTCGCCGAGAGCCGGGGGTCGTAGTCCGGTCTGGTCCGGTAGGCGATCACCATCGCGAGGGCCAGGATCAGCCCCATCGCGAGCCCGAAACCGACGAACAGGATCGTGCGCACACCGACGACCGTGGTGAAGACACTGGTGAAGTTCACCGACCGGAACCACAGCAGATCCGTGTAGATCGACGTGAAGATCAGGAACAGTACGAGCAGGGCCGCAAGGACCGCGATCGTGATCGCCAGCACGCGCCCTCGGGGGCCTCGGCTGGGAGCTGGCTTCGTGGCGGTCTCGAACGTCACGCCTCAACCCTACGAGACTATGGACATATGCACCCGACACCGGACCTCGAAAACGTCCTTCGCGACCTCGATCGCCACGTGTCGGCCGACGGCTGGAATCAGCCACCGCGCCTGTTCGCGCTCGTCGCCGAGGACGGTGGCGTCTCCGTGGTCGAGCAGCCGTGGGAGAGCAACGGGGAGGACGTCCTGCGGGACCTGGCCCGGATCAGTTGGCCCTCCGACGTGACCGGAGCGGCGCTGAGCGTGCAGCGGATCCTGGAACCCGACCATGACGTGCGGCTGACGGTGGGCGCGCTGCGGACCCAGGAGGTCGCCACTGCGCTGCGCTACCGGGCGCACGACCAGGACGCCGAGGTCGCGATCGCGGCGAACCTGGCCCCCCGCCTCGAGCGCGCTGTGTGGGACACGTTGCAGGGCTGAGCCCGCTCCGCCCCGGCCTCGTCCCGTCCGTCCCCACCAGCCGGGCCCACCAGCCCGTCCCCACCAGCCCGTCCCCACCAGCCGGGAAGCATACGAACACCCGGGAAGGAAAAACCACGGGACTTTCCTTCCCCAACGTCCATTTCCTTCCCAGGTACCCGAGCCGGACCCGGAAAGCGGGTCAGGCAGGCGGGTCACACGGGGCAGGTCGGTGGGTCGATCGTGCCTTCGAGCACGTCGCGGGCCTGGGCCAGCGTCTCGACGGGAACCACCTGAAGGCCGTCTGGTGCACCTGTGACGACCTCATCGCAGTTGCCGGCCGGGGCCAGGAACAGCACCGCGCCGTTCTGCTTGGCGGCGGCCATCTTCTGCACGATCCCCCCGATGCGCCCCACCCGGCCGTCGTAGTCCATGGTCCCGGTGCCGGCCACGAAGCGGTCGTCGAGCAGTTCGCCGGGGGTGAGTTTGTCCACGATGCCGAGCGAGAAGATCAGACCCGCGCTCGGTCCCCCCACATCATCGAGGTTGAAGTCCACGGTCACCGGGGAGTCCGCGATCACGCCGAGCGTGATGCCGAGGTAACCCAACTCCGGATCCTCGGGGTTGGCGACGGTCACCACGGACACGGAACCGTCCTCACCGTCGCGACGCAGGTCGATCGGGAGCCGCGCGCCGGGACCCGCCGCACGGATGATCCGGGACATCTGCTTGGGCCCGGAGACCGGCTTGCCGTCCACGGAGAGGATGACGTCGCCGTGCTTCAGCAGATCGGTGGCGGGCGAATCCTCGAGCACCTCCACCACCCAGGGCTTGGTCGCCACCGGCTCGCCGACCTCACGCAGCGCTGCGATCCTCGCCTTCTCCTGGGAGTCGCTGAACTGATCCGCACCCGCCTGCTGCGCCTCGTCCCCCGAGGTGTCCGCCGGGTAGAGGATCGCCGTGGGCACCACCGAGACATCTGGATCCAGCCATCCGGTGAAGGCCTCGAAGAGTGTGAGATCGCCGAAGGGCCCACCCCGCTCAGACACCGTGGTCATCTCCAGCAAGCCGTTCGTCGGGTAGACCTCGGCACCCTCGATGGTGATGACCGGCGTGCCGTCGGACTCACCGAGGACGTCGAACATCGGCCCTGGGGACAGCCGGACGTAGGGCACCGAGATGAACTCCATCGCGCCGAGCACGACCAGCCAGCAGACCAGCGCGAGGACGATCACCTTCTTGCGGGGCGTATCGAACCAGTGCCTCACCGATCACCCCGCAGGACCCGCTGCAGTGCCCGCAGGTCCTTGTCCCGCACTGTGCGCCGCGCAGGCCGCTGCCGCCACCAGACGAGGGCGACGATCACCACCGCGGGCAGCCACCACAGCAGTACGGACATGGGTTCAGGGTACGCAAGCGTTCCACCGAGGGCGTAACCGCGCGCCGTGGCTGTCATGGGCGGTCGTCGTAGCCTAGAAGTCCACGACGGAACAGGCGGATGTGATGAGCGGCGATCTTCCTTTCGGGTTCTCCCCCAACCCCGATGATCCCAACAACCCCGGCGGCTTCGACATGTCGCAACTCGGCGCCATGCTGCAGCAACTCGGCGCGATGCTGCAGAGCGGCCAGAACAGTGTGGCCGGACCTGTCGACTGGGACCTCGCCAAGAACCTCGCACGCCAGACGATCAGCCAGAAGGGCGACCCGTCTGTCAATGACAACGACGTGCGCCGGATCGGCGAGGCGTTCGACCTCGCACAGGTGTGGCTCGACCCCGCCACCACGTTTCCGGCCGGCACCGCGACCCCCGGTGTGTGGAGTCGCAGCGAATGGCTCGAGAACACCTGGCCGGCGTGGCAGCAGATCATCGAACCCATCGCTGAGGGTGTGCAGCAGACGCTGACCGCCATGCCGGACATGGGACAGGTCAACCTGCAGGACCTCGGCATCCCCGGCCTTCCCGAGAACATGCCCGAGGGCATGCCCGACCTCAACGCGCTGGCCGGACCGCTGATGAACATGGCCAAGCGCATGGGTGCCGCGATGTTCGGGGCGCAGGTCGGCAACGGCCTCGCGACACTGGCCGACGACGTTCTCGGCGCCGCCGACGTCACCATCCCGTTGACCAGCGACGGGCGCCCCGCGCTCGTCAGCGAGAACGTGAAGGCGTTCGGCGCGGACCTCGACGTGGAGCTCGCCGACCTGTACCTGTATCTGGCGCTGCGGGAGGCCGCCCACCAGCGCCTCTACGCCCACGTACCGTGGCTGCGCACCGCCGTCGAGACCGCAGTGCGCGTCTACGCCTCGGGCATCTCCGTCGACACCAGCAAGATCCAGGAGGCGTTGCAGGGCATCGACCCCAACGATCCGCAGGCGATCCAGGACGTCATGTCCTCCGGGGTCTTCGAGCCGGCCCAGACCGAGGAGCAGAAGCAGGCGCTGTCGCGCCTCGAGACGCTGCTGGCCCTCATCGAGGGATGGGTGCAGGACGTGGTCATCGCCGCCATCGACGGCCGCATGCCGTCAGCCGAGCGCCTCGCGGAGACCATGCGTCGCCGACGGGCGTCCGGTGGGCCCGCGGAGAAGACCTTCGCCACGTTGATCGGTCTGGAGTTGCGCCCCCGCGCCCTGCGTGAGGCGAGCGCCCTGTGGGCGCAGCTGCGCGAACAACGCGGGATCGAAGGCCGTGACGGCGTGTGGCGCCACCCCGACCTGATCCCCACCGCCGATGACCTGGCCGATCCGACCTCCTGGCTGGAAGCCACTGGGGACCTCGAGGGCTGAAGGAAGTTCTGTCAACAGCCGGTGCATAACCGAAAGCCCTGATCACGCGGCGCGTCCCGGCGACACGATCAGGGGTCGCGAAGGGGTTGTCCCCAGCCGCCCACACCCTGATCGACAGGCCGTCCCCCGGTCATCCACAGGTCTTTCCACAACGGTGGAAACCGTGCCCCGGATTCATGTGGACGCCCCCTCACGGCGGCCCATAACGTCAGTCGTGAACGAGGCCCCCGAGAGGGAAGCGGACCGCAGGGGAAGGCGGGAAGCAGACCAACCGGGGGCCTCGCTCTATGTGTGGGCAGCGCTGGCGTGTCGCCCAACAACGCAGCAACAGGGGCTGTCAGCCCGGACCGCGACGCTCAGCGGCCCTCGAAGACCGGATCCCGGCGTTCCCGGGCCGCGCGCAACCCTTCCTGCACGTCCGCAGTGGTCATGGTGACCGGTTGGACGACACCCTCCCAGCGCAGCGCCTCCGCAAGGCTGGCCGGCGGTGCCGGGGAGAGCGCGCGTTTGGTCAGGCGCATGGCCAGCGGAGCGTTGCCTGCGATGACCGCGACCTCGGCGAGGACCTCGTCGGCACGCACCTGCCGGGTGGCAACACCTGCGGCCAGCATCCCCTCGGCGTCCAGACTGCGACTGGTCAACAGCAGGTCCCGGGCCATCGCCGGTCCGACCGCCTGTGTGAGCAGGAACGTCGTCCCCATCCCGGCATGCAGCCCGAGCCGTGTGAAGGGCACCGAGAACCGCGCCGTGTTCCCCACCCAGCGGATGTCACACGCCAGCGCGACCGCCGCACCGGCACCGATGGCCGGGCCTTCGATGAAGGCCACCGTGGGGACCTGTAAGCGCGTGATCGACAGCCACTGGCCGTAGAAATGGTCCATACGCCGACTGAGTGTGTCGACAGATTCCGAACCACCTTCGGCCAGCCAGCCCAGATCGCCACCGGCGCAGAAGGCTGAACCCTCCCCTCGCACCAGGACCGCGCGCAGTTCAGGGACGTCGCTCAGTGCCGCCATAGCCGTCGCCCACGCCGCCGTCATCGGCCCGGACATGGCGTTGCGCTGGTCCGGATTGGACAGGACGACCTCGGCGATACCGGGTTCGTGCCAGTGCACCTGAAGGTGATCCTCATGCGCCGTCAGACCCGTTACCGGTGGGGTGAGTGTCATGAACGCACCTTAAGCACGTAGCATTTCGGCCAACAGAACCGCACAGCCCCGCACGGACTCGGGGCGAGAGGGAGTGGAACATGGCTGAGACGTACGAAGGCGAAGGCTACTGCGTCAAGTGCAAGACCAAGCGTCCGCTGAACGGCGAGGTGCACGAGACCAACGGGCGCCGCATCGCCAAGGGCAAGTGCCCGGAGTGTGGCACCACGGTGACCCGCATCCTCGGCAAGAGCAGCTGACACGAAGACGACGCGGCGGCGGATCCGGCGAAGAGCCAGGGTCCGCCGTTCGTCATGTCCGGCTCATCGCCGGCTGTGACGTCGCCACCGGCATCTGACAGCCACATCCCGCGTGCGCCTGCCACACGCGCCAGGACGGCCCCGGTCGATCCGGATCGAAGATCATCTCCAGGCCGACCGTCTGCGGCGCATCCGCGATGTGCGCGATCGCCCCGGCGGCCAGGGTCAGTTGTGACGGCTCCTGCCACACCGGGACCCCTGTGGCCTGCGCAGCGATCCGGGTCCAGTCCGGATCCGCGTCGAGCCACGTGAGGTCGATGCACCGCGGACATGGTCCACACGTCTCGTCGAGGACCGGACCCACATGCACAGCCCGGGCGGTGAACCATACGGGCACCAACCGGCGCACGCCGACCGGTGCACCCACCAGTGACGGCACCTGTCCCTGCGGGAACACCAGGACGTCGGCTCCAGCAGCCACCTCCACCCCGGCCTGCCGCAGGGCCTGCCGCAATGGATCCTCAAGGAGCCCACAAGGCGCCAACGCCACGGCCACGCGCCGAGCGCGCGGGGCGAGCAGGCCAGCAGCGGACAAGCCCTTCAACACCCACCGCGCCTGCTCTGCGGGCACCGCACAGCGGTCCGCGGCGGCAAGGGCCGAGTCCACACTGCGACCGCCATTGAGCATCGCGATCCACGTCGGCAGGCCAGGCGCAGCCTCCTCCACGACAAGGGCGTGCGCCCCCCAACCGATCTGCAGGGTGGTGTCGTTGCGCCACGCGACGACCGGGTTACCGATCACCTTCGGGTCCATGCGATTGATGGTGCCGCCGACGGCCTGTGGATCGTCGCTGCAGTCCACAGGCGGTGTGTGATAGCCGGATCGCCGGTGGTGGGTATCGGCAATGCGGGGCAGAATCAAGACATGGCCGAGGACAGTACAGCGATCCCCAAGCGCGCTGTCGCACGCACGGCCCGCATGGCAAGTCTTCCCCTGGGATACGCCGGAAGAACCGCGCTCGGACTCGGCAAACGCATCGGCGGGCGGCCCGCCGAGGTGGTCACCAACGAGATCCAGATGCGCACTGCCGAGCAGATGTTCAAGGTCCTGGGGGAACTCAAGGGCGGTGCCATGAAATTCGGCCAGGCTCTCAGCGTGTTCGAGGCAGCACTGCCCGAAGAGATGGCCGGGCCCTATCGCGCGACCCTCACCCGCCTGCAGGACGCCGCACCACCGATGCCCGCGGAGACGGTCCACGCCGTGCTCGCCGACCAACTCGGCCCGGATTGGCGTGACCGGTTCGCGGAGTTCGACGACGACCCCGCCGCAGCGGCCTCGATCGGCCAGGTGCACAAAGCGGTGTACAGGGACGGCCGCACCGTGGCCGTCAAGGTCCAGTACCCCGGGGCGGGCAAGGCCCTCATGAGCGACCTGAACCAGGTGTCGCGGATGGCTCGGATGTTCGGCGGCATGGTGCCCGGCATGGACATCAAGCCCCTTGTCGACGAGTTGCGGGCGCGAGTGGCCGAGGAACTGGACTACCTGAAGGAGTCGCAGTCGCAACGGGCCTTCGCAGTCGCCTACGAAGGTGATCCGGAGTTCGTCATCCCGCACATCCTGGCGGCCGCTCCGCTGGTCCTGGTCAGCGAATGGGTCGACGGCGTGGGGCTCTCGCACATCATCGCCGACGGCACCCAGGAGCAGCGGGACCGCTGCGCCACGCTGTACCAGCGTCTGGTGCTGTCCGGGCCGGCCCGCGCGGGTCTGCTGCATGCCGACCCGCACCCAGGCAACTACCGCTTCACCGACGACGGCAAACTGGCGGTACTGGACTTCGGCGCGGTGGCCCACCTGCCCGATGGGCTGCCGTCAGCCATGGGACACCTGTTGCGGATCGCCATGCTTGACGACGCGGACGGCGTACTCGAAGGCCTTCGCGAGGAGGGTTTCGTCAAACCGAACATCTCCTTGGACGCGCAAGCGCTGCTCGACTACCTCTCGCCGCTGGTGGAGCCGGCGCGGCACGAGACGTTCCACTACACCCGTGAGTGGTTGCGCGGCGAGTTCATGCGCCTGCGCGACCCGCGCAGCGAGGAGTTCACGGTCGGCTTCAAGCTCAACCTGCCGCCCAACTACCTGCTCATCCACCGGGTCTGGCTCGGCTGCATCGGGGTGCTGTGCCAGCTCGACGCCGAGGTCGCCACCCGCGCCGAGATCGAGCAGTGGGTGCCTGGTTTCGCGCCGAGCCCGGCCTGAGGCGGACTGCGCCCACGGCCCTCGGAAGGCTCAGGACGCAGTCCGCCCCCGCACTCACGCCGACTGCAGCACCTCGTCGATGCGCCTGGTCATCTGCCGGTGGAGCCTCTCCTCGAGCACAGCCGCGTCCTTGGGCGGGCGGCCGTTGCGCTTCGGCGCGGGCACCGGAAGCCCACCGAGGAACAACTCGCCACCCCATACCCCGCAGGTCTCCTGACGTTCGAGTGCTCCCACGAGACACTCCCGGCGCAAGGGACATCCCATGCACAAGCCCCGGGCGCGGTCGACGTCCGCGGGTACATCGGAGAACCACATGTCAGCCGTGCCGGCCACACAGGGGATCTCGCCAGTCATTTCTCACCTCCATTTGGGAAACACGAAAAAGGCCGCGGTTTCGCGCCGCGGCCTGAGGTCTGTCGACCTGGACTACCCGGGACGCACCGCACAATCGGCAGCCGGAACGGCCGCCACGGTGAACGTGAACGTGATCATGATCCGGCTCCTTCCTCGACAGGCGGGTACTCGCCCAAGGCTACGCGGTGCCACCCGGTCTGGCAACGGGCTTTCCCGCCACGATGTCCAGCAACTCCTGCCCCCGTTCGGCGACCAGGGTGCGCTGGATGCCCTTGATCCGACCCAGTGCCGCGATGTCACGGGGTCGCTCACGGGCGATCGCGATCAACACCGCGTCGGTTGCCACGAGGAACGCCGGCAGCGGCTTCCCGCTCTCCTGGCGGCGCTGCTCGACCACCGCTGTGCGCCATGCGCGCAGGGCGTCCACGAGATCCATGGACACATCGGTGGGGCATGCCCGGCAGGTCCCGAGTGCGCGCTCCGTCGGCGTACTCAGGCGTTTGCCACACACCTGACAACCCCGCGTCTTGGCAGGCTTTGCCGCCGGCGCTGCGGTCTTGCGCCGGCGACCCTCGGGCAGGAAGCGGGACGGCTCACGTGTCTCACGCCGCGAACCGGTCCGCGCGTAGGACAGTTCGACAAGGTCCTTGGCGCGGGTGACGCCCACGTAGAACAACCGGCGCTCCTCGTCGAGGTCGACGAACTCGCCCTGGTACCGCAGGGGCAAGCCCCCCTCGTAGGCACCGGGCATGAACACCGCCTGCCACTCCAGACCTTTCGCGGAGTGCAACGAGGCCAGTGTGACGGCGTCTGCGACGGGCGCATCGTCATTGTCCGCACGTTCATCGAGATCGGCCACCAGTTCGGTCATCGAGGTATGCGTGGCGGCCAGGGAGACCAGTGCGGCCAGGGACTCCCATTCCTCGCGCTGCGCCTGACCGAGCGGCGGTGTCGGGGAGTATCCGACCGGCTCGAGCGCCGCCGCCACTTGCTCGGCCACGTCAGCGTCCGACGGCTGCTTGGAGGCAACCCGCAGCAACGAGACCGCACGCTTGACCTCCGGGCGCTGCATGAAGCGGGCGCTGCCGCGCACGGAGTACGGGATCCCCGCAGCCTGCAGTTCCCGCTCGAAACGAGCGGTCATCGCGTTGATGCGCACAAGAATGGCGATCTGGGAGGCGGGCACTGTCGCGAGCAGACCCTTGATGCGCTCAGCCACACCGACTGCCTCGTCGTACTCGGTGTCGTACACCGTGGTGCGGACCTCGCCGGCGACCTCTCGCTGCGATGTGAGATGCAGTCGCCCGCGCTCATCGCCGCGGGCCAGCACCGCGTTGGCCAGATCGATCACATTGCGCGCGCACCGGTACGAGTGCGTCAGCCGCAGTGAGGTCGCCTCCGGCCAGCGGCTGGTGAAGCCGAGCAGGAAGTCGCTGCGGGCACCGGCGAAACTGTAGATCGTCTGCGACGGGTCCCCCACGACGCACAACTCGTCGCGGTCACCGAGCCATCCTTCGATGACCTGCTGCTGCAGCGGGGACACGTCCTGGTACTCGTCGACGGTGATCCAGCGGCACCATTGCCGAACCTGCTCGGCGATGGTCAGGTTCTCCCGGACGAGCCCGGCGTTGAGGAGCAGGATGTCCTCGAAGTCCACGACCCCGGCGGCCCCCTTCACGTCTTCGTACTCCTGGTAGACCTGCGCCAGTTGCTCACCGAGGACCCCGTCGGTGCCGACCTGTTCCGGCGCGAGGCCCACGGCCTTCGCCCGCTCGATCTCCCCGGTCACGTCGCGCCGGCCGGCGTCGTCGAGACGGATCCCGCAGTTGGACAACGCGGTCGAGACCAACCCGATCTTCGACGACTGGATCCGCGGCATCTGACCGCCCACCGCCCGCGGCCACATCCACTGCAACTGCCGCAGCGCCTCGGAGTGCACGGTGCGCACGCGCACATCCTCGACACCCATCGCACGCAAGCGGCGCCCGAACTCACCGGCCGCCCGGGTCGTGAACGTCACCACCAGCACCCGGCGCGGATCCATCGCACCGGTGGCCACGCCGTAGGCCACGCGGTGGGTCAGAGCACGCGTCTTCCCGGTACCGGCGCCGGCGAGCACAACGACCGGCCCCGTGACTGCCTGTGCGACAGCACGCTGATCAGGATCGAGCGGGGCGAGGATGTCGTCGGGCTGCACCTGACGATCCTCACATCCCGGTAGGACAGCCCGATGCCCGGCACCACCCGCTCAACGGCTCCAGGTGTGCGGGATCGGTTCGCCGTACCAGTCGCAGATCAGGTGGTGGGCCACTGAGATCCGGGGAGGGATCCGCAATTCACCGCGTTCGGCGGCGGCCCGGAACTCCGCACGACTGAACCACGCCGTCTCGGCGATCTCGTCGCCGTCGGGCTGCGAGGGCTGCGCCCAGGTCCGAGCGGTGAAGGCGATCATGATCGAACTCGGGAAGGGCCACGGCTGGGTGGCCCGGTACTGGACCTGGTCCACCGGCACACGCACCCCGGCCTCCTCGCACACCTCCCGCACCACTGCTTGCTCGAAGGTCTCACCGGGCTCGACGAAACCGGCGAGGGTCGAGTACCACCCGGGGGGCCATACGCTGCGCCGGCCCAACAGCGCGCGGTCGTCGTCGTCGACCACGAGCGTGATGACGGCGGGGTCGGTGCGCGGGAAGTGCTCCGATCCGTCCTCGACGCATTCCCGGACCCAGCCGGCCCGCACCATCCGGGTTCCTCCACCGCAGCGCGGACAACACACGTGGGTGGCATGCCAGTTGTCCAGGGCCACGGCGGTCAGGGCCGCTGATCGCTCCACGGGGTCGAGGGAATCGGCCACCGCCCGCAGATCCACCGTGTCGGATGTGCGGGTGCGCGCGGCGAACCATGGGACACCGTCGACGGTCCCCAACAGGATCAGATCGTCGGGATCGAGGTCGACGTCGGAGTTGACGTCGACATGCCCCTTGTAGACGGCCACGACCCGCCGATCCGGGCTCTGCCACAGGCTGCGCACCTGCTGCGGATCGGTGCGCAGAGCCTCATCGCGCACAAAAAGATCGGGTTCAGCGGTGGGCCACACCAGGCCACCGTAACGCCTGTGTCAGGATTGGCGGGCATGGGCGATTTCATCAAACAACTCACGGGCGTGCGCTTCGTCGCCGCCGCGTGGGTCATGCTGTACCACTTCCAGCCCGCCCTCGCCGCAAGCGGCGTCCTGGTGCCGATCCTCCACGAGTTCCTTCGGCTCGGCTCGGTCGGCGTGGACCTCTTCTTCGCCCTGTCCGGTTTCATCCTCACCCACACCTACCTCACCCGCTTGGGTCCGAAGGTCACGTGGTCGGGGAGCCTGAACTTCTGGTGGCTGCGGTTGGCCCGCATCTACCCGGTGTACTTCGTGATGCTCAACGTCGCCGGGCTGGCTGCTCTGGCCCAGGGGATCGTCACGGGCGAGGGCCGTCGGGATTGGATGACCCTCCCGTCGTACCTCAAGCAGGTGCTGATGATCCAGGAGTGGGGCCCGGATCCCTCCCGCGGCTGGAACTTCCCGGCGTGGTCACTGTCGATGGAGTGGTTGGCGTATCTGTTCTTCCCGCTGCTGGTGCTCGTGCTGTGGCGGGCCAAGGACCGGTTGCCCCCGGCAGCGCTGGCCATCATCGCCTTCCTGTGCCTGACGCCGCTGTTGTACATCGGGTTCACCCGGGACAACGACCCGTTCCTGGTGCAGGGCTGGGCCAGCACCATCCGGATCGCCACTGAGTTCACCGCAGGCAGTTTCACCTACCTCGCGGTGCGCCGCTGGCAGGACAGCGCTGGGGCCAAGAAGTCCGCCCACGTCCTGGCCTGGGTCATCCCCTTCCTGATCCTGGCCATCGCGGTGGTCATGGGGAACATCCCAGGCCTGCAGTGGGAAGGCCTGCCGGACGAGGCGCCTCGCGGGTACGTGGTGATCATCCCGCTGCTGGTGCTGTGGCTCGGCGCTCTGGCTCTGAGCAATGGCGCCCCGTCGAGGTTCCTGAGCACCCACACCCTGGTCCTCGGCGGGTTCATCTCCTACTCGCTGTACCTGATCCACATCGTCTGGTACGGGCTGTGGCGCGCCGGGATGCAGTTCATCGGGATCGACGGCGGGCCCATCTACCTGCTGAGCACGATCTTCCTCATCGTCTCCACCGTCGGCCTGGCGTACTTGATGTGGCGGTTCGTCGAAGAACCGGCACGGGAGTGGATGCGCAGCAAGGCCGGGGCCCGCAAGGTGCCCACCGAGGAAGCCGGCGAACAGGCCCGCTGAGCTGATGGCGATCCTGCGCGTCGGCAGTTACAACCTCCTGCACGGCATGCGCGTGCTCGGCGGCGCGAAAGAGGGCGACACCCAAGCTCTCTGGGACAGCGTGCACAGCCTGGATGTGGATGTCCTCGGACTGCAGGAGGTGGACGCCGCCCAGCCCCGCAGTGACTCGGCCGACCAGACTGCCGTGGCCGCCGATGCCCTCGGGGCCGCTTCGTGGCGATTCGTCCCGACGGTGTCCGGCACACCCGGACCGCAGGCCGACTTCCGCCCGAGCACGGCCGAGGACGTGGCGGCCGCCGCACGGGGCGACTACGCGCAGCCGCTCTACGGCGTCGGGCTGGTTACCAGGCATCCCGTGCGGGAATGGCACCACCTGATGATGCATGCGGCGCGTATGACGATGCCGCTGCTGGTGCCTGGCAACCCGAAGCCGCGGATGCTGCGCGTACCCGACGAACCCCGGGCGGCTGTGGCTGCGGTCCTCGACCTGCCGACGCCGATCACCGTGGCGACAGTCCACCTGTCGTTCGTCCCGG
>CALFYG010000086.1 GCA_937952095.1 uncultured Micrococcales bacterium | reverse complement strand
GTTCGTCGAGCGACCCGAACTGGTTGATCCATTTCGCCGCGGTCTTCTCACCAACCCCAGGGATGCTGGGCAGGTTGTCCGACGGGTCGCCTCGCAGCGCCGCGAAGTCCGGATACTGGGCAGGGGTCAGACCATACCTGTCCTGCACTGCCGCCGGGTCCATCCGCGACATCTCGGACACGCCTCGCTTCGGGTATAGCACTGTGCACCGCTCGTCGACCAGTTGGAAGGCATCCCGGTCTCCGGTGACGATGAACACGTCGAGGCCCTGGGCGCGCGCCTGCTTGGTCAACGTCGCGATGATGTCGTCGGCCTCATACCCGTCGACGGACAACTCCACGATGTCCATGGCGGCGAGCACGGTCTTGATGAGGTCCACTTGGCCTGCGAACTCCGACGGGGACTTGGACCGATTGGCCTTGTACTCCGGGAAGGCCTCGCTGCGGAAGGTCTGGCGCGACACATCGAAGGCGACCGCGACATGCGTGGGGCGTTCGTCGCGCAAGGCATTGATCAGCATCGATGTGAATCCGAAGACCGCATTGGTCGGCTGGCCCGTCGTGGTGCTGAAGTTCTCGACAGGCAGGGCGTAGAAGGCCCTGTACGCCAGGGAGTGTCCGTCGAGAAGCAGCAGGCGGGGCCGGGAATCGTTCATCGCGTCGAGTCTAGGCGGTGCCCCGGACACCGGTGGCCGAGCCGACCCGCCTACCGTGAGGACGTGAGCACTGATACATGGCCCGAGGAGTTCAAGGCGATGGGCATGGGTGCCCTGGCCGAATCGATGGGCATCGAGATGACCATTGAGGACGGTGCCGTGGTCGGGCGTATGCCCGTGGCGGGCAACACCCAGCCGTACGGGATCCTGCATGGCGGGGCAACGGCCGTGCTGGTCGAGTCCATCGGCTCGGTCGCTGCCGCATTGACCGCACCCGGAAGGCTCTCACTGGGTATCGAGGTCGGTGTCACGCACCATCGTGCTGTCCGGGAAGGGTATGTGACCGCGCGCACGGAACCCGTCCACGTAGGGGGGACGATCGTGTCCTACAACGTGCCGGTCCACGACGATGAGGGGCGCCGGATCGCCACGGGCCGGCTCACCTGCCTGCTGCGCGACCCATCGCGGTAGCCGCCGCGAGGCGACCTCGGCCGTTGGTCAGATCCACAGGACCCCGCATGCCGAGACGTCTCCGGATCCCCGAGGTCGTGCCCACGCGCCGGTTCAAGTACGGTCCGAAGCCCCAAGCCGCGTACCAGCGCGCGACGTCGCGCGAGGCCGGAGGCACGTCGACCACCACCTGATCCGATCCGAGGGAACCGGCCCATCTGGTCACTTCGGTGAGCAACGCGGTACCGACGCGGCGGTTTCGGTGCTCCTCATCGACGTGCAGGACGTGGATGTGCACCCCAGGCGCGTCCATCATGGGGCCGCCGTCGGTCAGCGAAACAGTCGCGATACCTACTGGTGTGTCGTCGATCCACGCCCCGAGGAATCGATAGCCGCCACCGGCGGCGAGGTCGACCCGGCGCCGCATCCGGTCGATCGACAGCGCCAGTGGGACCGCCGTCCGCCGCCGCCCCGACACCCGCCAGGCCTGATCCCACAACGGGGCCACCTGCTCGAGTTGGTCCATGGTCACGTCCCGGACCGCGATGTCCATTTCCCCTCCACTGTCAACCTTCAGGTTAACCGGCGGGTAACGGTCCACTTTCGGGTGGTGATCGACAGGGTGCGACGCACCCCCTAGCATTGAGCAATCCTCGCGGGGTGTTCTGCCAGACTGACCCACGAGACAGGCCGTCATCTACAAGAAGAAGAGGTGCGCGCGTGCGACGACTGCTGCTGGGGATCAGCGCGGTCGCCCTCGCCCTGTGGGCGTTGCTGATGGGTGGGTCGGCAGCCATGGCCGCTGACCAGACGATCGGCGGGGTGATCAAGAACGGCCAGGAAGGCGTTCCCGGAGTCACGGTCAATGTCTCGGACGAGGCGGGTTTCGTAGAGAATGCGATCTCTGACGAGACCGGCCGCTGGGCAGTCGAGGTGCCGGAGGCGGGGACCTACACCGTCCTCATCGAGACGGACACACTGCCCGCGGGTGTGACACTTCGAGATCCGGACCGCACGAGCGTGCAGGTGACCGTCCAGGCGGGACAGAGCAAGTCCGTGCTCTTCCCCACCGGTGATGCGCCCGTCTCCACGACGAGCAAACTCGATCAGGCCCTTCAACTCACCGTGGACGGGTTCATCTTCGGCTTGACGATCGCGCTGGCCGCTGTCGGTCTGAGCCTCATCTTCGGCACCACCGGCCTCACGAACTTCTCGCACGGCGAGTTGGTCACGTTCGGCTCTTTGATGGCCTACTTCTTCAGCACGATCATGGGCTTACCTTTCATCGTGGCCGCGGCAGCCGCTGTCTTCGCGGGCGGGCTGTTCGGCTTCTTCCAGGACCGGTTCTTCTGGCGGTGGCTGCGCAAACGGGGCACGGGGCTGATCGCCATGCTGGTGATATCGATCGGCCTCGGGATCTTCCTGCGCTACTTCTACCTGTTCATCTTCGGGGGGAACACCCGCCAATACGCTGAGTATTCAGGACAGGCGGGCATCGTGCTCGGCCCGATCGTGGTGACCCCCAAGGCTCTTGTGGGCGCTGGCATCGCCATCCTGTTCCTGGTTCTCACGGTCGCCTGGCTCAAGATGACCCGTATGGGTAAGGCGTCCCGGGCCATCGCGGACAACCCCGCGCTCGCCTCGGCGTCCGGTATCGATGTGAACCGGGTGATTTCGATCATCTGGGCGGCCGGCGCCGGGCTCGCCGCCCTCGCGGGAGTCATCTACAGCCTCTCCAACGGCGTCAGTTGGATCTCCGGGTTCGGGCTGCTACTGCTGATCTTCGCCGGCGTCACACTCGGTGGGCTCGGCACCGCGATCGGCGCGATCGTCGGTTCCATCATTGTGGGCACCATGATCCAACTCTCGACGTTGTTCATCCCGTCGGAGTTGAAGAACGTGGGGGCGCTGGCCGTGTTGATCGTGATCCTCATGATCAGACCGCAGGGCATCCTCGGACGCAGCGAGAGGGTGGGGTAAGCCATGGACTGGTCGAACGTCTTCAGCCAGGCCCTGACACAGGGCATCGGGATCCAGGCCGTCATCTTCTGTCTCGCGGCAATCGGACTGAACGTGCAGTTCGGGTACACCGGCCTGCTCAACTTCGGACAATCGGGCTTCCTCGCGGTGGCGGCCTACGGTCTGGGGGTATCCATCGCGTACGCCGGATGGAGCCTGTGGGTCGGCATCCTGGTCGGCATCGCCGCGGCGGTGCTGCTCGCACTGTTGCTGGGTATCCCCACCCTGCGGTTGCGGGCGGACTACCTGGCCATCGTCACGATCGCCGCCGCCGAGATCCTGCGCCTGACCTTCCGGTCGGTCACCTTCGATCCCGTCTTCGGCGGCTCGGACGGCATCAACCGCTTCGCGGACGACTTCTACACCTACAACCCGTACTCGGGGCCCGTGAAGATCGGCCCGGCTGAGTTCAGCCAGAACGACATGTGGATCGTGACCATCGGCTGGATCCTCGTCGTGATCCTGTCCATCCTGGTGTTCCTGCTGATGCGGTCCCCCTGGGGACGCGTCATCAAGGCCATCCGGGAGGACGAAGACGCGGTCCGTTCGCTGGGCAAGAGCGTCTACTCATACAAGTTGCAGTCGCTGATCATCGGTGGCGTGATGGGCTGCTTCGGCGGGTTCATCGCGGCGATCGCGCTGCAGTCCATCCAGCCCGACTACTACAGCACCGACCTCACCTTCTTCGCCTACGCGGTGCTCATCCTGGGTGGCGCGGCACGCGTGCTTGGCCCCATCGTGGGATCCGTGGTCTTCTGGTTCATGCTGGTGTTCATCGACGGTGCTCTGGCCAACGCGGTCTCCAGCGGTGCCATCGACTTCATCCGCAGCGACCAGGTGGGGCAGATCCGGTACTGGATCCTGGGCATCGCCCTGATGCTCCTGATGATCTACCGCCCGCAGGGGATCCTGGGCGACAAGAAGGAGTTGAGCCTCGATGCCCGATGACTTGACCCACCTCGTGGAGGCTCTCAAGGACGTGCCTCATGAGGCAGGCGCGCCCAAGCCCGACCCCATCCTCATCGCCGACGGCGTGATGCGTCATTTCGGCGGCCTCGTCGCCGTCGACGTGGACCACGTCGAGATCCAGCGGGGAACCATCACAGCCCTGATCGGTCCCAACGGTGCCGGCAAGACGACCTTCTTCAACCTGCTGACCGGTTTCGACCGCCCCAACGAGGGCAAATGGACCTTCGAGGGCCGCCAACTCGCCGGCGTCCGGCCACACAAGGTCGCGAAGTACGGGATGGTGCGCACGTTCCAGCTCACCAAGGCCTTGAGCCGCCTGACGGTGATGGAGAACATGCGCCTCGGCGCCCAGCACCAGCGTGGCGAGAAGCTCTATGCGTCCTTCCTGCCGTTCCTGTGGAGTGGCCAGGAGAAGGAGATCTCAGAGCGGGCACTGCGGCTTCTGGAGAGTTTCAACCTCGCGCAGAAGCAGGACGATCTCGCGGGCTCCCTGTCCGGTGGGCAGCGCAAACTGCTTGAGATGGCGCGGGCCCTGATGGTCCAGCCGGACATGATCATGCTCGATGAGCCGATGGCAGGCGTGAACCCGGCCCTGACCCAGAGTCTGCTCGACCACATTCGCGAGGTGCGGGCCAGCGGCACCACGGTGCTGTTCGTGGAGCACGACATGGACATGGTCCGGGACATCAGTGACTGGGTCATCGTGATGAGCCAGGGCAAGGTGATCGCCGAAGGTCCGCCACACGACGTCATGCAGAACGAGGCGGTCATCGACGCCTACCTCGGGACCCACCACGACAAGCCGCTGACCGACTCCGGTGAAGCACTCACCGCCCACCCTGAGGAGGTCTGATGGCCGGGACCACGATCGAAGGCCGCGACGAGCACCTGCAGGGCGCTGAGGGGGCGTTGGTCCGCATCGACGACGTGATCGCGGGCTACTTCCCGGGCGTCAATATCCTCAACGGGTGCGACCTGTACGCCCAGTCCGGCGAGTTGGTCGGCATCATCGGCCCGAACGGCGCCGGTAAGTCCACGTTGCTCAAGTCCCTGTTCGGCCTGGTGAAGGTGCGAAGCGGACAGGTCACATTCGATGAGCAGGACATCACGAACAAGCGCGCCGACAAGCTGGTGTCGATGGGCATCGGCTTCGTCCCCCAGAACAACAACGTCTTCCCGTCGTTGACCATCGAAGAGAACCTGCAGATGGGCGCCTTCCAGGAGCCGAAGGCCTTCCACGCGCGCTTCGACGAGGTGGCGGGCCTCTTCCCCGCCCTCGCCCAGCGACGCAAGCAGCGGGCGGGCTCGCTGTCCGGTGGCGAGCGGCAGATGGTCGCCATGGCGCGCGCACTCATGATGGAACCGAAGGTGCTCCTGCTCGACGAGCCCTCCGCCGGACTCTCACCGGCGTTGACCGATGAGGCGTTCGTGCGGGTCAAGGACATCAACAAGACCGGCGTGACGGTGATCATGGTCGAGCAGAACGCACGGCGCTGCCTGCAGATCTGTGACCGCGCATACGTGTTGGACCAAGGCCGCAATGCCTATACCGGCACCGGCCGGGCTCTGGCCAACGACCCGAAGGTCGTCGAACTGTACCTGGGGACGCTGGCCAAGGCCTGAGCTCTCCGCAGACTTCGCTCTTGTTGTGTTGTTGGGATGACACCCCGGCGTGTCGCCCAACAACACAGCAACTTCATCGCTGGCTCGCGTCGCATCTGGGCAGTGCCAACCCTGAGAAACAGTCGCACCGGCGGTGATCGCCCCCCCCCAGACACGACGGTGCCCGCCCCCAACGATGGGGACGGGCACCGTGTGTTGATGCTCCTGGATCAGCCCTGCGAGGCGTCCGGAACGTCACCCTCCTGGGAACCAGTGCGGGTGTAGGTGTTGTCAGCGCCGTAGGTGTACAGACCCATGATCGCCTTGCTGGGGTCGCCCACGTCGTTGAGGTCGATCGGACCGGACTGACCGTCGTAGTCGATGTCCTTGCCGTCCTTAAGCAGGCCGAGGCACTGCTCATAGGTGGTGCACTTCTCGCCCTCGGCCGACACCTGCTTGATGTTGTCGCCGATCGCCAGACCGCTGTCGTTACCTGCTGCCTGAGCGGCCAGCGCGACGAGGATCGCGGCGTCGTACGCCTCGGGGGCGTAGGAGAAGTCCTCGAGCTTGGGGTTGATCTCGAGCAGCTTGTCCTGGAACTCCTTGCTGGCCTCGGCACCAGGCAGCGTGCCCTGGGTGCCCTCCATGATGCCCTTGGGCAGGTCGGTGTACAGCGTGTTGGACAGGTTTCCGTCCACCAGGTACAGCGGGACCTTGTTCGGGCCGATGCCCTGCTTGATCATCTCCTGGATGACCTTGCTGGACTCATCGAAGCCGATCAGCACGACGGCCTCGGGGTTGGAGGCCTTGGCCTCCGACACCTCGGCCTCGAAGGAGGTCGCCTTGGGGTCGTAGATCTGCTTGGACGCGATGGTGCCACCAGCAGCGGTGAACGCCTTCTCGACGTTGTCCGCGAGACCGGTGCCGTAGGCGTCATCGAGGGCGAGGATCGCCATCGTGGTGTTGCCGTCGCCGGCGACGAGGTCACCGAGGACCTGTCCCTGGAAGGTGTCCGGCGGAGCGGTGCGGGCGTACAGGCCCTTGTCCGGGTAGGTGGAGAACTCCGGCGAGGTGTTGGCAGGCGACACCTGCTGCACACCGGCGCTGGTGATCTTGTCGATGACGGTCAGCGACACCGCACTGGACGCGGCGCCGATGATGGCGTCCACACCCTGCGAGAGCTGGCGGTCGACGGTCTGGGAGGCGATGTTCGTCGACGTGTCGCCGGAGTCACCCACGATGGACTCGACCTGTGCGTCGTTGACACCACCGGCTGCGTTGATCTCCTCGACTGCGAGGTCAACACCGGCGAACTCGGGCGGTCCGAGGAAGGCGAGCGAACCCGTCTGCGGCAGCAAGGTGCCGATCTTCAGGGTGCCGTCGCCCTGGGCGGCGGAAGACTCTGCGGACGGGCTTGCGGAGGAATCGGACGAGCCGGAGTCGCTGCTGCAACCAGCAAGCGCCAGACTCGCCGCTCCCACGACCACAAGCGACCGCAGAATGATCGGTCGGGACATTTGTACCCCTTTTGTGCGTAGTTTTCCGGTACGACCGTCGCACCGAATGGAGATAACCTTACGGGCGATCATCGTGTGGGCAAACGACACCCCGCTACATGTTGCAAATCCGTGATTCCCGCCCCGCGGAGTTCACACGGACGAAACACATCAGTCCTGCGCCTCGAGCGTCCTTCGGGCGACCTCCACCAACGGCAGCCGCTCGTCCATGGCCGCCTTGCGCAGCCAGCCGTAGGCCTCGTCCTCAGTGATTCCGAGACGGGCCTGGACGACTCCCCTGGCGCGCTCGATCGTCTTGCGGTCGGCAAGACTCTGCTCCAGGTCGATGGCCCGCTGCTGCTGTTCGCGCAGTTGGCTGTAGCGCTCCCACGCAACGGTCAACGCCGCGCGCAGTTCCTCGGGTTTGAACGGCTTTACCAGGTAGCCCATCGCGCCGGCCGCGATGGCACGCTGGATCAGCTCAGGCTGGCTGAAAGCTGTGAGCATCACCACCGCTGTCGACTTGAGCGCAATGATCTGGGAGGCGGCGGCCAGACCGTCCATGTCCGGCATCTTGATATCGAGCAGGGCCACCTGCGGCGCGTTCTGCTCCGCGGCCTCCACCGCGGAGCGACCGTCCCCCACCGACGCCACGACGTCGAAACCGAGCTCATGCAGGGTCTCGACGAGATCCATCCGGATGAGTGCCTCATCCTCGGCCACGAGGACCCGCAATCCACCCCGCTGCATCGCTGTACTCCCGACTCGTCCCGTCGTCATCCACATTACGGGGCGTCGCTACCATGGACACCGCACGCCCTCGTAGACCAACTGGCAGAGTCACAGGCCTCAAAATCCTGGCAGTGTGGGTTCGAATCCCACCGAGGGCACCACACAGCCGTCACACCCCAGGAAGCCCCCGGCTGACCTCCTCGGCCTCCGCCAGGCCCGTACGCACCGACTCCAGGCTCATCGTCAGGTCCGCCAGGATCTGTCCGGCCGGGTCCCCGTCGTAGGCAGACGTGCCGACCGCCACGAGTTCGCCGGTGCGGGCGGCGAGGCCCTCGAGATCCGCCGCCGCCGTCTGTGCCCGGGTCAAGAGCTTCTCCCGCAGTCTGGCCAGGCGCGCCAGCGACTCCGCCTGCGCGGTGACAGAGTCCAGCGCCCGCTGACGCTCAACCCGCATCTGGGCGTCGGTCTCGGCGGCCACCAGGGACTCCAGTCGTAGGCGTTCTTGATGCACTTGCGCCGGATCGGCCGCTTGCAGCGCACTGTCCACCAATGTCACCCGGCCCGCCAATTCGCGCAGCGCGTCTACGACCGTGCCGGCCTCACTGTCCACCTGGGCAATCTCGGCGCGCAGTCCTGGATCCGCGGGGCGATCAGCCAGACCGTGGATCTGCCGTGCCGCGGCTCGCGCGCGCTGCACGAACTGCCCCTGCGGCGAGTTGGGTGAGGCTTCCGGTAAGCGATCGCGCTTCTGTTCGTCGTCCCGCGAGGTCGACCGCATCGCCCCCACCGCCACCTTGCTGCCCAGAACCACCGCTCCGATCGCAAGCCCCACCGGCACGGCCACCGGGCCCAGCGGCGCCGCGAGCACTGCCCAGCCGAGCCCCCCGCTCACGCCGGCGATCAACCAGCCCCAGGGGTCCTTGAACTCATCGGAGACGGACACGCTGCAAGTCTGCCGTAGAGGCAGGCTCAGAAGTTCGATAGGACGCTGGTCATGACCTTCTCGATGCTCGCCGGGTCCGTGGCCTCGTAGTACTTGCCGCGCGAAGCCTCCGCGATCGCGAGCAGAGCCTCGGTGTCCGCGGAATCGCCGTAACCGATGGTGAACACCCGCACCGTGGTGTCCACGCTCTCCCCGTTCAACTGCCGCAGCAGCCCGTCGAGGTCGGTGTCGTCGGGGTATTCGTTCCGACCGTCGCTGAGCAGCACGATGGCGTTGATGCGGTCAGCGGGCAGATCCTTGAGCATGTCCCGCTGGGCCTGCCGAAGGGTGGCGTACAACGCGGTGCCACCATCGGCGATCAAACGGTCGATGTCACGCTGCATCGTCGGAACGGTGTCTTTGGCCGGTCCGATGGGTACCAACTCGGCGAACGGCTCCCCGGAATTCCCCAGACCGGTGGAGAACACCCACAACCCGACCTCGTCGTCCGGGGCGAACTGCTCAAGAGCCGTCGTCGCCGCCTGCTTCGCCAGCGTCAGCTTGTCCGAACCGGCATCGGGTACCGGCTCGGACATGGAGCCGGAGATGTCCATCACCACGAGCACGTGGGCCCGCTTGCGCAGTTCGGCCCAACTGCCCTCGATGGCCGCCAACACGGTCGGCGAGGGTGGGGTGAGAACGTTCGTGGCGCCGGCCGGAAGCATCCCGTTCTGCTCCGAGATGACCGCACCCGGGGTCCCTTCGAACGTGCGGAACCCGGCATCGGTGAAGGCCTGCTGCTGGGAGGGCTCCTGCAGCCACGCCAGGAAGTCCGCCGACGCCTGCTGCTTGGTGCCGTCCACCCACGGGGCATCGAGGGTCATCCACGGGTTGTCGGAGACCAGCGTGCCGTCGTCGGGATAGAACGCGACCAGCGGGATCTGCGGGGGTGGGGACTGCCCGGCTTTGGCAGGGTCACCGGTGGGGTTGCCCTGGTTGTAGTCCAGGACCGACTTCTCCTCAACCGTGACCGCGGACACGTACGTGAGCCCCTTGCCGGCGGCCGCTTCGTTTGCCATGTTCTCGAGGAAGGTCAGCGTCGTGTCGCCGTAGTGCACCACCGACGACTCCAGCTGTTTGACGAACTCACGGGTCTTGGGATCGGCGACGTTCTTGAGCGTGAGGTCGCTGGACAGCCCAGTGGCGGCGAAATACGACGCGATGGTGGCGTTGAGTCCTGACGTCGAGTAGTTGGGGTTGGTCTTTCCCAACTTGAACCGCCCCCATTCAGGGTGGTCGACGGCGCCCCACCCCTTCGGGTCCTTGGCCAGCGTGGCAAGGTCCGCCCAGCCGATCTGCTCATCCGGCCACCCCAACGCCTCGGCCATGGGCTTGGGCATCGCGATCACCAACGGGGTCTGCACCAGCGATGGCAGGTCGTCAGGCACCGGTGAGGTGTTGTCCTGTTCCGCGGCGACCTGGTCGACCAGCACCGCCCACGACGACGAGGCCGGGGTCCACACGTCCGGACGTGGTCCGTCGATCTGGTCGTCCCACCCGCGTGCCAGGGCCTGCGCCGCCCCGCCGGAAGCCTTCGACACCACAGCGACATCCACACACTGATCCCCGACGCGAGGATCGCTGGCGTTGTACTGCTGCGCCAACTGCGACAGCAGAGCGGCCTTCTCGCTGGAGGCCACCACGGTCAGCGACTGGCAGTCCGATCGATCGGACTGGGCGACCGGGGTGGGGTCGCCACTGCCTCCTCCACTGTCGCCCCCACCCAGCAATGCGCGGGCACCGACGATCAGACCGATCCCGATCAGCGCGGCAACGACCAGCGGTATCCATGACCGCCTGGCTGTACTCATGCCCCGACGGTACTCCCAGGCGGCGACAGCAGAGCGGGTTGTGCGCCTCGTTAGTGGTTGAGCACTCCGGTTAGAGGTTTGCAGCCGTTTTCGACTAACGGATGAGCGTGGGACTAACGGATGAGCAAAGCACTCACCGATATGGCTGCGGAACGCGGCCTGTGCGCAGAGGGTCTACTCGCCGAGGCTCAGCCGCGGCTTCACGTCCTTGATCCGGGCCAGCACCCCGTTGATGTACTTGCCCGACTCGTCGGTGGACAGGTCGTTGGCCAGTCCCACCGCCTCCGCCAGAGCCACGCCGTCGGGCACGTCCCCCCACAGCACCTCCCAGGCGCCGACCCGCAGGATCGCCCGGTCCACGGCGGGCATACGGTCCAGCGTCCACCCCTGCGCGTAGGTCGCCAGGGTCTCGTCGATCTGGTCGCGGTGCTGGGAGACGCCACGCACGATGGTTTCGGTGTAGGCATTCACGGGGGTCTGCATCCGGGACGCCAGAGAATCCAGGGCCTCGTCCACCGACTGCGACCGGAGATCGCTTTCGTACAACGCCTCCACGGCCCGCCGGCGGGCCTTACTGCGAGCTGCCACTAACCGGTCACGCGGCCCAGGTACGAACCATCACGGGTGTCCACTTTGACCTTCTCGCCGGTCTCGAGGAACAGCGGCACTTGGATCTCGGCGCCGGTCTCGAGCCGCGCGGGCTTGGTCCCGCCAGTGGAGCGGTCACCCTGCAACCCGGGCTCGGTGTACTCGACCACGAGTTCCACACTCGCGGGCAGCTCCACATACAGCGGCGTGCCGTCGTGCAGGGCCACGATCGCTTCCTGGTTCTCCAGCATGTACTTGACCGCGTCGCCCACAGTGGCCGCCGGCACCGGGATCTGGTCGTAGGTGGTCGCATCCATGAAGATGAAGTCGTTGCCGTCGTTGTACAGGTAACTCATCGAGCGCTTGTCGACGTTGGCGGTCTCGACCTTCACGCCGGCGTTGAAGGTCTTGTCCACGACCTTGCCGGACAGGACGTTCTTGAGCTTCGTCCGCACGAAGGCGCCGCCCTTTCCGGGCTTGACGTGCTGGAACTCCACCACGGCCCACAGTTGGCCGTCGAGGTTGAGCACAAGGCCGTTCTTCAAGTCGTTGGTCGTCGCCATGCTTTCTTTCCTATCCGACCCTCGCGAGGTCGCGAGGGAAATCCGTGAGGATCTCTACGCCGTGATCGAACACCACCAGGGTGTCTTCGATGCGCACCCCGCCCCGATCGGGCAGGTAGATCCCCGGCTCCACCGTCAGGGGAACCCGTGCTTCCACTGTATTGGTGGACGTCGGCCCCAGGAACGGCACCTCATGGATCTGCAGCCCCACCCCGTGGCCGAGACCGTGGCTGTAGAACTCGCCGTAGCCGGCGTCCTGGATCACAGCCCGGGCGGCCGCGTCCACCTGTTGTCCGCTCACACCGGGCGCCAACGCCTCCATCCCTGCCTGCTGCGCAGCCGCCACGACGGCGTGGATCTGCTCCTGCCAGTCGGCCGGGTCCGCCGCCACGATGAACGTACGGGTGCAGTCGGCGTGGTAGCCATCGAACAACGCGCCGAAATCGATCTTCAGCAGATCACCCACGGCGATCGGCCGTTCAGTGGGTTGGTGATGCGGGATGGCGCTGTGCGGACCACCCGCCACGATGCTGTCGAACGACCGGTCAGGGGCGCCTTCGAGGCCCATCAGCAGTTCGAGCCGCCGCGCGATCTCGATCTCCCCCATGCCGACCGCGATCTCGTCCATGAGCCGCGCCAGCGCCCGAACGCTGATCGCGCACGCCTCGCGCACGCTGGCCAGTTCCTCATCGTCCTTGACGGCACGCAGGCCCGAGACGTCCACCTCCGACGGTTCAAGGGCGACGTCGGTCGTTTCCGTGCAAATGCGGCGCCACGTGGCCACACTCATGGCCGCAGGGTCGAACCCCACCTTCCGGATGCCTCGCTCGTACGCAGCGGTGAGCAGATCGGCGACGAGTTGCCTGGTCACGACCAGTGTGGTCCCTGGTGCTTCCACCTGCGCCTGCAGTCGGTACCGGCCGTCAGTCGCCAGCAGGACCTCGTCCGGCAATACCAGCAGGGCGGCGTTCGAGCCGGAGAAGCCGCAGAGATACTGCACGTCGGTGAGCTCTGTGATGAGCAGTGCGCCTGAACCGTCCTCGCCCATCAGGTTCCGCAGGTGGGCGATCCGGCGGGCGTTGGCCGCCCTCATCCTGCATCCAGTGCGACGAGGGCGTCCACCGCCAACAGGTAGGAATTGACCCCGAAACCGGCGATCGTCCCCGTCGCGACCCCCGCGATCACCGACGTGTGCCGGAACTCCTCCCGGGTGGCGGGGTTCGAAATGTGCACCTCGATCAGCGGCGCTGTCAGCTGGGCTGCAGCGTCACGCACCCCGTAGCTGTAGTGCGTGAAGGCGGCTGGGTTCAGGATCACTGGGACAGCCGCGTCGGCAGCCTCGTGCAGCCAACCGATGAGTTCGGCCTCACTGTCGGTCTGTCGCACCTCCGCCTCGAACCCCTTCGACGCCGCGTAGTCCACGACATCCTGCTGCAACTGCTCCCAGGTGGTGCTGCCGTAGACAGACGGTTCCCGTGTGCCCAAACGGGCGATGTTGGGTCCGTTGAGGACCAAGAGGTTCATGCGCTCACCTGCGCGTACGCAGCGGCAACGAGTGCCGGGTCGGGACCGACAAGGATCTCTGGACGTGCCACATCGGACAGTATGACGAACCGCAGCGTGTCACCGCGGGTCTTCTTGTCCCGCTGCATGGCCTCGAGTAGTGCCGGGAACTGCCCGTCGTACGCGATAGGGAGGCCCACCGCACCCAGAAGTTCGCGGTGCAGATCCACAACGTCGTCCGACAGCCGACCGGCCAGCCTCGCCAGTTCCGCGACGTAGACCATGCCGACCGAGATCGCCGGACCGTGGCGCCACCGGTACCTCTCGTTGCGCTCGATGGCGTGCCCGAGTGTGTGACCGTAGTTCAGGACCTCGCGACCGAGTGGAACGTCGAGCGACTCGCGGAAGTCCGCACCCACGACGTCGGCCTTCACCTGGATCGCCCGCAGCACCACCTCGCGCAGCGCGTCCGAGTCGGCCTTGAGGACGGCCTGTGGTGACGATTGCACGACCTCGAGGATGACGGGGTCGGCGATGAGTCCGCACTTGATGACCTCGGCCATCCCCGACACCATCTCGGGGTGGGGCAACTCGGCCAGCGTGTCCAGGTCGCAGATCACAGCGGCCGGTTCGTGGAAGGCCCCCACCAGGTTCTTGCCGGCGGCGGTGTTGATCCCGGTCTTGCCACCGACTGCCGCATCGACCATGCCCAGCAGCGTGGTCGGGACCTGCACGATCGGCACTCCCCGCAGCCAGGTGGCTGCCACGAACCCGGCGAGGTCGGTGGTGGTACCGCCACCGACCGCGACCAGGGCGTCGGAACGCGTGAATCCGTTGTCTCCGAGCACGGTCCAGCAGTAGTTCAAGACCTCGACAGTCTTCGCGTCTTCGGCGTCAGGGATCTCGATTGAGATCGCGCTGAAGAACTCGCTGAGGTCCTCGCGGATGCGGTCGCCTGTGGCACGCAGGGCGCGAGGATGGATCACCGCCACCCGGGAGGCCGATGTCGGGATGTTCGCCACAACTTCGCCGAACAGTCCGTTCCCCACCACGACCGGGTAGCTGTGGGCACCGCGCACCTCGATCGTCTCAGTCACAGTGCCGCCTCCCATTCCATGATCTCCTCGATGATGTCCACGGGGTCCCGGCCGTCCGTGGTGACCTGCAGGTCGGCCAGTCCGCCGTAGACCTGAGCCCACTGTTTCAGCATGTCGTGCAGTTGCCCACGAACATTGCCCAGCGCGACAGGGCGGGCACCTGACAGCCCGGTACGCCGCGCGGCATCGACCAGCCCCACCTCGAGCCACACGTTGGGTACGGCGTCCAAGGCCTCGACCACCGCTTCGGCGCGGACTGCGCCGCCGCCGACCGCGACAACCGCCCCGGTCGTGTGGAGGCAGTCGCGCACGACTTCGGCCTCCCGGGTGCGGAATATCGCCTCGTCGTCGATGACAGCCTCTCCAACGGGGTGCCCGAACCTGGAGAGGTACTCCTCGTCGGTGTCGAGGAACCGACAACCCCATGCCTGCGCCAGACTTCGCCCGATGGTCGACTTACCCGACCCGGGAGCGCCGATCAGCGCCAACCGCGCGGTCAACTCAGGGTGTCCAGGTAAGCGACAAGATTGCGTCGCACCTCGCCCAGGCTGTCCCCGCCGGTCTTCTCCAGAAGCGCGTCGGCCAGTACCAGCGCCACCATCGCTTCCGCAATGACGCCGGCCGCCGGAACGGCACACGCGTCCGAGCGCTGATTGATGGCGGTGGCCGGTTCGCCGGTGGCCACATCCACGGTGCGCAGAGCCCGCGGCACAGTGCTGATGGGCTTCATGGCCGCGCGCACCCGCAGAGGTTGGCCGGTGGACATCCCGCCCTCCGTGCCGCCACTGTGACCGGTCTCGCGGGTCATGTGACCGTCGACGAGCACGATCTCGTCCTGGGCCTGCGAACCGCGCATCGCCGCGAGGTCGAACCCGTCGCCCACCTCGACGCCCTTGATGGCCTGGATCCCCATCAACGCCGCAGCCAGCCGAGCGTCGAGCCGGCGGTCGGAATGTACGTAACTGCCGAGGCCCGGGGGTAGCCCTTCGGCGACCACCTCGACCACCCCGCCGAGGGTGTCGGCATCCGCCTTCGCGGCGTCGATCTCCGCCACCATCGCCTCACCCACCGCCCGATCCGCGCATCGCACCGGATCGGCATCGATGTCGGACAGATCGGCAGAGGTCGGCACCGGGCCGGCTGACGCCACCGAACCGATGCGGACCACATGACTGAAGACCTGTACGCCGGCCGCCTGCTCAAGCAGCGCCTTGGCCACGGCGCCGATCGCTACCCGGGCCGCCGTCTCCCGAGCGCTCGCGCGCTCCAGCACCGGGCGGGCATCCTCGAAGGCATACTTCTGCATCCCGACGAGGTCTGCGTGTCCCGGCCGCGGACGGGTCAATGGGGCGTTGCGTGCCTGCTTGGCCAGAACGGCCTCGTCGACGGGGTCGGCGGCCATGACCTGCTCCCACTTGGGCCACTCGGAGTTGCCCACCTGGATCGCGATCGGTCCGCCTTGGGTCCGACCGTGCCGGATCCCGGCGAGCAGTGTCACCTCATCGGCTTCGAACTTCTGCCGGGCCCCCCGGCCGTAACCGAGACGACGACGCGCCAGAGCAGCCGCCACATCCTCGGTGGTGACCGCCACATCGGCCGGCATACCCTCCAGCACAGCAGTGAGTGCGGGGCCGTGCGACTCCCCGGCCGTCAACCATCTGAGCATGTCCCCCATCGTGTCAGAAGGGCCTACAACTCCCCGTTCTTGCCCTCGCAGATGCTGACCCGGACGTCGGTGTCGGTACGTCCCATCCAGGCACAGTCGCCACCCAGGGGAGCTACGTACACCACGCCCTCGTCACCTGGGATGTTGATGTAGAACTTGCTGCGGTCGCCTTGCACCCGGGCGATGACGTAGTCGCCCGCCACCTCGACGACGGCCACCGTGACCGCATCTTCCGCGTCCTTGCCGTTGTTGATGGGCTCGGGGACAACGTTCTTATCAGCCTCCGGCTTCTCATCGGAGGAGTCGGAGCCACTGACGTCAACAGGCTTGGTGCTCTTCGAAGACCCGTTGTCGACGGTGGTCGATGGGTCGGTGTTGGTGGTGCCGTAGGAACTCGTCTTCTTGGGCGAGGTCTTCTTCGTCGGGGAGGTGGGTTCCGTCCCGGAATCCGAGACGTCGTCCTCCGAGCCGGCCAATGGACCGAAGGGGTTGGCGTTCGTGCCGCGTCCTACCACTGTCGCGACCAGCGGATCGGTGGGTTCTTCGGACTCCAGTGTGGGCGATGGACTGGGCCGCTGGCCCTGCGGCACGGCCCCGGAATCAACGACGTCCCCGCCGCCGGACATCAGCAGGTAGAGGCCTCCCAGCAGTGCGACGGCCAGAGCTATCACGAGCATGATGACCGCTCGCCTGTTCTCGTGCAGGTACTCCGACATGCTCATTCACCTCCTGATTGCAGCTCCGCCGGCAACTGCACGGCATCACCGTTGAGGACGAAGACCCTGGCCTGCATTGTGAACTCGAGTGGCGCCTTCGCCCCGGTATCGGTCTGGCGGTTGACGTCCATGACGGTGATCAGGAATGCGCGCTGTTGCTGCTCCAAACGGGCGATCAGGTTCTGGATGGACTGGTAGCTGCCCTGTCCCGACAGGGTCAGCGGCACGTAGGCGACCCCGGTGTTCTTCGGAGCGACGCCCTGGCCGAGGTTCGACGGCGTCGGCGCGGGAGCAGCCTTCGAGGGCTGGTCCGACGCGGTCGACTCCGGCGCGGTGGACGACGTCGTGGGCTCAGGAGCCACCTTGAACAGCGTGATCTGTCCGGGTTGCAGTGAGTCCAGTTCGACGTTCTCGGCGCGAGCCTCCGCCTGGATGGTGCGCATCAGTCGCGGCACGTTGACGTCCTTGGGGATCTTGGCCCGGATGCGTTCCAGAACCTCGATCTGGCGCTCCAGGTCCGCCATCTGCTCGGCCAGCTGACGGGTCTGCGCCATCACCGACTCCGTCTTACGATCCGTGGCGTCGACCTCCTCGCGGGTCTGGGACACGGCCCCGTAGACAGGGTTGACGACCAGCATCCAGCCGGCGAACCCGACCATGAGCACGAAGAGCATGCCACCGATCAACCAGAAGCGCGGGTTGTTCCTCATTCGTCGGCCTCCACGTAACGGCCGGAGAGGGCCTGGTCGGTCAGTTCAGCGGTGTTGGTGAACAGGTAGACACCGTTGGTGTCGTCACGAGAGACGTCGGTGAGGATCACGTTCTGGTAGTCGGGGTTGTTGCGCAGGGTCTCGATCCACAAGGAGACGTCGTTGAAGGTCGCGGCCTCACCGGAGAAGGTGACGGTGCCGACCAGCGGGGCCACCGCCTCATCGGTGGCCTTTGCGACCGTGTCAGCCTCGTCCTCCGGCCCGATGATCATCGACACCTGGGTCAGCGACACGCTCGGTGGCATGATCGCAGCGAGGTTGGCCACCAGTCGCGCGACCTGTACCTCGTTGCCCATCGCCTGTGCGAGCTCGGCGCGCGCGGCGTCCACTGCGGCATAGACCGCGGGCACCTCGGCGTATTTGGCCTTCTCGGCCTCCGCGTCACGCAGGCGCTGCTGGGCCGTGGCGAGCTCAGCAGTGGCCGATGCGAGTTGCACACGGCCGATGACGAACAATCCGGCCAGCAGTGCCACGACTGCCAGGAGGGCGAAGAGCACCATGCGCTTGGACCGTTGCACCTGGCGACGCAGCAGGATCGCGGGCGGAATCAGGTCGGGTGTCGGGAAGTCGCGGCGGTCGAGCAGAGCATCGAGTCCGCCGGCGGCCACCTGTACGAGCGGTTGTTGATCCGGGCCGCTGGGGGGTTCCTCTGAACCGGTGGGCGGCGTGGCGCTGTAGGAGGTGGTCATGCCGCCCCCAACGCCAGGCTGACGGCTGGAGCCGCCGCGGGGGTCGCTGACAGGGCGCTCTGTTCGGCGGACAGGCCCTTGCCCGGGTGCACGCCGTGCGGCGTGCCGGCCATGACCGGGACTCGCAGGACGGTCCCCAGGATGGGGACGAGCCCGATCGTGGCCCCGCCACCGCCGACCACGTAGGCACGTTCGATGCGGCGGTTCTCGCTGGTCTTGTAGAAGTCGATCGAGGTCCGGATGTCCGTGACCAGGTCGGTGAGTGCCGCACGTACGGCGTTCTCGGTGGCGGAGCGGTCTGCGGCCGACATGCCGGCCCACATCGAGGGAACCGCAAGCTTCCACCGCTCGGCCTCGTCCTCGCTGATCGCCAGTGTCTCCGCGAGCGCGGTGGTGATATCCCGGCCGCCGCGACTGAGGATGCGCACGAAGTGAGGCTGCCCATGCTCCTGGATCGTGACGCTGGTCATCGCGGCACCAACATCGATCACGGCCTCAGCACCGGGTGCGTGGGCGTCGGCAACCGCACCGAGGGTCGCCAGCGGAGTCAACGTCACGGACACGACACTCAGACCCGCGGCCTCGATGGCGTCGACCATCGTGAGCACACCGTCCTCGCCGGCTGCCACCAGCAGGCCACGCAGCATCCGGGACCCGTCGTCGTCGAGCACCTCCTCGTAGGCCAGGAAGTCGAGTACGCAGTCCTCCACCGGCATCGGGAGCAGATCGGCGGCCAGCAACGGCAAAGCCTTCGCGAACTCCTTCTGCGGCACCCACGGCAGATCGACCTGCCGGGCGACCATCCGTTGGCTCACGGCACCCAGGTGGACGTCCTTGCTCGCGGGCTTGGTGCCTTTGATCAGATAGCGGATGGCGTCCGTCAGCGCTGCGGAGTCGACCACCTCACCGTCCACGACGACTCCGGGGGTCAGAGCGACCTGGCCGAATTGCTGCAGCGTCGCGCCGGATCGGCCCCTCGCCACGGTCGCCAAGCGCACGGCGGAGGAACCCACCTCCAGACCTACAGTCATCCTGGCCACGGCTACCTCCATCACGCCTCACCGTGGCATCGGCCGGAACGGCCGGATTGTTGAGCCGGAATTCACTCAGATGAGCGAATCGGTGTACCAATCCGCGATCCGCTGCCCCCACACGACCGCCAGCAACGCGGACGCGATCATGAACGGACCGAACGGCAATGCGCTCTTGCGGCCCGCCATGCCCACCACAATGGCACCCACACCCCACACCGCACCGAGGACGAATGCGCCGAAACCGCCCACCACGAGCGTTCCCCAGCCCACCCAGGCCATCACAGAACCCAGACTCAACGCGAGTTTGGCGTCGCCCCATCCCATGCCACGGGGGAAGAACGCCGCGAGCAGTGCATACACGAGGGCCAGGGCGAGTCCGCCGATCGCAGCCCGCAGCCACGCCGACCAGGTGTCCTCCATCGCCGCCGTAAGGGTGAATCCCCCCAGTACGACGAGGTATGTCGACAGGGTGAGACTGTTGGGCAACCGCTTGACCTCGAGGTCGATGAGGAACAGCGCGATGCACGCGGCCATGAACCACAGCGCGAAGGGAAGCAGTACGGACCAGCCGACCCACCAGGCGGTGAGGCCGAAAAGCAGCCCCGTGGCAAGCTCCACCAACGGGTAGCGAGCGGAGATCCGTGTGCCACAGTCACGGCAACGGCCGCGCAATACAAGCCACGAGACGACCGGAACGTTGTCGTAGGGGCGTATGGGGTGATCGCAGACCGGACAGTGCGACGCCGGATGTGACAACGACTCCCCGCGCGGCAGTCGCCACACGACCACGTTGAGGAAAGACCCGATGAGCAGGCCGAGCAGTCCGGCGATCACCACCACGGGTGAAGCCTAGTGCCGTGAGGGACCTCGCTACCGGAGCCTGTGGACACTGGCGATCAGTACCTCGCCGGCAGCTCGCCGGTGACCTTGGAACCCCACGCCGCGTTGGTCCACTGCGGGAAGTAGGGCGGTGAGGCGAACTGCAGACGGGTGTCATAAGAGTAGTCCTTCGCGAACCCTGTGCCGCCGGACGTTCCCACGGCTCCACGCCACTTCTGGGCGATGGATCCGCGCACGGACAACGTCCCGAGATCGGCGCCCTGGTTGTAGTTCTGCACCCAGAAGCTGCGCTGCAGTGTCTGGATGGAGGCGTAGATCCAGAAGTTCTCGTCGTCGTCGGTCAATCCGGCGTGGCTGATGTTGCTGTAACTCGTGCCGTAGGTCTTCGTCGTCGTCCAGGTACACGTGATCGTGTTGTTGTTGGAACCACCGCTGGTGGGGCTCGAGATGTTCGTCGTGCTGTTGGTAGGACACGTCTTGGTCAGACTCTTCGGACTCTTAACCGTGGAGGTCAGAGTCTCACTGGTACCACTCACCGACCGCGAAACCGGGTGGTACACGACCACCGAGTTGGCCGCGACCAAGCCCACCATGTCCGGGCCGATGGCCGTGTTGCCCGTCGTGGTGCTGTTGATCGTGAGGTCGCCGGTCACGATGACGTTGTTCTGGGCCGCAATGGTCACGCGTCCGTTGACCACCCCCTCGATGTAGACGTTGCCCAGCCCGCAGTCAAAGGTGGTCGGGTGCACATCACCGGACGGGACGACCGTGCCGGTCTGGACTGCAGGCGTGAACGACGGGTCCGCTACCCAGGTGCCGCTGATCTTTTTCCACTTCTTCGTCGTGGTAAAGGTTGAGGAACTCGGGTTGTAGAAACTGATATCGGTCACCTCCTGGAACGTGGTGCCCGTTCCCTTGGGGATCTGATCGGTGGACGTGCTGCCGGAGGTGGTCCCGTTGACGATCTGGCCCGGGACGCATGCAGCTGAGCCGGCGGTGGATGCCTGCACGTAGATCACCAGATCATCCGGGACCGGCACGGTCTGCCCGGCGGCCGGGTACTTCTGGCCCGTGGCGGGTATGAACTGGGACGCGTTACCGCAGTTCAGGCCCGCGTCTGATCCCGGACCCTTTAGGCTCTTGCCCGAACTCGTGGTGTTCCACACCGTCATCGTGCCGTTGCTGTTGAAGCGGATTCTCGTGTCTCCGTAGTAGTTGCACCCTGGGTAGGTGGCGAACTTGTCCGAGTTGTCGGGCAGGTAGAGAGTCAGCGCCGGCCGCGCACCTGCCGTGCCCACGTACGGGTTCACGGACGAGGTGCTGCGCCAGCACTTGCCGTCGCCGGCATTGGTCCCGACCCCACTCGCGTCCGGGGTACCCGCGGCCTCGGTGCAGTTGGGGTCCGCGACCTCGTAGCCCTTGAGGAACCGCGGCCGCGTGCCACCGGAGTTGCTCATCAATGGGGAATCGTTGAAGTGCACATCCCCGTCGAGGACGTCGTTGCCCGCGAACTGAATCTCCTGGCACCAGTTGTTGGTGACACGACCGCCACCTTGCCACCAGTACGTGGCCAAGGTCGGCCCGCTCTTGCCGCAGGCGTCGTATTTGGCGCCGCCCGTGGCCAGGGACTTCGATCCTCCCGGCGGGTAGGCCACCAGGTTCTGTGGATCGGCGTCCTCGAAGTCGGTGTAGTACAGGAAGTCGGTCGACCCGCCGCGCGCGACGCGCACCTGAATGGTGCGCGAAACCCCACGCACCTTCCCGGTCGACTCAACCCAGACCGAGCCGTCTTTCCAGAAGTTCGCGGTGTTCACGTCGTAGTGGAACTTGCCTGCCGTGGGCTTGCCCGCTTGGACGTTCACCCATCCCGGCTCCGTGCCGCTGTTCCAACCGCAACTGTTCGTCTCAGCCTTGGGGCCCTTGAGGGCCACGTTGCTGCAGTCCACCGTGAGGGCGTACGCATCGGTGCGGTTGAGTTTGGCGAGGTAGTCGTCGACCCCGGCTTGGGCCGCCGCCAGGGCCGCCTGCCAGTTCTCGTCGCGGCTGACCTGGGGAGCGACACCCGTCGCGTATGCGAGGGCCGCGGCCACCACAACGGTCATGATGGACATCATCCCCAGCACCATGATCATGGCGGCACCACGATCCTCGTGCTGCGGTTGAACGAGCGTCATCATGATCACCTCCTCATGGTGTCGGCGTGGGTTGGATGAGCGAATCAGCGTTCGGCAGCGTGACCCGCGCGGTGACGGTGGCCGACTCGGCACGCGTTGAGGGGCGCACCCGCATGACTAGGTCGATGCTGTCCACTGCCTTGAGTTTGGACGTTGCCGACTGCAACGGGGGGACGATCTTGGCTCCGGTGCGGTCGTAGTACGTGAAGATGGCACCCGACTCCACGTCACGGGCCAGGACACGGGTACGGACCGGGCAGCTTGGCCCCGGCGTGCAGTACTGGTAGTTGAAGTCGTTCACCGCGTGCACGTTCGGCTTCTGCACGGTCTCGGTGAGTACGCCGTCATTGCTTACGGCGTATGTCACGCGGCGCGGTCCCAGGTCGGTGGTCCCTGTCGCAGGGAGGATCCCGTCGTTGTCCACGTTGGCGTAGAACTGCACCGACCGATCGTCACCGGCGATGAACGCCGCCACGTCGCACCCACTGCATGTCGCCTGCACTTGTGACGGCAAGATCGCCGTGCGCAGGACCCGGGTCATGCCCTCCACCGCCACGTTCGTCTGCGACAGGCCATCCAACCGCGATGCGTTGTCGGTCATGGTCCGCTGAGCGACGATGAGCCCTTCAGTGACGATCGTCAGCACGATGCCAAGGATGGAGATCACCACGAGCATCTCCACGACGGTCACACCGTCGTCGCGCTTTGCCGGCAGGATCCTCATCCGATACCCCCGAGCGGCAGTTCGAGCGGGTAGGTCACGGAACCGTCGGCTGGCATGTCCGCAGCGATCTGGTAACTGTCTGCGGTCAGCGTCCACTGACCGTACGGCAGGGCGGCCCGCAGAACCCCGTTCTCGTCAGTCGTACCGAGATCTAACTCCGTCTCCGCACACCCCTCGGTGTCAACGATCGTGGCCTCAACGGCGGTGTTGGCAAGGGGCAGGTCGTCGTCGTCGAGGAAGGTCACGATGAGTGGCTTCAACTCGACCTCCGCAGTGACGGTCTCCCCTGGCTCCGGTGTGACCGGGTTGGCGCGCGCGCCGCCGGTGGTGGCGGGATCGTTGAGAACGCAGGTGCCGGCCCACACCGAGTAGCCGTCCGGGAAGGGCCACAGTCCGGCCACCGTAGTGGTTCCGCTGTCGACCTCCTTCTTGCCCATGGTCGGAAGGCTCGCGTTGAACAACGTGACCGATGCCGGCGGTGCGGGCTCCTGGAACTCCTCGCCGGCCTCGTCGGAGATCACGTACTCAAGATTCAGTGTTGCCGAGGCGTCATAACTGAACGGCACGATCTGGATGGATCCCGCGGACACTGTGGCCGGCTTCGAGGTGGAGGGCTGGCCGTCGAAGCTCACATAGCCTGGCTCGTCGAGGATGACGGTGTAGTTGCCTACGGTGGACAGTGCGAAAACGGCGCAGCCATCGCCTGCGGTCACCCGAGTCTGGCCGCCGCCAGGGCCGGTGATGTCCACCGGCAGCGAGGCGACGCCGGTGCCGTCCGCCCCGATGACTTTGGCCGCGATGAATCCTTGGATAGTGGCCAAGGTGCCTTTCGGTGGAGTGAGGACGGTGTTCGACTCGACGTCACGCTCGCTATCGTTTTCGACCCACGACACCCGGACATTCACGCCCAGCGAAGGGTACGTGACTGCTGAGCCGCCGTCGCAAGGGCTTGTGCCGGTTCCGGCCGGCAGCCACTCGACAGTGCGGACGACGGTGAAGTCTGTGCCGTCCAGGTTCAGGGGTTGACCGCTCGTGCCTCCGGGCAGCGGATGGGGGTTCGTGACCTCGGATGTTGCGCCCAGGGTGGTCGGTGCACTCTTTGAGGAGCCGAACTCGTTTCGCACGATCTCGAGCTCGCGGGCGGCGAGGTTGGTCGCCTGCACCCGGGCCCGGTCCTCGCGGGTGACCGACATGGCCAGTTCCAGACCGTAGGCGAACGATGCCGAGACCAGCGCGAGGATGGTCATGGAGACCATCAGCTCAATCATCGTGAATCCGGCGTCGCGCACACCTTCGCCGCTGCGGCGCCATGGCCGCAGACCGGGGCGGGCATTCCGGGCTGTCACGCTCTATCCATCGACTCGATCGGGTGACATCTTGAACACGGAAGGACCCCGGCTGAGCCGGGGTCCTTCGCATTAGGGGTCAGGGGATCACGGGCATGCCGTCGTTGACAGTCCGGTTGGGCTGGAGTAACTGAACGTCGTACCGGACGCGGAAACAGCTTCCAGGCAGTAGCTCGTGTTGCTGGTCGCATCCACGACGATGGCAGCGCCACCGGTGTAGTTGGTGGCCGGTGAGTACTTGAAACCAACGCTAGTCAGTTCCGCGCCGGCCGGAGTCTGCGCCGAGTACACGCCGTTGTCCGTCAACCAGGTCTCTTGCGCCGTGGCGGCATTGCGCAGGTCAGCCTTGACCGCACTGTCCCAGCCCTTCTTCCGCTGGTTCAGGAACACGGGGATGGCGATTGCGGCCAGGATGCCGATGATGATGATCACGACGAGGAGCTCAATGAGGGTGAAGCCCTCTTCCTTCTCCCGCGCCGCTGCGATACGTGCGAACATTTCGTACTCCTTCGAATGCGGGGTCGTCACACCCCGATGGCAATGACAGTTCCTTCATCGGACGCCGCGTACCCATTACCCAAGGTCGATTCCTCCATTTGCCGCAGAGTTGCTCCAAACGGGTGACCTCCCGCGCAATGATTGAGGTCCCGCAATGTGCGGAACCCTCAATCTGTGAAGAGATCAGCTGCACGCCCCCGTCCCGAGTCCACTCGCACTGGAGTAGTGCCAGACAGTCGTGGATGCGGAGGTGGCGGTCAGGCAGAAGGTGGAGTTGCCGGTCGCTGCGACTGTGATCGACGGAGTACCAGCGCTGTAGTTGGTTCTGGGTGAGTACTTGAATCCGACCGCGGTCAACTCAGCGCCTGCAGGGGTCTCAACCGAGTAGACGCCGTTATCCGTGAGATACGTCTTCTGGGCTGTTGCGGCGTTGCGGAAGTCGGCCTTGACCGCGCTGCCCTTCTTGCGCTGCTTCAGGAACACGGGGATGGCGATAGCTGCCAGAATTCCGATGATGACGATCACGACGAGGAACTCGATGAGAGTGAAGCCCTCTCCCGCGCTGCCGCGATGCGTGCCAACATAAGCACTCGTTGGTATCTGGGATGTCACCCCCGATTTCAATGACATGCAAGACTCCGGACGAGAAGTTGCGATTCCGGACACGCCATTCCCCGTTCGGGCTAACCGAGGGTGATCGTTCACCCAACGGAGTGAACGATCACCCCCATTGACGCACTAGCCTTCCATGGCATGCGAGACTCCCCGACCTCTCGGGCCTCGACGTGCCCCGACATGCCAACGCGCTCTAGAGTGCAACCTGATGCGTGAGATGACCACATTCGCCAAACGACACGGATGGGTTGGTCTGGCGGTTCTCTTCGCCTTATTGACGGCCCGCCGGGTCCTCTCGGCGATGGGGGAAACAACCCCTATCGGGGTGGACCAACTGCTGCGCGCGATCCCCGATGTCGCGACGTTCGCGCAACTCGGGGAGTCGGTTCTCAGAGGCGATCTCACCGCCGCCTACTCGAGCCCCTTCAATCAGGCCGGCCCCCTCCAGATTGTGCTCGATGCAGTCCTGCGGCTACTCGTCTCACCCCTCCCAGCGACCGCAGCGATCGCCGTCTTGTGTGTGGTTGTGGCCTTGGTGCCGCTATTGGTCAGCGGCTACGCCGCCCGACGTCTGGCCGAGTCAACTTCCCCCGGGGACCAGTGGATGTGGCTGGCCGCGTGGGTGGCCGTACTCGTGCTGGGTCTGGTGGGGGCCGATGAGGAGAACGTTCTCTCAGGGCATTGGTGGCAGATTCCCGTGCTGGTGTTGTGGGCCGGCGCTGCTCACGCGACGGTGCTCAGGCGCCCTGTCCTCGCAGGCGCGCTCGTGGGCGTGGCCACTGGATTGGAACCCTGGGGCATCCTGGGCCTCTTGGTGCTGGCGCTATGCGATGGTCTGCGCACAGCGCTCAACGTCGCAGCGACCGCGGTGATTGTGGCGTCGGCACTGTGGATTCCCTTTGTCCTCGGCGGGTCTTTCCAGATGGCGGCGTATCGCTGGAACGTCAGAGCGGACAGCATCTGGAGTCTGATCGTCGGAGGCGAGAGCCCATTCCCGTGGGGCCTGCGCGTACTGCAAGCCATGCTTATCGCCGTAATCGGCGTACTCTGTGTCTTCATCTTCATCCGTCCACTCCGGATGGCGGGGCAACCCCAGTGGCTCACGGCGTGCCTGCTGTTTCCGGTGGTCATCGTGCTACTGCGCGTCGCAAGCGACATCTGGTTCGGCTCGTACTATCTGATGTCGCCCGCAGTCCTGCTCGTCCCGACGGCCGTGGTGTGGCTGCTTGCGCGCCGACCTGCAGGCATCTGGTTCGGGCTCTCATCGTGGGTGGTGCTTGTCGCAGCAAGTGGGATCCAGCCATTCGCGCTCAGCGCGGTAGCTTTCGCTGCTGCTGTTGTGGGCTTGCGAGCGCTGAAGAAGTTCCCGGCGGAAGAAGCCCCCACATGAGCACAAGTAACAGACCTGGGGACATCGCCAGTTCGTTCCGCACGCAATTGAGATCGTCGGCGTTCGCGCGTCGGGGTCTTCTACTCGCTCTGGCGGTCCTCATACTCGGGCAGTGGTACCTGCACATCGATGGATGGGCGAGCATTCCAGCCACCGATGTACGGGTCTACGCACAGGGGGGTCGCTGGGCACTGGAACGCTGGGACCTGTACTCCGAGACTTTCCCGTCGGCGTTCAATGGCTACTTGCCATTCTCATATCCGCCGTTCGGGGCCATCACCATGGTGCCGTTGGGCATCCTGCCAGATGCCTGGATCTTCCCGGTGTGGACGCTGGTCTCAGTCGCCTGCCTCCTGGCGATACTCGTCGTCAGTTTCGGTCCCCTGCTTCAACGCATGCCCTCCACGGGTTCTCGGCTAGCTGCCGTGTGCGTAGGCCTTCTCTTGATCATCCCAACCGGGCCCGTGAGTGAACTGCTTCCTTTCGGACAGATCGGGACGGTGCTCACGCTTGCCTGCTTGCTTGACATGGTGGGCAGGACGTGGCGACTGCCTCAGGGAGTGCTCGTCGGGGTCATGACCGCCGTGAAGCTCACACCTGGGCTCTTCATTGTCCATTGGGCAGTGAATCGGCAGTGGCGTCCTGCGTTGACTTCACTCACAACGCTCGTTCTCTGTTGGGTCGTCGGAGCCCTGTGGTTGCCCACGTCAACCGCGACGTACCTATGGGGCCAAAGGCTGATCGTCAATCCCACCGCCCGCGCGGCCCGTCCGGACATGGTGTTCAACCAGTCCATTGGAGGCCTTCTCGCAAGAATGAACGACGGCCAGATCCCAGCGCTGCCCTTCGCGGTGTTGGCTATCGTTCTGTGCGCGGTTGGGCTCGCCGCGGCCGCAATCGCGGTCAAAGCACAGGCACCCCTCTCTGCAGCGGCGATCGTGGGCCTGACCAGCGTGATCGTTTCCCCGGTGTCCTGGAGTCATCACGCTGTCTGGCTGATCCCAGCACTTGGTGCCATCATCGGGGGCGCCACAGGAAGGCGGCGAGTAGTTCTCGGCGCTCTGCTGCTGGCTGCCCTGTATTACCCAACGAGAGGGTGGATGCCTCTCGAAGTGAGCCTGCATTTTCGGGAGGTGTGGTTCGCCCTGTATTGCCTGACCATCGTCGCCCTAGTAGCGATCGCGTGGAGGAGCCTGAAGGGAAACACACAAGCCTTCTGAGTCCGACATGAAGGCCGCACTTGCGAGGCGAAAGGCTCTACCCGTTCGGAGTACCGGACACGACTGTGGGAGCCGGCCGCAGCCGACTCCCACAGGTCAGGTCGATCAGGCGCAGGCATTCACGCCGTTCACGCCCACCTGGCCGAGGCCACCGGTGTTCGTGTAGACGAAGGTCGCCCCAGAGGCCGAGGTGCCCTGCATGCAGTAGTTGTTACCAGCAGTGGTCGCGGTCAGGCTCGCCACACCACCGGAGTAGTTCTTCGCCGCCGAGTACTTGAAGCCCACGGTTTCCAGGTTAGCCACGTCGTTGGTGTAGCCGGCACCTTCGGTGAGCCAGGTCTCCTGGGCGGTGGCCGAGTTGCGCAGGTCGGAACGCACCGCGCTGTCGAAGCCCTTGTTGCGCTGGTTCAGGAACACCGGGATGGCGATCGCTGCCAGGATTCCGATGATGATGATGACCACGAGGAGCTCGATGAGGGTGAAGCCCTCTTCCTTGTCCCGGGCTTCCATCAGCTGCTTGATCACTATGTTTCCCCTTCGATATGGCAATCCGGGCGCTCGCCCGTATGCCAGTGACGATGGGGGGTCCCGGTATGCGTCAGGTCCGGGGAACCTCAAGGGAGTCTCAAGTTGACCAAGCTTCACTCGATTCGGTGACATTCACCCATTAGAGTGACCGCTGCTCCGATCGGGGACCCGACTGCACCGTCCGGGGGACGTTTCAGGTGCGCATCTCGTCGGTCAGATGGTGCGTGAGGTTGTGGTAGTGCAGCCGCCAGTCCGGGCGGTTGGGCCAGGGATGATGCTCGATGTGTGTGATGCCTGTGTGGTGGGTCTCCACGGCGACCACGCTCCAAGGCCCTTTCTCGAAGATGTATTCGAACATGGCCTCGATGACACCGGCATGGGCCACGATCAGGATCCGACGGGTGTCCTCCTCCTGTGGCCCCCCCAGTCGGTTCCGGCGGGTGGCGGGTACGAGCGTCTCGATGAAGGCCCCGATCCGGGAGCGGAACTGCATCCAGCTCTCCCCCGTCGGTGTCACCGGGGTGTAGGGGTCGAGTGTCCCCCACAGGTCCGGGATGAATGGCTCGAAGTCGGCGCTCGGGATGGGAGTCCCATCGGCGCGGCAGGTTCCGATCTCCCGCAGGCCGTCCTGGAGGATCGGGTGCATGCCGACCACCGTGCCGATGATCTCCGCCGTTTGGACCGTGCGGGCCACGCTGCTCGCGTAGAACTCACTCGCCTGGATGTTCTCCCTGATCCACTCCCCGGCACGTTCGGCCTGTTCGCGGCCGAGATCGGTGAGCGGCTCGTCCCGGTGCTCGACGGTGAGATCGCCGAGATTGACGTGGCTCTGTCCGTGCCGGACGAGATACATGTGCACGCGCCTCACGCTACCGTGCGTGCGGGTCCACACTGCGTGCGTCAGGCACCAGCCGGTACCGGCCGCTGCTCGTGCTGCCGGTAGTCCGGCGTCTCAGGCATATAGGCCCGGTCGTAGAACAGCGGGGACGCGATGGCGAGGTCGGCGGTCGCCCGGTTGATCGCGATCGGGACGTTCCACACCCCTGCCAGCCGCATGAGCGCTTGCACATCCGGCTCATGTGGCTGAGCGGTCAGTGGGTCGCAGAAGAACACCACGAGGTCGATGCGACCGTCGGCGATCATGGCCCCCACCTGCTGATCCCCTCCCAGCGGGCCCGACAGCAGGCATTCGATCGACAGATCGAGGTCCTCGGACAGCAGCCGTCCGGTCGTACCGGTGGCGACGAGCTCGTGACCGGCGAGGATCCCCCTGTTGTATCTGGCCCACGCGAGGATGTCCGCCTTCTTCGCATCGTGGGCGACGAGGGCGATCCGTTTGCGGGTGTCTCGCATCTGGTTCATGTCCCGATGGTCCCGTGCGCGTGTGAACGCACGGTTTGTGCGGTGTTACGGATGGGCCACGCCAGGTGTGAGGTGAATCACTGGACTTCGCAGGCCACACCGTTGCGGTTGGGGTCGAGGGCTGGGGCCACCTGTAGATAGACGCGCTTGCAGACCAACGGCTTGCGGTAACCCTTCTTGACCGCCTTGCGCGCCGCCTTGGCGTTCTTGGCGATGCCCGCGCTGTACTCCGCCCTCAGTTGCTTGCAGGACGTGAAAGCCTTGGTGGGCATGGGCTCCGCGGCAACTGGGCCGGCAAGCACGATCGGAGCCGCGACAACAGCCGCGACGAGTACAGCACGCATCGGTTCCTCCTTGGTCATGACCAGCCTGAGGCGCCACGGTGGGCACGTCCAGCCTCAGAAGGGTTCCGTAAGAAGTCGGTAACACCGCCCGATAGCCAAGCAATCCATGACCGGACACCGCCCCGACCCCGGGGTTGTCCACAGATTTCGTCGGCATTCGTTGTGTGTCGCACCCCGCTCGAAGACTGGACACATGTTCGAAATGGGTGGTGTGACCGGAAGCGGGTCCGGGATGCTCGACCGGCTCACCGCGGCGGTCGACGAGCTTCTCACCGCCGACCACCGCGACGGATCGCTGGTCGATCTGGTAGCCGACATCGCCACGCTGCACACCCAGGAGCAGCGCCTGGCCGCAGTCAAGCTGGCCATGATCCGGGTCTGCGACGCCGATGGCGGGCATCATCTGGCTGGCTTCGCCACCACCGGATCGATGCTCACCGACGAACTGCATCTGGCGCCCGGACATTGGCAGGCGATGCTCAAGACCGCACGCATCCTGGCCACTACCTTCCCGGCCACAGCACAGGCCCTCAAGGATGGGCAGATCAGCTACCCGCACGCGGTCGCCCTCGCCCGCGCGAAGGCCAAACCGCCGGCGGACAGGCTCGCCGAGGCGGAGCCGCTACTCCTGGAGGTGGCCGCCGCCGGCTCCCCCGCGATGGTCCGTGCCGCTGTCGACCGCATGGCAGAACTGCTCGAACCCGAACAGCACGACCAGCAGGACCAGGAAATCCGTCAGCGCCGCTACTTGAACGTGTCGCAGACCCTGGACGGCTGGTGGGCTGTGGACGGGCACCTGCCACAGGAGGTCGGGCAACGGCTCAACGCCGCACTGGAGGAGTTCGCCACCCCGGCCGACCCGGCTGATACGCGCACCGCCCCACAACGACGCGCCGACGCGATTGCGGACATCGCCGATGCGTCACTGGACGGCGAGACCACCGGCGTCACAGCGGTCACCATCACCGCCGACGCCGAACACCTCGACAGGGTCGGCGCCACGTTCGATGACACCGGAATGCCTGTGGGCCTGAGCACCTACGACGTGGCGGTGTGCCAGTCCCGACTGACCTTGGTTATCTCCCAACGAACCGGGATCAGATGGAGCCCCTTGGCCGTGGGCAGACTGAACCGCTTCGCCACGCCCGCCCAACGCGCAGCACTCCATCAGCGCGACCACGGCTGCGTCTACCGCGGCTGCACCCGACCCGCCCGCCGCTGCCACGCCCATCACATCGTCGACTGGCGAGACGGCGGTGTGACCGACCTGTCGAACATGGTCCTGCTGTGCGCGTACCACCACCGGATGATCCACCTCGGACGCGCCGAGTTCACCGACGATCCCGAGACTCCCGGCCGCCGCATCGCAGTGCCCAGCCGGCGACATAGCTGAACCGCCGCCTAACCCGCGGTGGTTCACAACCCAACTCGTGCATCAGCACGCGCGGGCATTCCGCCATGCCAAAGCATGAGAAGCCGGGGAGCGCCACCGGCAGGCCTTACCCCTCGATCAGGTCGAAGACCTTGAAGATCGGCATGTACAGGGCCACGATCATCGCGCCCACGATGGCACCAACGACCGCGATCATGATCGGCTCGATGAGTGAGGTCAGAGCTTCAGTGGTCGCTTCGACCTCTTGGTCGTAGAAGTCGGAGATCTTGTGCAGCATGGCGTCCAGTGAACCGGTGTCCTCGCCGACGGCCATCATCTGGACGACCATGGGCGGGAAGACCGGGTGGTTGACCAGTGGTCCGGCCAGCGACTCACCCTGCCTGACGGACACCTCCACGTCGCGCACGGCCCGTGCGATCACGACGTTGCCGGTGGTGTCTGCGACGATGTCCAGCGACTGCAGGATCGGTACGCCGGAGTGGATCATCGTGCCCAGGTTCCGGCTGAAGCGTGACAGGGCGATCTTCTGGAAGAGCGGACCGAACACGGGAGCTTTGAGCTTCATGGGGTCGACGACGTTGCGTACCTGTGGGGTGTGCTTGTACTTCTTCCAGAGGATCAAGCCAATGATGAGAAGAATCACGATGAAGGGCATGCCGGTCTTGAGGATGTTGGAGATCATCACAAGGACGCGCGTCGGCAGCGGCAGTTCGCCCCCGAGTCCTTCAAACATCGTTGAGAACACGGGCACGATGAACAGCAGCATCGCGGTCATCGAGATGATCGCGAAGGCGAAGACCACCAACGGGTAAGTCATCGCGGACTTGACGGTGGAACGCAACTTCACTTCCGCTTCGAAGTTGTCGGCCAACTGCACAAGGACCTGGTCCAGGAATCCACCGGTCTCACCGGCCCGAGTCATGTTGACCATGATGGGCGGGAAGACTTTGGGGTGCTGACCGAGCGCCTGCGACAACGACGAACCCTGTTCGACGGCCAGCCTTACGGAACCGTACACCTCCGCTAGAGCCTTGTTCTCCGTCTGATCGCTGAGGATAGCCAGTGCACGCAGAAGCGAGAGACCCGAATTGATCATGGTGGCGAACTGACGGGCCGAGACCGCAAGGTCCTTCAGTTTGACCTTGTTCCCCACGCCGGGGATCTTGATCTCCTTGTTGAGGCCGGCGTTGGCCTGGGTGATCGAGATCGGGGCGTATCCCATGCTCTTGAGCTTCGAGGCCACTGCGGTCGGGGACTCTGCGTCGATCCGTCCCCGCACGACCTTGCCCGCGCGGTCGCGCACCTGGTAGTCGAAAGTCGCAAGGCTCATCGGGTCCTCCCCGTCAGTCGCATGAAGTCCTCGAGGTGCTGGCACTTCTCCATGCCTTCGTCGAAGGAGATCGCGTTCGTCCGCACGAGTTCCGCGAGGTGCTGGTCGAGCGTCTGCATGCCGAATTGGGCACCCGCCTGCATCGCGGAGTAGATCTGGTGGGTCTTGCCCTCGCGGATCAGGTTGCGGATGGCCGGCGTCGCGACGAGCACCTCAGCCGCCACCACCCGACCACGTTCGTTCTGCCGCTTGCACAACGTCTGGCACACGATTCCCTGAATGGTGCCGGCCAGCTGCTGGCGGATCTGTTGCTGCTGGTGGGGCGGGAAGACGTCGATCACCCGGTCGATGGTCTGGGCGGCATCCTGCGTGTGCAGCGTCGCGAACACGAGGTGGCCGGTCTCCGCAGCGGTCAGCGCGACCTGGATGGTCTCGAGGTCGCGCATCTCCCCGACCAGAATGATGTCCGGGTCCTGCCGCAGGACGTGTTTGAGGGCCTCGGCGAAGGAGTGGGTGTCGGTGCCCACCTCACGCTGGTTGACCAGGCAGTTGCGGTGCCGGTGGAGGAACTCGATGGGGTCCTCGACGGTCATGATGTGGTCGTGTCGCTGTGTGTTCGCGATGTCGATCAAGGAGGCCAACGTCGTGCTCTTACCGGATCCGGTGGGACCGGTCACAAGTACGAAACCACGAGGCAGATTCGAGAACTGCGCGACAACCGGCGGGATGCCGAGCGCTTCGAGGCTCTTCAGCTCGTACGGAATCATCCGGAAGGCCGCCCCCACGGACTCGCGCTGTTTGTACATGTTGACGCGGAAGCGTGCTCTGCCAGGCAGCGCGTAGGAGAAGTCGAGTTCGAGTTGCTCCTCGAAGACCTCCCGCTGCTGCTGGGTGAGCATCGCGTACAGGACCCGCTGGAGCGAGGGGCCGTCCAACTTGGCCGTTCCGGGCAGCGGACGGAGGTTGCCCGATACGCGGACCGTGGGGGGCGCCCCGACGGTGAGGTGCAGGTCACTGGCCTCGAGCGCCAGCATGGCTTCCAGCGCCTCCACGAGGCTGATGTCGCTGCTGCGGACGGTCTGCTCGGTGGTGGGACGGGATGCGGCCTGCTGGGGCGGCGGGGGTGCATTGCGAACCTGAGCACCGTTGGGTGGAGCCGGCATGGCGGCGGGTGCCCCCGTGGGAGGCCCGGTTGGCGCAGCCTGGGGCCGTGTGGGGGGTGGAGCGTTGTATGCCGACATCCGAGGTCCTTCCCGAACCGTTCATGATCCGTGTCGGCACTCCTCGCGGATTCCTTGAATGGGTGACCCCCCGAACGGCGGTGGCAGACAGGTGGGGTTCAGTGACGTGCCGTGGCCGCTTCAGCCATCCGGGATCGTCACGGTGCAGCACTCGATAGCGAACAGACACACCGCCGCGACGCTAGGCGACCACCCGGAGGACCTCGTCCAGACTCGTCACACCAGCCAGCACCTTGGCCAGCCCGTCCTGGCGCAGGGTCTGCATCCCCTCTTCGCGAGCGGCCGTGGCGATGACGGCCGACGACGCGCGCTCCACCGCCAACCGCTCGATACGCTCGGTGATCGGCAGCACTTCATGCAGGGCCACGCGGCCCTTGTAGCCGGTACGGGAGCACACCGAACAACCCACCGCACGGTAGATCTTGGGGATCGGCTGTCCCTTCTCCAGTGGCAACCCAGCCGCCTTGAGCGCGGCCGCCGTCGGTTCGTACTGCTCCTTGCACTTGGGGCACAGACGCCGCGCAAGCCGCTGCGCGAGCACGCAGTCCAGCGCCGAGCCCACCAGGAAGGGTTCGATCCCCATCTCGATCAGGCGGGTCACCGCACTCGGGGCGTCGTTGGTGTGCAGGGTGCTCAGCACCAAGTGGCCGGTCAATGCGGATTCCACCGCGATCTGGGCGGTCTCGTGGTCGCGGATCTCACCGATGAGCACGATGTCGGGGTCCGACCGCAGGATGGAGCGCAGCGCCGCTGCGAAGGTCAATCCCGCCTTGGCATGGGTCTGGACCTGGTTCACACCAGCGAGCCGGTACTCGACCGGGTCCTCGACGGTGATGATGTTGACTTCCGGGCGGTTCAGGATGTTGACCGTCGCGTACAGAGTGGTCGACTTCCCGGAACCCGTGGGACCGACCACGAGAATCATTCCGTAGGGCTTCCCGAAACTTGCCGAGAAACGCTCGTAGTTGACATCTCGGAATCCGAGGTCGGCCAGATCGAGCATGGCTGTGGAGTTGTCCAGGATCCGAAGGACGATCTTCTCCCCCCACACTGTGGGGAGCGTTGCGACGCGTAGGTCGATCTTCTGGCCGTTGGCCGTCACACTCAGGCGTCCGTCCTGCGGAATGCGTCGCTCTGCGATGTTGATGTCGGCCATGATCTTCAGCCGGCTGATCACCCCCGACTGGATCGACTTGGGCGAGCGCATGACTTCGTGCAGGACACCGTCGATCCGGAAGCGCACACGCACGTCGTGTTCAGTGGGCTCGAGATGGATGTCGGAGGCCCGGTCCTGGATCCCCTGCGTGATCAACAGGTTCACGAACTTGACGATCGGGGCGTCCTCGACGACCTCCTTGATCGAGGCCAGGTCCTCCTCATCCTCGTCGGTGTCGATGGCGGTGGTCAGCTCGTCGAGTTCACCGTCGGCTCGATAGTGCCGATCGAGCGCAGCCTGGACGTCGGTGCGAGTGGCCACGACCGGCACCACGGTCATCCCACTGGCTGAGCGGATGTCATCCACGGCGAAGACGTTGGCCGGATCACTCATGGCGACGACGAGGCGGCCGTTCTCGAAACCGATCGGGATCGCGCTGTGCCGCCGGCAGACCACACCCGGGACCTTGGACAGGGCGGCACCGTCCAGGGTCACCTCGGTGAGGTCGACGAAGCGCATGCCTATCTGCGTGGCCAGCGCCTGAACCACCTGCGATTCGGTGAGCATGCCGAGGTCGATGAGGACGCGACCCAGCGAGTGCCCGACGTTGCGCTGCTCGAGCAGGGCCTTCTCCAACTGATCGGTGTTGATCAGCCCTTGGGAGACGAGGATGTCGCCGAGTTGCTTCATACTCCGCGCACCCCCTTCAGCAGTGTGGACAGCAGGTCCTCGGTCTGCTCAGGCTCGACCTCCGGTTCCGGCTGGGCGCCGCCCGGGATGACCGACAGCGTGGGTGTGGCCTTGCCGACCGGCTTGTCCGGGTGCTCCATGGCAGCCAGCATGGCCAGACGTTGCTCCAGCGCGCCCATGGAACCGCTCATCGGGGTCGCGCAGCCGGCCTCCACGAGGTCTGCCAGATCCACCACTGTGCCGATGTCACCGTGTCCGGATGCGTCGATGAGTTCGGCCACGGTGCGATGTCCGTCGATCAGGGAATGCAGACCTCGCAGGCGACCCGGTACTTGACCGGGGTACGGGGCGATGACCGTGTTCGGACCTCCGAGCATGTCCGAGGCCGGGCGCCACCTCTTGAGCATGCCGGTGACCTCGGTCCCGAGGCCTGCGA
>CALFYG010000085.1 GCA_937952095.1 uncultured Micrococcales bacterium | reverse complement strand
ACAGATTCAACGAGATTTGGGATCAAATCGAAACGTCGTTGATATGATGTTTCTACCTGTGCCCATTGCGTGGTCACAGCTTCGCTCTTTGTAACCAAACCATTGTATGAACTTCCAAGCCAAACAAGCGCAATTACAACAATACCTCCTACAATTAACCATGTTTTATTTTTCATATCCATATTATATCGCATTTAAAACTTTTCGAGTGACTGCCCCAACATAACCCACTGGTTTTATACCTTTTGAAATTTGGAATTTTTTGAGTGCTTCTGCTGTTTTTTGACCAAACACCACGCTTTCTTTCCCTGGTGACCCAGCGCCAGTTGTCCTTGTCGGGCTGGCTGGTGAGTTCGCTGCTCAGGGTCTTGGTGTCGCGGTCCAGCGACAGCTTGGACAAGGCTTTCCAGTCCAGCCAGGGCAGTTTGCGCTCGGTGAATTCGGCCGACAGGCGGGCCCCACTGTCGGTGCTGGCGCCCACGCCCAACACCAGTTTGTGCAGCTTGGCTTCGCGCACCTGCACGCGCACCGGCGCAGCCTGAGGGGGGCCGCTGGTGTCGAGCGACATGAACACCGAGTCGAAATAGCCGCTGTCGGCCACGCGCTGCTGGGCCTTGAGCAGATCGGCCTGCTCCTGCGTCTCGACCCCTTCCGCCACGGACATCAGATCCAACCCATCCGCCAACCCGGCGAGGCCCTCCGACAAGGCGTTGGACGCGCTGGCCTGGGCGGTCAGATCGTGCACGAAGCTGGCATCGAGTTTCAGTCCGGTCACGGGAAGTTCCCGCAACAGCGCGATGGATGAGAAGCCGGTGCCGAAGTCATCGATGTGGATCCCGACCCCGTACTCCTGCAGGACGACTAGATCCATCGTCGCGGGACCGAGCAGCGACAGGACAGCCGACTCGGTGATCTCCAGGATCACGCGGTGGGCGTCCACGTCCCGCCTGCCGAGGGTCTCGAGGAACGTGGCCATCCAGCGCGGCGCGGCCAATTGGACGGCGGAGACGTTGATGCTCACAGCGGGCAGGTCAGGATGCGCGGCGAGGGCATCGGTGACCTGCTCGAGCACCACCTCGCCGAGCGGTACCAGGGATCCGGAGACTTCGGCAGCAGGGACGAACTCACTGGCGGCGAGCAGTCCCCGCGTCGGGTGCTGCCAACGGACCAAGGCCTCGTAGTGGCTCGTCCTACCCGTCGCGAGGTCGACGACGGGCTGGTAGTGGACCAGGAACTCATTGCGTTCGAGGCCCTCCCTGATCTGCGCCTCAAGCGTCATCCGTTCCAGCGCATGGGCGTGCATCTGCTCATCGAAGAACTGCCAGCGCGATCGACCGGCGTCCTTGGCACGGAACAGAGCTGCGTCGGATTCGCGCAGCAGGCTCTCCGAGGTGGAGTCCGCATTCGACAGAGCCAGCCCGATCGACGCCGTCGGCAGGATCCGGTGGTCCTGGACGACGATCTCATCGGCAATGGCGTTGAGCACCCGATCCGCCACCCGTTCCAACTGCCGGGGCTCGGTGATATCGGTGACCAGGACGACGAACTCATCACCACCGAAACGGCCCGCGTGGTCGCGTGGTCGCACTACCGCCTGCAGGCGGTGCGCGACAGTCTTCAGGATCTCGTCTCCGGCAGCATGCCCCAAAGAGTCGTTGACGATCTTGAAGTTGTCCAGGTCCAGGAACAGCACGCCCACCCGGGAGCCCTTGCGCTTGGCATCGCGCAGTTCGACTTCCAACAGATCCAGCAGCGAGGGCCGGTTGCGCAGCCCGGTCAGCGCATCGTGGAAGGCCTGGTGCTGCAGGGCTTCCCGGGCCTCGTGCTCCCCGGTGATGTCACTGAGCTGGACCAGCAGACCGCGGGGCTCGTCCGACGCGCGAAGAATGGCCAGACCCGCCTGCACCCAGCATTGCGACCCATCACCGCGTTCGAGTGCACCCTCGAGAACGATCTGGTGATCGCGGCCCTCGCGCAGCCTGTCAAGAGCGGCGCGCAGTTCACCGGCGAACTCCGGCGTCGCGAGCTCGGGCAACGGCAGACCGAACAGTGCGGTCGCGTCACGCTGCACCATCTCGCTGAAGGCGTCGTTGACCACCGCGAGCTTCCCGTCATGGTCCGCGATACCCACCCCGGTGACAGCGGACTCCATGGCAGCACGGAACAGTTCCTCGCTGGCCGCGAGCCGCTCAGCCGCCTGCGACCTCTCGGTGACGTCACGCCAGGAGGCGCTGACGTACACCCCGACGCGCACGGCACGCACATCGATCCTGCGTTCCGGGCCCGGTATACGAAGGTTGTCCGCGATGTACGGCGTGCCATCGACCGCGACTCTGATCAGATCGTCGAGGAAGGGACGGCTCGCTGGGTCCGGGAAAACATCGGTCACCACTGCACCGACCAGCTCCTCGCGGGTGTGACCGGTGAACTCCGCCGCCGCATCGTTGACCTCGACGTATCGCATGTCCGCGATCGCGCCTTCGTCGTCGCGCACAGGCAGGTAGAGGATGTGCGGATCCAGCAGCGAGTCCACCGTCGCCCGCAGCCGATCGGCTGCCCGCTCCTTCTCTCTGGTGATGTCGGTGAACGATGCGACCACCGCGGCGTCACCGGCGCTGTCGAGAGGCACCGCGCACACGAGGATCCATGCGTACGAACCGTCTGGGCGGTGCACGCCCATGACCACGTCGCGGACAGGCTGTCCGGTACGCAGCGCCAACATCGCGGGGTGGTCCTCACCGGCGAAAGGGGAGCCGTCCTCGTGCATCGCGGCCCATCGGGGATCCATCGAGTCGCGGCCGGTCAGTTGGTCATATGTCAGCCCGAGGATACGTTCGGCGGACGCGTTGCAGTCGATGATCCTGCCGTCGTCGGCTTGGACCACCAACCCTTCGCCCAGGCGCACGAATACGTCTTCACGCCAGGGCGGGTGCGCATCCATCGACCCTCCCAGTCTCCCCTACATCTCAGGATAAGTCGACCGCCGACAGGCCGATTCAGTCGGCCTCCACACCGTCGAAAGCCCACAAATAGGCACCGGGGAAGCGGCGCGCCCAGGCACGCTCATCGTGGCGGTCCCCGGCCGCCACACGGGTGCGCACCTGACTGTGTCCGGCCTGTTGGAGGGTGAGCCGGACCTCCTCGAGATGATCCTGGAGTTCGCGCGGGCCGCAGAAGTCGAGCACCTCCCGATCCCCCATGTCCGCGTAGATGCGCTGCGGCTGCGAAACCCCCGCGCGAACGATCTCGTCGCGCAGCACATAGCCCCGCATCGGGAAGTCCATGAGCACCGGCGAGAACGCCATCACCTTCGAAACCTGCTGCTGGAACCTGGCGCCGACGTAGAGCGCCATGTACCCGCCCATCGACGAACCCGCTACGGCGATCCGCTCCCGGTCGCGGGAGGCGCGGTACGTCTTCTCGACGTAGCGCTTCACGGTGCGCATGAGGAAGGCGGCTGTCTCGTCACCGAAACCGTGGATGCGGTGCAGACGTCTCGTGTCGGGCCGACGCCGGTATTCCCATTCGCCGATGCTGTACATGGCGAAGCGGTCGTAACGGTTCTGGGGCGCGTCGATACCCACCACGATCGCCGGCTCATACACACCCGCCGCCGACAGCCCCTCCATGAACTCGTCGACCCGCCACTCCTTGTTGTAGGTGGAGGTTGTGCGGTCGAAGAGGTTGTGGGCGTCGAACATGTACACCACTCGGTGATCCCGGTCGGACCACTCGTAGTCGGCGGGCAGGTAGATGCGCACCGTCACCCGCTGATCGCGAAGCAGCATCGACGTGACATCGATCCGGCCGGCCACGGTCGAGCGTTGTCGGCGGGCCATGCAGGCAGGCTAGCGGGAATGCTCTAGCGCGACGGTGTGTTGGGGCGGACATGACCACCTGGGGATTCATCGGCAGCGGGAACATCGGCAGCACCGTGGCACGACTGGCGGTTGCCGCCGGGCACGAGGTGGTGATGAGCAACAGCCGGGGGCCCGACAGCCTGTCGGAACTCGTGGCTGGACTCGGCGCACAGGCTCGGGCGGGCACCACCGAAGATGCGGCGGGCGCCGATGTCGTGGTGGTGACGATCCCACTCGGCAAGTACACGTCGATCGACCCGGGGCTGCTCACCGGCACGTTGCTGATCGACACCATGAACTACTACCCAGGACGCGACGGGGAGATCCCGGACCTTGTGGCAGGCACTCCGTCCTCGGAACTCGTGGCGCAGCATTTCTCGGGCAGCGACGTCGTGAAGGCCTTCAACAACATCTTCTTCCAGCATCTCGCCGTACTCGGGCGTTCCTCGGGCGCCGCCGACCGCAGCGCGCTGCCCATCGCGGGCGACCCCGCGGCCACCGCACGTGTCGCCGCGCTGCTGGACACCATCGGGTACGACGCGGTGGACATCGGCGGTCTCGCTGAATCGTGGCGCAGCCAGCCGGATACCCCGGTCTATGGGACTCCTTACGCGGCTGACCCGACCAACTGGACCGCGGGCGCCAAGCCGGCCGGGGTCGACGTCATCGCCTCGGCTGTGGCCGCTGCCGAGCGCTGAGCCGCGGGCTGCAATCCGTTAGTCCCGCGCTCATCCGCTAGTCCCGCGCTCATCCGTTAGTCCCAAACAGCCGTCAACCTCTCACCGGGGTGCGCCCGCGGCTACCGTAACGGCGGGCGCCGCGGGTCGAGCACCGAGTCCGCGTCGAAGAACCGCTTGAGCATCGACTTCTGACTCATCATCGACATGCCGTCGACGTGCACCCGCGCCTGCACTGCATACCCGTCCCGGACCGTTGTCGAAGCCGTCGGGCCGATGGTGCAGAAGATCCGGAACCCGGCCTTCCGCAGGTAGGAGAGGTTCGCACCGGCAGCGGGCGAGCCGTAGGGGTACACGAACACCCGCGCGTCGCCCCCGATCAGCGGCTCGACATACCGCTCCCACCGATCGGTGTCCTGCACGACGCGGGTGTACGAGGACGCCGCGAAGTCCGGGTGTGAGTAGCTGTGCGACCCGAAGGCCCACCCTGTGTCCTTGAGCCGCTGGACGACCGGCGCGACGCGTCGTTGTTCGGCCCGCGCACGCTTGCCCTCGCCTGATGTGCGATAGCCGAGGATGCCTTCGAACCCGGTCAACGCGATGGTCCCCTTCGCCCCGTCGATCGAGAAGTCCGGGTGCTCGGCCACGAAGCGATCGAGGACCGGCACGATCTCGGATGCGCGGGAGACGACCTTCGTCCCGTCCGGTCGGATCCGTCGTGCGGCGATCTCACCGGCGTCGTCGAGCACGAGTTTTGAGTTGAGGTGGTTGTCGATCATGTACTGCGGGTAGTTGAGGTCATCGATCGATATGACCAATGGCTTCTTGCCCTTGGGCAGGCGCAGCGGTGCGCGCCGCAACGAGCCGTCCTTTCGCACACGGAACAAGGACTCGAGGTCGACCAGCACCCAATCGTTGGCGTACAACTGCCGGACGATCCCGCGGAACTCCTTGGCCGTGGTCATCCACTTGTTGAACTCGGCGGGCTGGGTCCCGCGGTGCAGCGTGTACCGCGGCTCAGGCATCAGGGGGTGGAAGAAGATGTGCTCGACCGGACCTCGATAGCGCACGAGGTCGTCGGCGGCCGCAGGTGAGACGGCGCCGACACACGCCGCGGCCAGGCACCCTGCGACAACGCGAGCCCACCTCACATCTCCACGCTACGAGGCAGGCGCCGCGCACACAGTCCCCGCCACGCGGGTCACTGAACTCTTCCATCCGACCCGCACTCGTGCCACGCTGACGGCCATGTCCACACTGCGTACGGCTCTGGGCCGGTTCGGCGCGGTCGCGATCGCCCTGATCTGTGTGCAGCTCGACTACTTCGCGCTCGCGCTGGCTCTGCCGAACATGGCAGAGGACCTCAACACGACACCGGAGAACCTTCAGTGGTCGGTCAGCGCCTACATGATCGCGCTGGGGATCACGATGGTCCCCGGCAGCCGGCTCGCGGATCTGGTCGGACGCAAGAAGATCGTCCTGATCGGCCTCAGCATCTTCGGTCTGGCCTCCCTGTGGTGCGGCCTGTCCACGACCACCGAGTCGGTCATCGTCGCCCGTGTCGTCCAAGGGTTCGGCGCCGGCCTCTACTTCCCCGTCGCCTTCGCGCTCGTCAGCAACGCCACCGATGACACCGAGCGGCCGAAGGTCCTCGGACTGCTCAGCGGAATCGCAGGAATCGGCACCGCCGCCGGCCCGATCCTCGGTGGTGCGTTCTCGACGACCATCGGCTGGCGCTGGGTGTTCTTCGTCAACGTGCCGATCGCGGCGATCGGCGTGATCTGGGGGATGTTCCAACTGCGCGAGCAGACCGATCCGGGCCTGGCGGGCAAGCGGGTCCGCGATCTGGACTTCCTCGGGATCGCGCTCATCGCCCTGTTGGTGGGCGGGCTGTCGCTGGCACTGGATGACATCTCGGTCGGTTCACCGCTTCTCACGGTCCTCCCCGCCGTCATCGGTATCGCTGCTCTGATCGGTTTCGTGGTCTGGGAACGACGCACCGCGTGGCCCATCCTGCCCCCGAAGATGTGGGCGAATCAGCGGTTCACGGCGCTGGTCATCGCGGCCACGATCGCCAACGCGGGTCTGTGCGTGATGGTGTTCCTCGCGACCCTCTACCTGCAACAGGCGCGCGGGCTGTCGGGCCTCACGGCCGGGCTGCTGTTCATCCCGGCGGCGATCGGGCTGTCCATCGGCGGGCCGATCAGCGGCCGGATCGCTTCGCGCTACCCCGGCCAGCGCGTGATGACTGTGGCCATGATCGCCGGAGCGTTCGCCCTGGCGGGCCTCGCGTTCGCACAGAACCTGGTGGTCTACCTCCTGCTGATGGCGGTGGCGTCGTTCTTCCTCGGACTCGGTTTCCAGTTCGGCAACATCGCCGTGCAGAGCGTCGTGGATCTCTCCGAAGCGGGCGCCGCGGCGGGCGTGCTGCTGACCGTGATGGTGACCACTGGCGGTGTCGGCGTGGTAGCCGCGGCGGCCTCCCTCGAGACGTTCGGAGACGGACGCACCACCGATCAGTTCGCCACCACCGTCACGTACCTGGAATGGGCCGGCCTAGTAGGCCTCCTCGGGATCATCTTCGGCCTGTGGCAATGGCGACGGGCGACTGTGCCGGCGGCACCGGGCGGTGTCACCCGCGGGGCTGCAGCGGCACGGGCGACCCAGGACTAACCGACCCGGGACGCCGCCAGCGTCGCGAGTTCCACAGCCTGCTCGGTCGTGGCACCTTCCACCCCGATCTGGATGAGGATGAAGCGCTCGCCGACCAACATGCCGAGGACCGGTGACTGCGTCTCGGCGTTGGTGACCACGTAGGCCTTGTCCGCCCCGGGAACGTCGACGTCCTCCGGATCGCCCCCGAAGTAGGCAGGGGCGAGGTCGGCATTGGTGTCGTAGGACTCCTCGCCATCGATCTGCGACACCCCCACGTCGACGATGGCGATGGGCAACTCCACCCCGGTGCTGTCGTCGGTCATCGTGTACTTGCAGTCGACGATCTCACGGGCATCGTCGGTGACCTGCTCACCCTCCCCGAACGTGGTGCCGAGTACGGCGTTGATCTCCTCGGCGGACAGTAGGCCGCAGGCATCGTCCGCGGCGACCGGCTGAGCCGCTGCGGCAGACGCAGCCTCAGTCGGCGGCGTGGTCGGTGACTCCGCGGTGGAGCCCCCGCAACCGGCGAGCGCCGTCATGAGGATCACTCCGGCAATGGTGAGTTTCGCTGCGGACATCTGCCCAACATAGTGCTCAACTGCTGGCCCAGGTGAGGATGGCGGAGAACACGAATCCGGCTGCCGCCAGCACGCCCGCCCACCGTTGCACGCCGCGCACCGCGATCGGCACCATCTCGTTGACCACCACCACCAACAGCGCACCGGCCGCGATCGACTGGACGATCGCGATGACCCGGGGATCCGATTCCACGAGCACCTGATATCCGATCGCACCCGAGAGCGCACCAACCGCGACGACCACCGAGAAGCGCATCAGGATGCGCCGGAGTGTGAAGCCGCCGGCCAGCAGAGCCGCGGCCACACCGATGGCTTCGGGCAGGCCCGCCACGAAGATCGAGCCGACCAGCGCCGCGGACACCCCCACACTGGCAAGATGCAGGGTCAGTCCGACCGCGACGGACTCCGGGATGCCGTCGATGATCATGCCGACGAACAGGTTGCGGGCCTCGGTCGGGGTCGCGGCTGCGGCCACGACTTCTTCCTCCTGCGAGATGGCCTCCTCGACCGGCTTCGACGGCCGTTCCCGACCTCCGGAGCGCTCGAGCAGGCGGATGAGGGCGTAGTAGCCCAGTCCGCCGATCGCGATGCCGAGTGCCGTGGCATCTGCACCCGCCTCGTCGTAGGAGACGGCCACCAGGTCGGTCCCCACCGCCGAGATCACGGCACCGGCGCCGAACGCCATGAGCATGCCGACGTAGCCGGGGGTCTGCAGTTTCGGGAAGCGCCAGACGAGCAGCGCCCCGACGACCAGAGCCGACTGCCCGATCGCTGCGAAGAGCGCTGCCTCACCCACGCCCGACAGCCTAGAGCGTTCGCAGAGGCCAGCGCTGCCAGTCGCCGCGCGGTTGAGTGCTACAGACCGGCGATCAACTCCTGCAGGTACAAGCCGCGGTGCACATCAAGTGCATGAGGTCGGCCACTGCGCACCACCTCGGCGAACTCGGCGGCGATGGCCTGCATCACCTCACCACGCTCGGCATCGCTGCGGTCCGGGGCGCTGAGGATGCCGTCCGGGCCGAATACCTCGAGGTCGGCCAAGTACCCGGGCACGACCGATGAGATGAAGGCCTGCCCGATGGCACCCGACTGGTGTCTGGTTGTCAGCGCCAGCATGGTCGCAGGATCACCGGTGTACTCGATTGTGTCGATCGGCCCGGCCACCGCGTCCATGAGGTCCAGCACGTGCGGTCCGACATCCAGCAAGGCCCCGTGCTCGAGGCGCCACGGTGTCGCGAACGGGCTCCCCGGCAGGAAGGCCCCGGACACGAAGGATGTCCGAAGACCCGTGATCGGCACCGAGTGCGCCTCCTTGAGGAAGGAGCGGATCCGCTGCGAGTAGCGCCTCGTCAGCATCAGTTGTGTGGGCACTCCGGCGGCATCGATGGCGGCCACCAACTCCTGGGCCGACGGCAGGTCGAGTGCGATGGGCTTCTCGAGCAACAGCGGTTTCCCGGCGGCGGCGGCCAGGGGTGCCAGTCGGGCCTGGACGTCGGGCGGCAGCGCGAAAGAGACGGCGTCACAGTGGTCGAGGAACTCGGAGAAGTCGTCGGTGCCGAGACCTCCGTACTCCCCTGCAAGTGCCTCCGCGGCCTCCCGGCGCCGGCCGTACACCGCACTCACGGTGGTGTGTGGCCCGGCGGCCAGCATCGGCGCATGGAACATACCTGCCCAGGGCCCAGCTCCGGCGATCCCTACCCGCACTGCATCCATGACGGTGATTCTGCCGCCGATCGCAGGGCGCCCGCACGGCGGCAGCCCTCAGACGTTCAGTGCCGGCTGCTCGATGTGCGCTGTCGACACACTGGCCCAGCGTTAGGTCGCTTGGCGCTACTGACTCAGGACACGGGCTCTCGGACGGACGTAGGACGAACAGGGCGCAACCGCGCCGCCGCGGAGGTTGAATGGGGCCATGATCAATCGACTTGAACGCAGTACAGGCTCGGCGGTCGGCTACCGGTTCTCCGGAGCCATCGGCCGCGAGGACTACGCCGTACTGGTGCCGGAGATGGAGGCCCTCGTCGACCAGTACGGATCCGTGCAACTGCTCTGCGACCTCACCGACTTCACCTCGGAACGCCCGAGCGCCTGGTGGGACGACATGCAGTTCGGGCACGACTTCCACAAGAAGATCACCAAGATGGCCGTCGTCGGAGGCGGGATGGAGAAGGTGATCGCCGAGGTCGCGAAGATGTACGCCGGAGAGGTGCGCTACTTCCCCGACGGGGACTCCGCCTGGACCTGGCTGCTCGCCTGAGCCACCTCTTGGTGAGGAAATGACACCTCACGTGTCACTTCTTCACCAAGAGGTGTTCGGTCGCCTTGACAGGAAGAACTATATACACTCAATATGTTGTTTAACTGTTTGGAGGCCGACGATGACGTACCCCCTGGGCGTGTGGCAAGCCATGCTCGCGTGCGCCTACGTGGCTGACAAGGCCGCTCTCGGCGACGACGGGTTCGTCGCGACCGCGCGCCTGGCCGCGGACCTGGGACTGCCGGCCCCCAGCGCAGCCGCCCTGTTGCGCCGCCTCACCGCGGCGGGGCTCATCGAGACCCGCGAAGGAGCCCGCGGCGGCGTGCGCCTGGCGCGTGCGGCACAGGAGATCACACTCGACGACATCGTCGTGGGCATGCAGCAAGCCCGCCCCCTGTTCGCCACCGACCACCGCATCCAGGTGAGCGGACCCACCCCGGCCCGCCGCCAGAAGCAACTTCGAACCGCCCTGCAGAACGCGGAGAACGCTCTGCACCAATCCCTCCAGGAGGTGACTCTGGCCGACCTCACGCGCTGAGGTGGCCGGGATGCTCCTGCGCTGCCTCGTGTCCGTAACTACATAAACACAATATTCTGTTTAGGAGAAAGAAATGCGAATCATCCGTCTGACACTCATCGCCATCGGCGTCATCCAGATCGTGCTGGGGGCGGTGTTCCTGATCCCCAACGCGTTCGCCCATCTGATGGGGCTTCCGGACGCACCCACGTGGGCAAGCTGGATGCTGACCATGTTCGCCGCCAGAGCCTTCGGCTTCGGGTACGGCATGCTTCTGGCCGCGCGCGAGCCGAAGCGCCATCGCAGTTGGATCGTGGCGATGGTCGGCGTCCAGGCCATCGACTGGCTGGGAACAGCGGCCTACCTCATCTCGGGCGCACTGACATTGAGCACCGTGACGACCGCCGCCTTCCTCCCGCTCATCTTCATCGGGATCCTGTGGCGGCCGGCGACGACACCCTCACCACAACTCGCGACTAGTTCTTCGTGACCCCGAGTCCGGCCGCTGCACGCATCGCGGGCAGGGCGACGAGTGCGAGCAGAGCCAGAACGGGAACCGCAGCAGCGGCACAGAGCACTGCGTAGGAGGACTGCAGGACGATGATCCCCGCAAGCGCTCCCCCGAGGGCGCCGGCCACGTTCATGCTGAGGTCTGACAACCCCTGCACGGAGGGACGCTCAGCCGGGTCGCAATCATCGGTCAGGAGTGTGGACCCGGCGATGAGCGTGCACGACCAACCCAGACCCAGCAGGAACAGGCCGGCGCCCAGGACCGGCACGTTCTCCGCCGGGGCCAGGCCGCTGACCACGCTGGACATGAGCAGGATCACCGCACCCACCACGATGATCTGGATCCGCCCGAACCGGTCCACGGCCCATCCGACCACCGGCGACAAGGCGAACATCCCCAACACGTGAACGCTGATCACCAGGCCGATGAGCCGCAGGGAGACATCCACATGCGCCATGTGGACGGGGGTCATCACCATCACCATCACCATGGCGACGTGTCCGATCGAGACCGCGGCGATCCCCAGGACTGCCCGGCGATGCCGGCGCAGGTGCGCCAAGCCGTCACGCAGCCGAGGCCTGGCCATCGGACCCGATGCCGCCTCCGCCACCGACCTGGCAAGCAGGTAGGGGTCGGGACGCAGCCTCACGAACAGGATCACGGACGCACCGACCAGGACCGCAGCAGCAAGCACGAACGGTCCGGTCAGTTGGGGCAGCCCCGCACGCAGCGCCAGGGACCCGGAGAACTCCAGGAGGTTCGGACCGAGTACGGCCCCGATGGTGCCGGCCCACACGACGATCGACAACGCCCGTCCGCGGTGATCCTCGTCAGCGAGGTCGGTCGCCGCGTACCGCCCCTGATACCCGGCAGCGGTCGAGACCCCCAGCAACAGACACCCGAGGAGCACGACTCCGATCACACCCGCCGTGCCTCCGATGACGACTGTGACGGCGCCAAAGGCTCCGATGGCGTAGCCGGTGGACAGCGCGAAACGTCGGCCGTGGGACAAGGCCAACTGTGCCAACGGAAGGGCCAGCAGTGCTGCGCCGAGCACACCCGCGGTCTGCGCGAGCCCCGCGGCCCCCTCCCCGGCCAGCGACGCGGCGATCAACGCACCCGCGGGCAAGGAACCCGCGACAGCGACTCCGCTGAGCATCTGGGTGACGGACAACGTGCCGACGGTACGGCGCTGCACAGCGCGCACGTCGGTGTCGGCATGAAGAATCCCGGTCACCCCCATAGCCTAGCCATCCGTCGGACCCCCGGTTTGCGGTGTGCAATTAGATTGTGCACAATATATTTATGGATACCATCTACGATCTCTCCTTCCGCTCCAACACCGGCGAAGTGATCGACTTGAGCCAGTTCCGCGGTCAGCCGCTTCTGATCGTGAACACCGCCAGCAAGTGCGGGTTCGCACCGCAATACGACGGTCTGCAGGAACTGCACGAGACCTACGGTCCGCAGGGCCTGGTCGTGCTCGGCTTCCCGTGCGGACAGTTCGCCAACCAGGAGCCCGGCGACGACTCTGACATCGAGGAGTACTGCCGGGTCAATCACGGCGTCACCTTCACACTGAGCACGAAGATCGATGTCAACGGCAAGAACACCGACCCCGTCTTCGAGTTCCTCAAGGATCGCTCCCGCGGATTGCTCGGATCCTCCATCAAGTGGAACTTCACCAAGTTCCTTGTCGCCCCCGACGGCGTGACGGTGAAGCGGTACTCCCCCAAGACCGACCCGTCCGCGCTCACCTCCGACATCGAAGCCCTGCTGCGGTCCGAAGCAGCCTGATGTCCCGGCAGCCCACACCGCCGCAGTTGCTCCTGGAGAACCAGCTCTGCTTCCTGTTCCACAGGATCAGCCGGGATCTCGACGCGGCCTACCGTCCGCTCCTCAACGAGTTGGGGCTGACCTATCCGCAGTACCTGGTGATGCTCGTGCTGTGGGAGCAGGACGGCCGCAGTGTGGGAGAAATCGGCCAGGAACTGTGCTTGGACTCCGGCACTCTGTCGCCGCTGCTGCGCCGCCTTCAGGTGCGAGGACTGCTCGAACGGCGGCGTGATCCCGCCGACGAGCGTCGCGTGACGCTGCACCTCACCCGCGACGGATGGGCCCTGCGACGCAAGGCGCGTGACATCCCGGAGTCCCTGGGCCGCAAGATCGTCGACGATCCCGCCGCATACCTACAACTGCACGCCCAACTCACACAGATCGCCGAGCGACTGGAGGCCTAGCCGGCGTCGCGGGAGTCACCGACTGGACGGACAGCCGGGACCGCCACATCTGCGCCCGTTCGTCGTCCCCGGCGCGGGTACAGATGTCGACCAGCAAAGCGATGGATTCGCGATCTCCCGCCTCGGCCGACGGCAGGGCTGCTCGGTAGGCGCTGACCAGGTCACCGGCCAGCAGGTGGATCTGCGCCATATTGACGCTGCATGCATCGGCACCGTCCGGGCCACAGGTCGAGTCCATACCTCGACGGTACCGTCAGGGCATGGACGCAACCACCGGCCGCAGAGTGCTCATCACCGGCGCGGCATCAGGACTCGGGGCGGCGCTGACAAGGGCCCTTCACGATCGTGGCGACCGCGTGCTCGCATGTGACATCCAAGGGTCAGGACCTCACCTCGACGTGACCTCGGATGACGACTGGCAGCGCGCGGCGTCGCGCGTCCACGAAGAGTGGGGCGGGCTGGACATCCTGATCAACAACGCCGGGATCGCCTCCGGCGGCCGGATCGATGTCGCGGACATGGCGGAATGGCACCGGGCCGTCGAGGTCAACCTCCTCGGCGCGGTCCGAGGCTGCCGCACCTTCGTCCCGGTGTTCAAGGCCCAGGAGTCCGGCACCATAGTCAACGTCGCATCGCTGGCCGGACTGGTTCATCCCCCGGCGATGGCGAGTTACGCAGCGACCAAGGCCGGTGTGGTGGCCCTCAGCGAGACCCTGCGCCACGAATTGCACCCCTGGGGGATCGACGTCTTCGTCGCCTGCCCGGGGTTCTTCCGCACGAACCTCGCGTCATCGGTCGACAGTGCCGACCCGCTCACCTCTTCGTTGACACAGAGCCTGATCGGACGTTCGACTCTCGACGCCGACGACATCGCGTCGGCGATCCTGCGTGGGATGGACGAGGGGCAGCATGTGATCCTCACCGACCCGGAGGCACGGGCAGCAGTCGCTGCGAAGACACACGCCCGCCCGGAGTACGACGAGCAGCAGTTCGCCTTCGCCGAGCGGATCAGCGGTCGCCACCTCTGATCAGGCCCGGTGTTCCCGGGGCACCACATCCACGAAGACGTCGTCGATCTCGCCGCTGGCGGTGTCCGCCAGGACATCCCGCTCGCCGAGTTTCACAACGACCACTCCGCCGAGTACCAGCAGCGCACCGAGCAACTGCACAGGTCGCGGCTGCTGGTCCAGCAGGATCCACGCGAAGGCCAGCCCGGCGGCGACCTCGGTAAGTGCCACGAAGGAAGCCAGCCGAGACCCCAGGTGTCGAGCCGCAGCGATTCCCGTGACGTAGGCCAGGGCCGCGGTCACCAGCCCGAGTGCGAGCACCGGGACCCACCACGGCACGGTGCCCACCGTGAAGGTGACCGGCTGCGTCGTCATCGTCATCGGCAGCACCCCCACCAACGCCGCCAGCCAGAAGACCACGGCGGCGAACACCAAGCCGCCGGCAGCCAGGGTGATGGGCGGCAGCCCACTGTCGTCGTCGGCGGAGATCACGAAGTAGGTCGCAGCCCCCACCATGGCGCCGAGCGCGAACAACACACCGAGCGCGTCCACCGTGGCGCCACTGAGCACGTCGAGTAGAAGCACCAGGCCCACGGCCGCGATGCCTGCGCCCACGAACGTCAACGGGCCGGGACGCTGACCTCGGACCGCCCACATCCAGAGCACGACCGCCACGGGGGCCGTGTATTCGATCAGCAGAGCAACACCGACATCGAGCCGGGAGACGGCAAGGAAATACAACAACTGCGCGCCGGCCACCGCGAGCAGACCGTAGACCGCGATCGTGCGGGCGTTGCGGACCAACAGGTGCATGCGGCCACGTACGGCGAGCAGGCCGGGCACAACGAGCACCAGCGCGGCGATCGTCACACGCATCGCGACCGCGGCGGTGGGCGACCACCCGGCGTCCATGAGCGCGCGCGCCAGCGAACCGGACAGCCCGAACGAGACCGCCGAGGTCACAGCGAGCAGCAGACCGGTCCGGGTGCTCTTCGTGGCGTCAGGGGTGTCGGGCTTCATGACTCCTGACATTAGCCGTAGCCGGTGTAATATGTCAACGTGCCTTTTGCTCCTGACGTGGTGGAAGCGCTCGGCGCTGCCGTCGCGCTGGCGAACAGCGCCGAACCGCCTGAGACGCTGGGCTCCGTCGAGGCCCTGCGCGCCTTCTACGACACCTGGGGATACACCGGGGCCAAGCCCGCCAGCGCCGCCGATCTCGACGCCGTGAGGGCGATCCGGCCGCGCCTGCGTGAGCTACTCACCGCGGACCGCGACGACGCCGTCATCCTGATCAACGCGATACTCGCCGAACAACGGGCTCTTCCCCAACTGGTTCGCCACGACCATCTCGACTGGCATATCCACGCGATCTCGCCTGATCGTCCGATGGACCAACGCATCCAGGTGGAGACGGCGATGGCGATGATCGACGTCGTGCGCGCGGATGAGATGAGCAGACTGCAGACCTGCAGCGCCCGGGACTGTGACGGCATCGTCCTGGACCTGTCGCGCAACCGTTCCCGTCGCTTCTGCAGTACCACCTGTGGCAATCGGGAGGCGCAGGCCGCCTTCCGGGCTCGGCGCGCCGGGGTGGACCTGTCTGCCGGCGCGTGATCCATCCGGAGTGTCGGCCCGTCCAGCGCGCAGTGACCGGGGCCGCGTCCCCAGAACTGGGCCCGATGTGGCTCCTCGGCCCCAGCCAGGCCCACTTGTGGGACCGAAATGTCCGAAGGATGGCGGTTCAGGGCATCGCCAGTACCTACAACTGGGACCTTCGGACCGCCACAGGCCCAGTTCTGGGAAGTAGCCAACACCGCCGACTCACAGGTGGCATGCATCCACCGTAGGGTCGAGCTAGACAACGCAGGGAGCCACATGAACGACAACGGACCACAACCGAACGCCTTCGACATCGAGACGCTGACGGTCGACAACACGACGTACCGCACCGTGGCCTGGACGGGTCGGTACCTGCAGGTCACCGTGATGTCGATCCCCGTCGGGGAGTCGATCGGACTCGAGACCCACCCCGAAACCGACCAGTTCCTACGGCTCGACGCCGGACGCGGCCGTGTTGTCATGGGTCCTTCGCGCGAAGATCTCCCCTTCTCGCAGGACGTCGAGGACGGCTGGGCGGTCACAGTGCCCGCCGGCACCTGGCACGACATCATCAACACCGGCGACGAGCCCATGCAGCTGTACGCGATCTACGCCCCGGTGCATCATGCCGCGGGTCGGGTGCACCCGACCGCTGCGGACTCCGAAGCCGATGAGGAGGCCGGTACCGACGAACCGCCCGAGTGGTCGGTCCAGCCCTGATTCCCGCAGCCGGCTACGCCATCGAGTGGCGGCTCACCTGACCTTCCAGACACGCGTCAGACGGAAGGCCTCGTAGCCGGGCGTGGCCGGGGCTTGCAGGGTCAGCCGGACGTGGAGCTTCCTCGCCTTGCCGGTGGTCCGGAGGACGACTTTCCCACCCTTGGTGGACACGCGGGCGTAGGACTTCTTGCTGCCCTTGGCCGACTTCGTCTTCCCCCACCCGACTCTGGCCGACACCTGCTGTCCGGCGTTGGTGACCAACGGACCACCCACCAAGACAGTGCGGCCCTTGCGCTTCACGCGGTTGGGCAGATCCGCGGCAGCCGACTGCGGCAACAGGCTGTGGACCCCGGGCTGGGTCGTCAACGTGCCGTCGAAGAACCACCCGATGCCGCGGCTCAGATCGAGGGTGTCGGCGGCCAGGGCACACAACGCACCGCTGGTGGACGGTGGTGAAGAGGTACCAGCGACGGCGAACGCCCCGCTGGCCGAGTCGAGGTTCCTGCCGGTGCCACCCCCATTGACGTCCGTGCTCGACGACGACAGCGCCGCCGAACCCTTCACTGTGCAGTTGAGTCCAAAGGCCGAGATGGTGGCGTTGTACGGGACCGTCATCGTGACCCTGCCGTCGGCCGCTACCTTGCCGGAGACGTCCGTCCGCGCGATCTTGACGGTCACGTTGCCACCGGGCACGGAGACGCCCGGCCACGTCTGCTTGGCACCGGGGAAGATGAAGGTGCCGGACTTCATGGTGCCGTTCATGGTGATCGCGCCGGACGAGGTGAGGTGGGCGAAGAACGCCCCGCCGCCGGTCTTGGGGATGGCGATGTAACTGCAGCCCGGGGTCACGGCCTCACCGAAGCCCGGTGCCTGCGGGCAGGCCGTCAGGGTGACGGTGGCGGTCCCGTCGGCCGGTACCGGGTCGGCTGCCACGGGACCGGCGACGCCGGCGACCAGGCCTGCTGCGAGCAGCGAAACGCGAACAATCACCCTTCCAGGAAACCACGCCCCGCAGTATCGGGCGCGGCCGATGGGTCCCGGCGAGCATCAGCCCTCCGCCCGGCTCCCTTCGCGCCTTGGCCGAGGCCGGAACCTGCGGTTGGATGCAGACATGCCCAGGAAACCACCCACGGGACTGTCACGGATCCTGTTCCGACTGCCGATCGGGCTCTACCGGCTGCGGTTGGGATGGGTGATGGGCGATCGTTTCGTCCTCTTGCACCACATCGGCCGTAAGTCCGGGCTGCCCCGCGAGGCCGTCGTGGAGGTGGTCGCGCGTGAGGGTGCGTGCTGGGTGATCTGCTCGGGGTTCGGCACCGAGTCCCAGTGGTACCGCAACGTGATGGCACACCCCGACATCGACATCACCAGCCGCAGTCGAAGGATCGCCGTGCACGCCCGACAGTTGAGCACACAGGAGGCGGCGCAGCAGATGGCGGACTACACCCGTCGGCACCCTCGTGCAGCCGAACGCCTCGCCGGGTACATGGGCTTCTCAGGTCCCGACGCGTCGACGCAGATAGCCGAGGAACTTCCGTTCTTGGAACTGTGTCCCTGCTGACTCTGCAACCGGGCGGGGCAACGCGGTCCAACAGGGGCCCGTCTCATCGTGAGTCGCGCCCGGTCGGGGCGTCCGCAGAAGGTCTGCCGAGCGGTCCGGTGGCATGATCGGGAGTAGGGATCGAGTTGGTGCCGGTGGCACCGAGGTCCAGGGAGAAGGGACACCGCGATGGCTGAGACAATGTCGACCGCATACACGGATCTGGCGTACTTGGGCGGCACGAAGGCGGTCGCGACCACGCCCATCATCGGGAATCCCTCGGAGCCGTATGCGGACATGTACGTCCCTGGCGCGGAGCCGCTCAGGGACGGTGAGATCCGGGTGACTGTCCTGGGTAGTGGGAATCCGCCGGCGACGCGCGCTCAAGCGTCCGGCAGCATCCTGGTCGAGGTCGGGAACCCGGCGCGGGACATGTTCATCTTCGATGTCGGCAGCGGATCACTGGCCAACTTCATGAGCCTGGGCCTGCCGATCAACTCCCTGGACAAGGTGTTCCTCAGCCATCTGCACGCCGACCACACCGCCGACCTGATCACCCTGTTCGGCAGTTTCCGCAAGGCCGGGCGCCAAGGCCCGCTGTACGTGTGGGGCGGGGATGGCTCCGAACCGAAGTACGGGACGAAGGTGGCCCTGGATGCCATTGAGGCTGCGTGCGCGTGGGACACCGAGTCGACCCGTGGATACACCTCGAACGAGTCCGCGGTGCTCGTCGGGACTGAGTTCGATGCCGCCACCACGTCGGTCGTCTACGAACAGGACGGGGTGACGATCACCGCGTTCCCGGTGATCCACAACCTGCACGGCGCGGTCGGCTACCGGGTCGACTTCGCTGGGCTGAGCATGGTGTTCTCCGGCGACACCCACCCGTGTTGGCCGCTGGTCCACGCCGCCCAGGGCACCGACCTGCTCATCCACGAGTGCTTCCCATCGGCTGCCACCCTGGCCGCTCTCGCCGGCGGCCCCATCGAGCGGTTCCAAACGATCACCGCCACGCACACCGTGCCTAAGACCGCCGGGAAAGTGTTCTCGCTCGTGCAGCCCCGCATGGGCGCGCTCTGGCACACTCTTCTCTTCCCAGCGGTGGTCGTGCCGATCCTCGAGGAGGTCAGCGCTGTCTTCGACGGGCCGGTCGTCCAGACACAGGACCTGACCATCTTCAACATCACAGAGGAAGCGGTGGTCGCCCGCCAGGTCCAAGCCGCCCCCCAGGCCTTCGCCATCCCCGGCGAGGCGAAGATCGAACCGACCTACGGCACCCGCCCCGAACCACCGGCATGGTGGGCCGATGCGATCATCCCGGACGAAGACCAGGCACCCACGGCGGACTTCCACCTGTAACCGGAGGGCGGTCTCGAACCCGCCGGGACCATGCCGACGAGTGCGAATGCCGGGTACTTGTGGAGCGCGTTCGGAGGCAGAGGGACGGAGGTTGTCCAGATCGTGGGCTCACCGCGGGCCGGTCATCGCGCGCGGATCGATCAGCGCGTCGAACTGCTCCGCCGATACCCCCAGGGACACCGCAGCCTCCCGCAGCGTCAGTTCATCGGCTACTGCCCGCTCAGCGATCTCGGCGGCGCGGTCGTATCCGATGACAGGTACGAGAGCGGTCACCAGCATCACGGCGTTGTCGACATGCTCCTGGATGCGGCGTCGATTCACGGTGGTCGCGTTGATCATGTGTGTGCGCAAGGAGTCACATGCGTCGGCGACTAGCCCGGCGGACTCCAGGTGACTGGCGATCACAAGTGGCCGGAAGGTGTTGAGTTCCAAAGACCCCCCAGCGCCGGCCATCTGGACAGCAACGTCCGAGCCGATGACCCGCAGGCACACCATCGCCATCACCTCGGCTTGGGTCGGGTTGACCTTCCCCGGCATGATCGACGACCCCGGTTCATTCGGTGGGAAGTCCAGTTCACCAAGCCCGGCACGGGGGCCCGACCCGAGCCATCGCAGGTCGTTGGCGATCTTGAAGAGGGTGACAGCAACAGCCTTCAGCGCCGAGTGGGCACGCACCATCCGGTCCAAGGTGGCCTGCGCGGTGAAGGGGTTGGGGGCCGCGGCGAAAGGCTGGCCCGTCAGGTCGGTGAGCACGTCCGCCACCTCTGCGCCGAATCCCGGCGGGGCGTTCAACCCGGTGCCCACGGCCGTCCCCCCGATGGCCAGCGCGAGCAACCCCTCTGTGTCACGCTCGGCCGCAACGATTGCGTCGTCGATGGCTCCCGCGTACCCCGACCATTCCTGACCGACGGTCAAAGGGGTGGCGTCCTGCAGATGTGTCCGGCCGATCTTGACGACCGATCCCCACTCACGGGCCTTGTCATCGATGGCCTCCCGAAGGCGCCGCAGTGCGGGCAGCGTGCCTTCCATCGTCAGGGCATGGGCGGCCATGTGCATCACCGTCACGAAGGTGTCGTTGCTCGACTGGCTCATGTTCACGTCGTCATTCGGGTGGACCGGGCGCTTGCTGCCGAGTTCCCCGCCGACCACTTGGATGCACCGGTTGGCGATCACCTCGTTCACGTTCATGTTGGTCTGCGTCCCGGACCCGCTCTGCCATACACGCAGCGGGAAATGCGCGTCGAGTGCCCCGGAGCTGACTTCGTCGGAGACCTTCGCGATGAGTTCTGCCTTCCATGTCGGCAGCAGCCCGCGCCGTTCATTGACCATGGCGGCGGCCTTCTTCACCACCCCGTAGGTCCTGTGGACGAGCGTCGGCATCCGCACATCCCCGACGTCGAAGTGCACCAGAGCGCGCTGCGTCTGCGCTCCCCAATACCGGTCGGCGGGGACCATCACCGCGCCCATACTGTCCGTTTCTCGGCGCTCGCCGACGGCGTCGATCCCGATCGGCAGGTCGTGGATCCCGGGTGTGGGGTCGTCACTCATAGTGGGTAGTACCCCTCGGACCGGAACACATGACGGAGGCGCCAGGCATGACCCCAGCACACATCGTCGGCCCGTTCTTCCACGGCACCAAGGCGGATCTACGACCCGGCGACCTGCTGACGCCGGGGTACTCCTCCAACTTCGGCAGCAGACGACAGGCGAACCACGTGTACGTGACCGCGACCATGGACGCCGCGGTGTGGGGCGCAGAACTGGCCGACGGTGACGGGCCGGGAAGGATCTACGAGGTCGAACCGCTCGGGGACCTCGAGGACGACCCCAACCTGACGGACAAGAAGTTCCCCGGCAACCCGACGAAGTCGTACCGCACACGTGGACCAGTGCGTGTGGTCGGAGAGATCGAGGACTGGGAACCACACCCACCAGAGGTCCTGCAACACATGCTCGACAACCTCGCGCGGCTCAAGGAGCAGGGCATCGAGGCGATCGACTGAGGCACGCTGCGCCCGTCAGAGGTTGTCGCGCGCCCACAGCGTCGCCTGCACCCGGTCCGAGACCCCGATCGCCGCGTAGATCTGCGTCAAGTGCGCCTTCACCGTCTTCTCCGTGACACCGAGCTGCTTGGCGACCAAGCGGTTGGGCTGACCGGCGGCGACGAGTTCGAGCACCTCGCGCTGCTTCGCGGTGAGCACCGATGCCGGTCCGGAAGCGGGTCTGCGCCGGGTCTCCACCAGCGCGCGCGCCACTCGCGGGTCGATGGGTGAGCCACCGGCCGCCGCAGCCTGGATGCCTTCATACAGCGCCTGCGGGTCGGTGTCCTTCATGAGGTACCCGACGGCTCCGGCGTCGAGGCTGCGCAGCACCATTTCACGATCGCTGGACGTCGTGAGCACCACGACTGCGGTGTCTGGCACCGCGTCCACGATGCGACGCGTCGCCTGGATCCCGTCGACACCCGGCATCGACAGATCCATGAGCACCACATCGGGGACCAACGAGATCACCAGATCAGCACCTTCGGCGCCATCGCCGGCAGAACCCACGACACTCACGTCGGGGTAGGCCTGGAGCAGCAACTTCAAGCCCTCGACGACGACGCGATGGTCGTCGACCAGTACCACTCGGATCATGCCGCCTCCACTTCCACGGTCGCAGTGGTGCGACCGGGTTCACTGCTGATCCACAGCCGGCCTCCCACCGATCGCACCAGGTCTTCGACCAGGCGAAGACCCAGGTGGCCGTCGCGCTGGGTGTTGGGATCGAAGCCGCGGCCGTCGTCGGTCACGGACAGGACCACAGTGTTGCCCTCCTGAGCCAGTCGGACCCGGACGGCCGTGGCGCCGGAATGCTTCGAGACGTTGGCGATCAGTTCTCTGGCCGCCCGGTAGAGCGCCGCGCGCAGGCGCGGATCGAGGTCCGGCAGTTCCGCGAGATCGGACTCCACAGTGATCCCCGGTCCCAGCCCGGCGAGCAGGTCCGCGACCGCCGGGGCCAGGCCCGAGCCCTCGAGATTGGGCGGGTAGATGTCCACGAGCAAGGTCCGCAGCTCCCGCACCGACGTCCGAGAGGTCGCAGCGGCGTCCGTCAGCACAGCGGCACTCTCCTCGTCACCGGCGGCCCGCGCCTTCGCGGCCATCCCCGCGAGCGCGAAGGACAGACCCGCCAGGTGTTGCACGGTCCCGTCGTGCAGATCTGCCGCGATCCGGCTGCGCTCGACTTCAGAGGCATCGACGGCCCGCTCCAACAGCTCCTCGCGAGTACGCATCTCGGCGCTGAGCCGCCGGGCCATCCGGATCCCCAGCACCACCAGCAGGGCCCCGAGCAGAAGAATCGAACCTGCGAGGATCGGCGCGAAGGCGATCCAGACGCTGCGCGCCTCCTGCTGAAGGCTGTCCTGCAGCTTGCTGATCTCGAAGAGGTAGCGCGACCCGTCGCCCCCGGTCAAGGGCAGGCTCACCTGGACCCAGTCCGACTCCGGGTCGAGATAGCGGTTCTCCGGCCGAGTCGTGTCGGCCATGCCCTGTACTGCTCCTCCGGCGATCGCCGCCGGCAAGGGGAAGGACTCCCCGATGAGCCGGGGGTCGTTGGAGTAGATGACGACGCCGTCCTCGTTCCACAGCCGGATCGACTTGACGTCCGAGCCACTGATGGAGGCGGAGAAGGCGGCGTCGAGTTCGGCCATTCGCGCCGGTTTGCCGGTCTGCAACCCTTGGTCGATCCGCGGCTCGACGACCGTTCGGGCCAGCACTTCGGCGGTCGTGCGGGCGTCCTTCACGGACTGATCGCGTGCGACGGCCACCGAGACGACCAGGCTGGCGACGGCGAGCAGCACGATCCCGACCACCCCAGGGATCGCGAACCGGAGGATCTCGCGGCGCACGACCGCCCGAGGGCCCTCTGCCGGTGGCTCAGCCATGCGTCATTGTCCCCACGTGGGCGGCGTGCGTCACGCGAGCCCCGCCGACCGGAGGGGTTTGCCGGTGGACGGGGCTCGCGAGTCTCTAGTTGTCGATCGCGGCGCGGAACGCCTCCCAGGCGGCCTTGCGGGCCGCCTTGTAATCAGCGATCGCATCCTTGACCGCTGCGCGGCGCACCTCGCGGGCCTGCTCCACCTCGTCCTTGTAGACGGCGATGGCGGTCTTGCGCTGCTCAAGCGTGGACGCCTCATCCTTCAGGACCGCCAGCAACGTGTCGCGGCTCGTTGCGATGCTGGCAAGGAAGGCGTCGTTGGCTTCCTTGATAGCGGCGTGGAAGGCTTCGCGGGCCGCCTGCAGGGCCTCCCGGAGAACCTTTCGGGCCTCCCGGACCTTCGCCCGGTCCTCCTGGCGCAACTCGCGCAGGTCCTTGCGGAACTGGTAGCGGGCTTGCTTCAGGTCGGCGCGGAAGTCCTGGCGGGCTTCACGCACTTCGGCGCGGAACTCCTTGCGGGCGTCCTGGACCGCCCAACTCTTGCCCGGGTTCACCGGGGGTTGGGCGTTGGCTGCAGGTGCGAGGACACCGAAACCGATCAGAGCCCCGGTCCCTACTGCGATGATTCGTTTGGCCTTCATCGTTCCTCCTCGTGTTCTCAGAACGTCAGGGTTCCCTGACAGGTTTCCCCTGTGGTGCGATTGAGTGCGGAGAGCGTGAAGGTGTCAGTGCCCGGCTGGTTGCCGACACGCGCCCGGACCTTCACACCCCCGCCGCCGTTGACCTTCTTGGACGTCACAGCGACGGTGGTCTGGTTCTGCTGCAGGCGCATGACCCACCGGGAGCGCTTGCGGCGTTGCGGGGAGAGCCGACCTTCGACCTCGATCTGCAGGAAGCGGGACCGTCCCGACAGTGTCCACCGGCTGCCGCTGTCACACGTTCCGGACACGGTGATCCGTTCCGAACCGCCGCTGTTGGTGGCCCGCGGTTCCGGCCCGGGCCGCGCAGCAGCCGGAGCCGCTACAGATGCCGCAACCACCAGCGCGAGCGCTGCACCGGTGATCGCGGTTGTCTTGTTCCCCATGTCTTTATGCTTCGGCGCCCGGGTGGTCGGCCACAAGAGGACCTTGGTCCTACGACCTTGGTCCAATGCGGTCCTACACTGGAAGAGGCTGAGTGGGGGGCATCATGAAGCCTTGGCGTTCCATCCTCCTCGTGCTCGCGGCCGGCGCGGCACTGATTCTCGCCGCAGTCGGGACGTGGGCGAGTGTTCAAATTCCCGTCAGTTTGATGCGACAGCAGGGTCAGTGGCAGCAGATCGAGGCCACCCACGAGGCGCTGCCGCTTCCCGCGGGCGCACGACTCACGTCGCGGCGGGTGGAAACGCCTGGTGTCTATTCGCTCATCTGCATCTCAGGGCGTCTCGAGTGTCCTTACGATGACCGCTGGTACCACGCCGCTGGACTCTCTACCGGTGAACTGCGGCAGATGCTGGCAGCCGTCACCGGGCGCAGCGGCGGCTTCTGTCTCAAGCGTGTCCGCACAACCGAATGCAAGGACGAGGTTCCGGCCGGGATGGGAACGGTGGAGGTGCACATCATCTCCGGTCGCACCTACCCCGGCGGACCGAAGCCGTTCCTGGTGGTTGAAGTGAACGCGCAGACCCCGTGAGGTCGCTCAGTCGTCGCCCACCATGCTGTCCAGACACACGGCGACCGCGAGGACCAGCGCCTCGTCGGCACCGGGCATGATCTCGATGCCGTACGTGTCACGAACCCGGATCCACTTCTTGCTGACCTTCGCGACGTCCTGCTTCCCACGCTTGATCTCATACTCGTGATCCAGGATGTTGCCGGTGATCTCGAGGTCGCTGCCATCCGCGAGTTCCACCAGCATCCGGTGCCGGAACGGAGAGATGAGCTTCGCCTTCACGGTGGCGGCCTTCTGACCCCCGGGAGTCTCCACCACCATCGTGTCCTTGATGTGCAGCTTGCGTTCCTGGATCTTGTAGAGCTCACCGCCGTCACGTGACTCGATCACAAGCGTGCGGCGGATGCGCAGTGCCTTGCCGTTGACCTTGAAGATCCGCTCGCCACTCTCGTCGAGGATCCAACTGTCGTCACCGATCGACCACAACTTCTCTTTGAGCTGGAATCGTGCCCCGGTGTGGGCGTCCTTGCGTCGGAACATGCGGACAGTCTGGCAGGCGCGACTGAGCCGTGACACTCACAGCAGCAGCGCGCGCGCCGCGGCGATCCCGGAATTGTGAGCAGCCTCGACGCGCGGGCCATCGAACGCGTCGCCGGCGAGCACGATGCCACCATCTGCCGACACCCAGCAGGGATCCGGCCATGGAGTACGCGGGGTGGCGAACCGCCACTTCTTCACCTGCGCCTCGCCGATGGCTGCGTCGCCGAGCCAGGGGCCTGCGAGATCGACCAGTCCGGCCGAGAGATCTGCCGTGTCGCGTTCCCAGTGCGTCTGGCTCCAGGACGCCGACGCATGCAGAGTGATCGCGGGAGTGGCACTGACACCCTTGGCCACATTGTCGGCGACGAAGCTGACATCGCCGTTCGGTCTCTGGACACCTCCGGGCGCGTCGATCCGTGGCGGTCGGTCGAGCGTGGCGAGCAGGGCTATCGTGCGGTCGTAATCGGTGTGCATGAGGCGGTCGTCGAGTTCGACCCCCGCGTCGGCCAGCAGGGCCGACGACTGCGGCAGCGGAGAGGTCACCACGACCCGGTCGGCAACACGGACCGAACCGTCGTCGATGACGACGTGCCACCGCAGCCCGGACGGGCGAACGGCGCGGACCACCGTCGAACATGACACATCGAGGCCCACCGCCAGGTCTTTGGCCAGGGAGTTCATCCCCGCCTGCGCGACGAAGCGGGGATGCATCTCGGCGGAGCCGAACCCGTATGACCACACCGACACCAGGCCCCGTGCGGTCCAGTCGTCCACGCGCTGCTGGAAGTCCGGAGTGCGCACGGTGAAGAACTGGGCCCCGTGGTCGAGGGTGGCGGTCCCGATGCGCCGAGTGGCCAGGCGGCCACCGGGTGAGCGACCTTTGTCGACGAGTGCGACCTCGACGCCGGCGGCCTGAAGTTCCTGTGCTGCGACCAGACCGCTGAGGCCGGCTCCGATGATGACGACCCGCATCAGAGTGTGACCGGCGTCTGACCTGCTGTCGTATCCACCACCCCGATGCTGTCACAGCAGCTCCTCACCGCATCGGCCCGCGTCCGCTACCGGGCGGCTGTGATCCGGTAGGGAATGCGGGAGGCCCGAGCCGTAAGTAGCCTGAAGGTGTGCGGGCTCAACCCGGGCCGAACACGCATTGAGAGGCCCCATGGCTCACGTCCACTTCACGGTCACGCGTGACCTTCCGCTGCCCGCGGATGTCGTCTTCGAGGAATTGATCGACTGGAAGGGCCACGCGAACTGGGTGCCCCTCACCCGGGTGGAGGTCCTCACCGGAGATGGCGGGCCCGGGACGGAATTCGTCGCGACCACCGGGATCGGCCCGATTGCGCTGCCGGACCGCATGCGTGTCGACGTGCTCGACCCCACAGCGATGACCGCCGACATCACCAAGATCGGGCCCGTGCTGACGGGACAGGTGTACTTGTCCGTCATGTCGACGGGTGCGACCAGCTCACGCCTCGAATGGGTCGAAGACATCCGGGTACCGGGCGTGCCCCAGTTCCTGGCAGGCTTGGTCGCCAAGGCGGCCGCCAAGGGATTCCAGACCTCGATCACCCGTCTGGCGAAACGGATCGCAGTGACCTGACCCTGTGGCCTTATCGGTCACGGACCGGCAAGAACGTCACACTCCGCGGGTCAGCACTTCGCCGTGCAGTAGGCGTTCGTCCACGGGTTGTCGCAGTAGATCCAGTCCGTTGAGCGGCAGCGCATCCTGCTGGCGCGGGCGCTGGCCGGGCGCCCCCAGATCCTCATCCTCGACGAGGCCACGTCCGCCCTCGACAATGTGAGCCAGTCAGCCATCGTCACCAGCCTCGACACCCTGCAGATCACCCGGATCGTGGTGGCTCACCGGCTGTCCACGATAGAGAGGGCGGACCAGATCATCGTTCTGGGCAGCGGTGTCGTCGTGCAGCAGGGCGCCTTCGACGAACTGATGGCCCAGGAGGGCCCCTTCCGGGATCTGGTGGAGCGGCAGCGGTTGTAGCCGCCTCGAGTGCGACGTTGTTGCCACCGTCGCGGCGCGAGTGTTACGTCGTTGCTGGTTCTCAGGCCGGCGATCCAGCAACGACGTCACAGTCGGCGCGCAGGCGTCGCAACAACATCACAATCGACGGATCACCGCCGCGCCTTCGCCGTCCGCCGGTCGTTCTCCTTCTGGATGGCCTTGACGAGTTCCTTCTTCGACATCGTGGATCTGCCCTTGACGCCCAACTCAGTGGCGACCTCGTAAAGGTGCGCTTTCGTGGCGTTCGCGTCGACCCCACCCGCGGTCTTGCGCTTGGTCGACTTCCCGCCCTTCGCCTGGGCGTCCGACGGGCCAGGCTTGTCCTTGCGCTTCCAGCGGTCACCGACCTTCTCGTAGGTGTGCTTCAGCGCCGACCAAGCGGTGCGCATGGCGCGCTCGCCCTCGCCGTACTCCCGAGCCGCCGAATCATGCGCCTTGGCGAAGGTGCGCTGGGCCTTCTTGCTGGACCTGGACACAGTGCTGGGCAACTCGCTCTTCTTGGGCTTGCCCTTCTTCGTCATCATCGGCATGCCGGGGCTTACCCCGCGGCACGCGATGAACACCACTGCGATCCCCAACGACCTCAGTCGTCACCCACCCATGCCGTCGAGGCAGACGGTAATGGCCAGGACCAACCAGATGAACGTGGTGCGGATCCTGCGACTCTGATCCACGCAGTCGAGCTCGGTTCAGGCCGGTGACACCCGCGCGCGAGCCTCGTGGATCCGCCAGCCGATCAGGGTGCCGATTCCGGTGAAGGCCTGCGGGAACAACTGCACCATCTGCCACACCAGCACAGCCGCCAGGATCAGCGAACTCTGCATTCCGAAGGTGGCCAGCATCGCGCCGAGCACACCGGCGACCGTGCCCAGACCGCCAGGGGTGATGGGGATCAGGGTCCCCAGCCGGGAGATCGCGAAGGCCGCAAACGCCTCAGCGAAGGTGATCCCCGACTCTTGTGGGTTCCCCGCCACCCCCCGGATCGCGACGAAAAGGATCATGAACTGCATGAAGGACACGGCAAGGTTGGTGACGGTCAGCGAGATCCAGTGCGCCTTCACGACGTCCACGACCTTGTCCCGGAAACTGATGACGGACTCGGTCACGTCGATGTCCTTGTGCAGTCGGTGCATGAACGGGTTGGCGAGTTTCTGACCCAGTCTGGCCACCATGCGGGCACTTGTCTCACTGCGCAGGATCAGCCAGAACACCACGATCATCGCGGCAAGAGCGACCAAGCCGATCACACCAGCCCACACCCACGCCGCCTGCAGTTCGCCGGAGGGTACAAGCACGAGCACGCCCAGGACCGGCAGCAGGAACGTCATGAAGAAACTCCATACGCTCGTGATGGCGATGCCGGAGGTGGCAGCAGCCGAGCGGACCTTGTAGGTGGCCAGCATCATGTACTGCAACGCCAGCGCGAAGGCACCGCCCGCCGGCACGAGAGCAGCCATCATCCACGACGTCTGCCGAACCATGAAAGCGGGCTTGTACTTCAATCCTGGGATGGCAGGCATGTAGGGGAACACGTAGACGAGGATGTTCACCACAGCCACGAGGGCCAGGGCCGCCATCGTCGATGGCGGCATCTGCTGGATCTGATCCCAGGCGTCGGCGAACGACCCGAAGTTCTTGGACAGCCCCCAGAACACCAGCCCCAGGATGATCAGAGTGATGATCGCCCCGATGATGGTCTTCTTCTTGTCCAGGTGGGCTCCGGACACCGGCGGTTGATCGTCCGGCGCCTGTTCGGCGGCCTCAGGGCTCTCGCTCATGGACAAAGACTGCCACTGCCGGGGGGCTGACGTCGCAAGGGGCGGGCCGCCTGTCGTGCTCCGGCGGTGGACAATGCACTGGTGGACGACCGCACCATTGCCAGCTCGTGAGGAACCACCATGCCCACTGACCCTCGTTCACTACGCGCGGACGCCCCGTTGCTGGACGCATGGCTGCGGTTCCAGGAGTCGGCCCCCACGCCGTTCACGATCCCGGGCCACAAGCAACGTCACGACCTCGTGGGCGATGTGGTCGCCGGCGACGTGCCCCTCTACGGGGGAATGGACACGATGAAGCTGTCCGCCGGTGTCCTTTCCGAGGCCGAGGCGCGGGCCGCCCGACTGTGGGCTGCCGACGTCTGCCGTTTCTCCACCGGCGGTGCCACCCACGCCAATCAGGCCCTCGCGCTGGCCGTCGGGGGCGATGGCGGCACGGTGATCGTGAGCCGCACGCTGCACCGTTCGCTGCTCATCGGACTCGTGCTCGCCGGACTGACCCCGGTATGGGTCCGCCCCGAGGTGGACACCGCGACCGGACTGCCACTCGGGGTTGCGCCAAAGACGGTGGCGGCCGCCCTCGCCGAGCACCCGGAGGCACTGGCCGTCTTCGTCGGCGATCCCTCCTACGTCGGCACCGTGGGGGATGTGCGGGGGTTGGCGCAGGCCGCCCATGCACATGGCGTGCCTCTGATCGTCGATGCCGCGTGGGCGGCGCACTTCGGCTTCCACCCCGATCTGCCGCCGCACCCGCTGCAGTGCGGCGCGGACGCGATGGTGACCAGCGCACACAAGACGCTGCCCGCCTGGAGCCAGGCCGCTCTGGTGCTGGCCCGGACCGAACGCATCGACCCCGCCCGGCTCGATGCCGGCGTGGAGGCGACGGCGACGACGAGTCCGGCCGGTGCGATCCTCGCCAGCATCGACGCCTCCCGGGCTCTGCTCGAGCGCGACGGGCGCGTGCTGCTCACCGAAGCCATCGCTGCGACGCACGCCGCCCGCGAACGGCTGAAGCAGGTCAAGGGTCTGGTAGTGCTCGACGGGCCCGGCGTCGATCCGGTCAAGCTCACGCTCGTGCTGTCGGGCACCGGAGCCGACGGCAACGCCGTCGAGCAGGATCTGATCGCCGCGGGCATGCCCGTGGAGTCCGCCGACCGCGACGTCCTTGTGGCGATCGTGTCCCTGGCTGACACTCACGCGACCCTCGCCCGGCTCGCAGACCAGATCGCGGTCTCCATCGATCGCCACCGTGGCGATGCCCGGCCACCGGTCGAACCGGCCGCGTACTCCGTCGAGCCGGAGGTCGTCGTGCCACCCCGCGAGGCCTTCTTCGCAGTTGCCGAACCGGTCGGAGTCCGTGCCGCGGTGGGACGGATCAGCGCAGAGCTCATCGCTCCCTACCCACCCGGCATACCCGTGCTCGCGCCCGGCGAGGAGGTGACGCCGTCAGTCATCGAGGCGCTGGACAGCGCCCGCTCCGCCGGGATCAGGATCGCCTATGCTGCCGATCCCACGCTGTCGACGATCCGGGTGGTGCAGATCTAAGGACGTCGTCTGGCTCTCGGACTTCCTGGGCAGATTGTTCTTCGGACTCTTGGCCGGCACCTGACCCGCACTCAGCTTCTGGCCTCGACAGACACGTTTCCCTGTGCAGCGGGGTGACATACACGCTCAGAGCTGCAGTATCCGCACCGATACCAGGTACGACGCCGCAACGGCCTCCGGGGCATGCAGGTCCTCTGCATTCTCAGTCGTCCGCCTCGCACGGGCGCGGATGGCTGATCCCGGGTCGGTGGCGACGAGATCCTCGCACAGACCGGCCACCACAGCTCGGGCGTCGTGGTCGTCGAGACCATCGAGAGCGAGGCCGTTGTGCAGCAGCGTCGCCGCCTCCAAGAAGACCTCCCGTGCCATCTCGAGGTCGACATCCGCCGGTCTCGCCTGAGCCACCGTTTCCGCGGTCGCGATAAGTCGGTCGAACACAGGTGGCAACTCGTTCACGATGCGACCGGCGGTGGGAAGGTCTCGCGCAGTGTGAAAGCGTGAGGTGTTGGCCCATGCTCGCGCACATGACGCAGACGCTCCTCAGCCTCCTTGGTCGTCGGTTCATGACCTGCCGGGACCCACCACAGCACCGTGGTCGCGTCAGCCACCTTGTGGAACCACTCCCGCCTGCGGCGCAGCACCTCGATGTGCCGACCTTCATAGATGAAGTCCCGCAAAGCCTCCACCGAGGACCACGTCGACATGTTCACGATCACGCCGGCTGAATCGGCCACATCCCACTGGAATGCCGGGATACCCGTCGCGTTCCCTGAGTCGTCCGCCAGCCGCCACCGGAATCCTGGCGCAGCCTCAGCTTCGGCATTCACCTCGTCCAGGGCAGCGACGAAGTCCGCAAGCTGCTCGGACTCCAGCGGCGCGGACAGCCGCGCGATGTTGACCTGCGCAAGTTCATGAACCACGCCGTCAGAGTAGTCACACCGCTACCACCGGGCCCCTCAGACCCGCGAAACCGCGGGCGGGCCACGGCTCACCCTCACCTCTGGGATTCCGACTGGATCCATGGCGATCTCGAAGCGACCGTGGTGAAGATCGTGATGACATCTCGAACACAGCAGAACCAGATTCGACACGTCGGTCACCCCACCATGGCGCCAATGGACGATGTGGTGAGCCTCGCAGAACCGTGGCGTACGCCCGCACCGCACACAGCCTCGATCCCGGGCGATCAACGCTCCCCACTGGTGCACGGTGGCACGTCGGCTGGTGCGCCCCATCGCGATCGGCACGAAGCCGCCCTTGGCCTTCGTCCCGAAGATGACCATGCAGGCCATCGTGCAGGTCAGCAGCTCGAAGGAATCGGCCGTGATGGGGGTGCCGTCGGTCAGCAGCGCACGTTGCGCCTCCGGCAGATCGTCGGCGTCGATGAGGACCGACAGCCCGGACGTGCCCAAAGGGTTGCGGTTGGCGTTCGCCGCCTCGGCCATCGCGGCCAGCGCGTCGGCGCGACGCTGCGGCAACGTCTCGCCAGCGTCCACCCCCGCGTCGCGGGCGGCGCTGAACTGCTCGAGCACCTCAGCCAGGCGGGCACCTTCGACGTCGTCGAGCATCCCGGTGAGCCGCCACATCCCCGACGGCCGGGCGCTGAGGCGAAGACACCTGCGCTCTCGTTGATCCATGTGGGACAAGTGCGCGTGGTCCTCACTCTCCGCGTCGGCGATGACCTGCAGGACGTGTCGGGTCTCGCGGGGATCGGTCGCGGCGGCCAGGCCCACCGCGGTGTTCACCACGTCCTCGCGGTTCCCCAGGCCCTTCGTGGTCTGCAGAATCACCGACACGTGTTGGCTGGAGACCCGGCCATCACTGAAGGCCTGCTCCAACTGCGGGAAGGACGGGAGTTCGGCCGCGGCCGCGACGATCGCCGACCCGGCCTGCACCGTCGCACCAGTGGCCGCCGCTACCAACGTGCCGGTCGTGCCGGCGCCAAGAACCCGCGAATCGCCCTGCGCATGGCTGGCTCCTGCGACCGAGGTCAGATACGCCTGCAGTTGATTGGTCAGGGTCGCCACGGCCGCCATCGTGCCCGCGCGTTCCTCCGCGCACAGCAGCTCCGGATCGGGCAGGTCCGCGACAAGTGCAGAGATGTCATCGAGAAGTGCGGGGTGTTCCGTGGGCAGCCCGGCGCGGATCCGCGCCCTGCGGGAAGCTCCCTGGGAGACCTCGAAGAATCCCATAGCACCCCTTCCCCGTATACGAGCCACGTTACGCAGGGGGTGTGACAAGAATTCACTGCGAAATCGCCGGGAAAGATAGCCTGCGCAGCCGTCACTGTGAGGCTCTTACACGCCTTCGACGACGAGCCCGCGCTGTGGCTCCGGAGCGCCAACCTTGCGGCCTTCGGTCGGCGGCATCAACAGCCGAGAGTGCCCTGTGCTTGCGCGATCGTGTCGGTCACGGCGGTCGCCGCACCCGCGACGGACTCCGGCACGACGGCATCATCTGCAAGGGGCGCCAGCGACTGTGCCAGCCCATCGAGCGCCGAAGACACTCCTGCGACGACGGCTTCTGAGGCGATGGCTCCCGCAGCGGAGCCGTCTGTGAGGTCGGCTTGGGCATCGGCGATCTGTTGCTTCGCCTCCGCGACCGTTTCCGCTTTGCCCGCGGCAAGCGCGGAGAGGCTGTTCTCCGCTTGATTCAGTCCGTCACAGACCGGACCCAGCGCTTCGCCCACAGCTTCGTCTGCCTGGCGCTGCACCTCGCCGGCCGCGGCGCTGGCGGCAGCGCTGCCGGCCTGACCGGCGATCTCGGAGGCCTGTCCGCATCCGGATAGCAGCAAGGCTGCAGCGGCCAGAGTTGTCACGATCACAAGCCTCATGGTTCAACGGTAAGTGCGACGGAGTACTCGCGCTGAACGACTCCCGGGCCCGCCTCGGCCACTTCACGCCGCAGCCTGGTGGTCATCCGCTCGCGGCTCCGGAGGAGAACAGGTGGCCACGCGTGAAGCCACGGTCGCGCTGGCATGGTCCGTTCGGGCACGCGACATTGATCAGCCGCGCGTGCAGGACTACGCTTGCGCAATCTACTGGGAGGTTTGCCGTGGTCTGCAAAGAAGCACTCGGAGTCACAACAGCGGTTGTTCTCGCGACGTCCAGCATCATCGCAGCGCCGTCGTTGGCTGCACCCACCGCGCCGAACTTTTCTCTGGTGCGGGCAAAGGACGATCTGGCCCCCCTACTCAAGTCCCGCCAACTTGTCACCGGCGACACCTGGCGCCAGACGGTCAAGATCAAGGGCTACCAGCAGATCAAGCTTCAGCTGAAACAGGGCAGCGGGAAGTTCAAGACCGTGAAGACCTACAAGGTCCCTAAGAGCGGCAAAGTGAAACTGTCCCGCACCTTCCCCAAGCCTGGCGTGTTCTCCATGCGGAGCATCGCGGTGCCCGAGGGGAAGGGCCGGCCCGTCAAGGGCAAGCCGTTCATCATCACCGTCGTCGCGAAGCGCTACGTCGGGACGTTCGGCGGCGAAGACGGATCAGGGACTTCGTGGGACGGGTCGATCACGTACTTCTACCAAGAGCGCGACCCCATCACCAACCAGGCATGGGGAGACGATGCCGTGCACTACACCGGCATCGAGGGAACAGTGACCTGGAAGTACAACGCCTCCGTCCTGAACGGGCCGACCCGGCGCAATTGCTCGGCCTCGCCGGACACAGGACAGTTGGCCATCGCATCGCTGTCGGCGTTCGTGACCGTGGACAAGGGCATCGATCGCGAGTACCAAGGCCGCCGTTACTCCGTCGACGTGAACGCGCAGCAGACACCGACGATCGACTACACCTGCGAGTACCTTGAATACGACATCGACCTCGGTGAGATCTGGGTCCCCGACACCCGCCAGACCTCGCTTCAGTTCGGTCCGAACGGCGGGGACCTGCTCACGAACGGACTGAGCGTGAACGCCACCGGCGTGGCCGGTCAGTTCACCAAGAGCCTGGCGGATCCTCTGGTCGGTGACGTGAACCGCCCGCCGGAGTCGGTCAACAACCGCTGGTACTGGAACCTGACGCCCAGCTGATCAGCCTCCAACCCGCGACTGCCTGAGTGCCTTCGTCCGTCAGACACCGGATGAGATCCTCGCCGCGATCGAGGTCGCTGGCCGGCACCCACAACTGGGCCAGTTTGTGGCCAGAAGGGCGCGGGTGGCCCTGTTGTGGGACCGAATGGTCCGGTTTGGCCCAGTTCAGCCAGCGATCCCACCCCCACTACTGGGCCACCGGACGCCGACCTGGCCCAGTTGTGGGGTCCGCGCCAACGTGGATCCCGTGGTCGGGCTGTTCCAGGCACCGCTGCGGCCACGTCAGGCGCAGTACGAGAATGCGAACACGAGGAACCCACGTAGCGTGAAGGTATGCAAACCCAACTCGGGCCGATCAAGGATTTTCCCTTCGACAGGCCCACTGCGGTGACGATCGACGGCGAGACGTACTTGGTGATCCGTACCTCCCAGAGCCCCGATGAGGTCTGCATCGGTCGTGACCGCTGCCCGCACGCTGGACTCAGCCTGAGCCGCGGACCCAGGGGTGGGTACGAGGACGGGGTCATCACCTGCCCCTGGCACAACTCGCGCTTCGACGTCTGCACCGGAGAGAACCTCGACTGGACTCCCGGCGTCGCCGGCATCCCCGCCCCCAAGTGGTCGCGCAGGCTCATCGCGATGGGCAAATCGCCGGCTCCGTTGACCGTCCTGGCCTCGTCCATCCGGAACGGCCAGGTCGTCGTCGACCAGTAAGAGAACGGTTCACGGCCACGGCGCACGCTTCTGGGGCTGCGACCCATGGCGGCTGCCCCTGAGTCTCTGGTGCTGGCACCGGGTGATCGACCGCACCCGAACCGATAGTCGGGTTCACGCCGAATCTCGGCGTACACGCCGACCACGTCCAACTTCACCTGGAGCCGCCTGTCGGAATCGAACCGACGACCTACGCATTACGAGTGCGTCGCTCTGGCCGACTGAGCTAAGGCGGCGTGGGCGGCGCACCGCCCGACCCGACAAGTCTACGATGCTCACCCTCCCGGCTCACGCCCGGGCGAAGCGTTCAAGGTCGGCCCCCCGCCACGCCGAAGGGAAGGGGGACGGCGAAAGGGCTGGGCATGCGGGCGCGGGCGGTGGTGGCAGCGGGACTGCTCCTCGGCGCCCTGCCGTTGACGCCTGCCACGGCCGAGCCCCGGTGCGCCATCGAGTTGGACCACCCCACCCGCGGAGCGTCGGCGGTCTCGGCGCTGGGCGCCGACCTGCCCGAGGTGGCACGGGCCGCCGGGTTCACTGCGACCCGCCTGGAACAGACCCTCAAGACCGACTCCACATTGTGGCTCGACGAATGCGC
>CALFYG010000084.1 GCA_937952095.1 uncultured Micrococcales bacterium | reverse complement strand
TGCCGCTGTACATCGCCATCGTCTACCGGATCATGAAGGAGAAGGGGCTGCACGAGGGCACCATCGAGCAGCTCGAACGCACTTTCGGCGAGCACCTGTACGCGGCCCATCCGCCGCCGGCCGACGACAGCAACCGCCTGCGCCTGGACGACCGCGAACTGCGCGACGACGTGCAGCAGGCCTGCCGCGCGCTGTGGCCGACGGTGACCAGCGAGAACCTGTTCGAGCTGACCGACTACGCCAGCTACAAGCATGACTTCCTCAGCCTGTTCGGCTTCGAGCGCGACGACGTGGACTACGACGCCGAGGTCGATCCGGTCACCCCGTTCGACGTGGTCGACCTGACCGGCGAGTAGGCCGGCACGACGCCGTGCGGGCGCCACCTGCCAGCGGGTGGCGCCGGTGGTGGTGCCGATGGGGCTGAACGGGCCGGGTGATGGCGCCGTCGGTGCGGGAACTTGCGTCATCGGCGAGGGTCACTTCCGGTTCCGGCAACGCATCGCATCGTTCCAGCTTGACCAGCCTGCGCAAACTTCCGTGGCGTGATGAGCTGCTGCCGCGTGCGGCGGCGGCCGCGGGCGCGGTGGTGATCCTGGCATTGGCCTGGCATCTGGCCGGTGGGCTTTCGCGCGTCCAGGTGGACGCCGGTGCCCAGCCACAGCGCATGCGGGTGGGCTTTGTCACCCGCCCGGCCGATCCGGTCGTGCCGCCGCCGGTCAGCTTGCCGCCGGCCCAGGCATCGGTTCCCGGCGGGAGGACGCCGGCCTTGCCCGCGCCTTCCGATGCGCAGGCGCTGCCGCCGGCGACAACGGCGGTGGTCGCGACACCGGCGGCGCCCGGTGCGCCGGGGCTGTTCGACGAAGACGGCCGCCCGCGCCTGCCGGACGGACGCTCCGATCGCTGGAACCGGCCCGCGGCCGCGGTGCCGGGCAGCACCAGCGCCGGGTCCGCCGACACGGAAGCCCGGCGCCGGCTGCTGGAGCGGCGCAATCCGGTCCAGGTCCAGGGCACCCGCTTCGCCGGGACCTGGCGGACCGACGGCGACGCGGCCGACGTGGTGGCGCAGGAAATCATCCGGGCGCAGAACAAGATCGCCGAGTTCCTGTTCGGCAAGGAGATCGAACATGCGCGCGCGCGGCCCTCGCCGCAGGTGCGGTTCCATCCGGGCCGCCACGAACGCGGTGCCGACCTGGGCAGCGAGGCCACCGGTGACGCCTACAAGGCCGCGCCGATCAGCTACGAACCGGCCCCGGGCCTGGACGGCCAGGCCAGCCGTCGCATCCGCGAACAGGTGGCCGCACTGGAGACGGCCTATGCAGGCTGCGACCGTGCGCGCCTGCGCGCGCTGATGCAGCCGCTGCTGCTGCACCTGGACGAGCTGCAGAAGGCCGCAGTGCCGAGGACGGAGGCGGAACGGCAAGCGATCCGTGACCGAGACTCGAGGAATGCGGAACTGAACCGCTGGCGAGAAGAGTTGATCCTCGAGCAGGATCCACATGTTCGGGCCCGACTGGCTGGACAGATTCGGCGGATCGAGACCAAGATCTGGGCAAGCGGGTTCGACGTGATCACGCCATCGCGCACTGCCGTGTTGAGAGCCTGAAGTGCCGCCATGTAGGTATTCCTAACGGTGGAGGCCGCAATCGGATCGCCGTCCCTCCTCCTCACGCCGGTGGCGGGGTCAGCCTTACCCAGTTTCTTCGTGCTGCGTACGGCATCAAGCCATTGCTCACACATACTGGGTGTCAACTTCGTGATCGGAACCTCCCCAGCGGCGGGAATGCCGTAGTAGGTCAGGCACTGGGAGTACAAGGCCTTGGTTGAGGTGGACCTGTCCTGAATCGGCAGGACCTCCTTGAGCCAGTTGGCCAAGTACTCGGCGAGGGTGATGCTTGAGTTGATTTGCGTTGCCCCCGTGGCGTTGAGTTCCGCGAGCAGTTCGCGTGCGTGATCACGCGACCTTGCGCGACGCCTGGTCTTCCTGGACTCGCCCTTCAACTCGTCGTAACGGCGAATCTGAGCGATCCACCTGCCGTTCCCGTCCTGAAACACGGAACCTGAACCGTCGCGCCTCTTCTTCTTGCTCATGGTGATGCCCCTTCTTCGATACCCACGCGATACCCACGGACGCGGATACCGGCTGATACTCACTATTACGTGATGGGACGAAATACGCTTCTGATCAGGGAAAACGTAGACTCAGTGACACAGGATGACACTCGATCAGACGACCCACTGTGAACTACGGATCAGAAGGTTAGGGGTTCGAATCCCTTCGGGCGCGCCACTCGAACCCCTGGGATGACCAGGGGTTTCGGTGTTTCTGGGGTGGTTCGGTTCCTGCCGGGCGAGTGCCGTCGGTCGGGTGGTCTCGGCTCGCACGCAGGTGTCTTCAGGCGACCCGCACGACCTTGCGTGTCGATGCGCCGGCTGACTTCACCGACACGACGTACTTGCCTTTGGCGGAGAAGCGGATCTTGAGTTTCGCGACGCCGGCCTTGTTCGCCTTGCCCTTCGTGACCTGGACGGTCTTTCCCTTGGATTTCACGGTCCACGTCGCCTTCGCCTTAGAAGGGAGTCGCGACACCTTGAACTTCTTGCGTGCCCCCGATGCTGCCTTCGCCGGCCCCTTCAACAACGGCATCACGGCGACCGAGTACCTGCACCTGGCGGAGGCGGTGTTACCTGCGACGTCTGCGCCGTTCAGCGTGGTGGTGAACCGTCCGACTTTGTTGGTCCGCACCCGGGTCGACACGGTGGGCGCCGCCGGTCCCGAGAGGGCATCACTGACCCCAGCTCTCACCGTTCCGGGTCCCCGGAACGGGAGTTTGGCCGGCCGACACGTGACCACCGGGGGGGTCATGTCGATCCCGAGGTCGACGCGTGCAGGACCGGTGTTGCCCTTGAGGTCCCTCGCGGAGCAGTCGACCGTGTACCGGCCTTCGCCGGTCACCGACCAACTCTGTGCCGCGGAGGTCGTGTTGAGACCGGTCACAGGCTGGGTCGATACTCCGGTACACACGAGGTCCGTGACCACGCGGTTGTCCCTGGCGGATGCTGCCGCAGAGACAACCGGCGTGCGGAACCACCCGCTGCTCACGCCGATGTTCACGGCCGGGGCTTCACAGTCGCCCGCCGTGACCGCGTCTACGGCGTCGATGAGGCCCGCCCCGGCACCGTCCACCGGAGCGCTCCCGACGGGGCGTCCGCTGGCGTTAAGGGCGTTCTTCACGCCATCCGGCGAGAGGCACCGTTGGCCCTGCAGCATCAGCGCCGCAACGGCCGCCGCGTGCGGGGCCGCCGCCGAGGTCCCGTAGAAGCGGTAGGGGGGTCCGTCCCCGGGCGGGAAGAAGCTGTTGATCCCACCGTCGGTCGCCGCGAGATCCACGGTGGCCGACTGGCAGGGGTTAAGCGGTCCTGACGGTGTCGGTCCATCGACGGGCCCCCAGCAGTACAGCGCCGGACCGAACGACGAGAACGTCTCCAGAGCACTGCTGTTGTTGTAGGGGACCGCCGCCACGGTGACGCCCGGGATCGAGGCGTTGTGACCGAAGATGGTCGGACCGACGATGTCCCCGCCCGCACTGGTGTTGTACTGCACCGCGGTGAGGGCGGACCTGTGGGAGATCAGTTTGAGTCGGGGGGTGCCAGTGCTCTCATAGCGCACGATGACCCATGCAAGGGTCCCCGATCCCGTCCCGCTGACCACTTCGGAGGCGAGGCCCGTCGTGATGTTGGGGCCCTGCGCGCATCCGAAAGCTGTCGTGCCGGTCGAGTTCGTGAGGCAGATGTCGAAGTCCGTCGACACGCCGTTCTGGGGCTCACTCCACCCCAACGTGTACCGGAGGCTGCCGTTTGCGGTGAAGTTGTACAGGGCATCGAGCCCGCCGCCGGGATCGAAGTCGTGGCAGTCGAACGTGGATCCCGTGTAGATCGAATTGATGGCGCTCGGGCACGACGTGGGTCGGTACGCCGGTGCCTCATACGACGCCACCCGGTTGCCGCCGATGATCAGGTTCGAGTTGGCGGCGGAGCTGAAGTAGGTGACCCCATCCGCGGTCACATCACGGACTGCCTTGGCAATCACGCCGTCCTGGAAGACCGGCTCTGAGAAGTAACTGACGTCGTCGACGATGATGTCCGCGCCGGCCGCGGCGAGGTCACGGATCGACTGCGCGAATGCACTCTCACCGAAGAATGCGCTGGCGAACAGGATCTTCGCGCCCGGCGCGACGTCATGCACGATCTGTGCCATGGCGCGTCCCTCGTCGCTGGAGCCGCCCGGACCTTCGATGAGGTTGTCGATGGCAGTGGTGTTGCCACAGGGGTTGCCGGATCCAGGGAGTTCACCGTTCGTCACGTCGGTGGCGGCACCCCCCAACTTGTCGTAGGAGTCCGAGAGGATCCCCACGGTCACCCCGCGACCGTCCACCGGGAATTGAGCCCGCGCGAGGGCGGCTCGGAGTTGGGTGACCCCTTCTGACACGAAGTCCCCGCTGGGACAGGCCGCGTTGGTCATCGGCTGGAGGATCTCCCGCACTGCGATCACCGCAGGGCCGGAGGTAGCCAGTGCTTGCAGATCCGAGGGCTGCACTGCAACGGTGGCGGTGCGCATGGTCTGGTCGACGAAGGTCACGCGTCCGCCGGCATCGCGCAGACCCTGCAGCGTGGCGGGTGAGGTGTTGGTCAGGCGAATATCCACCAGTAGTCGACCCGTCGCCGTCTCCAGCGGTGCGCCTGGCCCGTCACTCGACCTCGTCACGGGGCCGGAGCCGCCTCTGGGGCTGGGCTCGCCCGCGGCCAGGCTCTGGAGCGTGGGCGTCAGGATCTGGTCTTTCTCCTGGGCGATCGACCCGACGGGGTCGTCAGCGGCCCATCCGGTCGCAGGCAGCAATCCCACTGCCAGGGGTGCCGCCAACAACCATGACGCCGGACGGGTCCACCGAGCCATTGCGCCTCCTTGGCCTGCGAGAAGGCAGAGGTTAGCGTGATCCGCCGGGGTCGCGCTAGTCCCTATGGGGCCTCGCGGCTCACACGAATGCCACGGTGGCCCACCTATCTTCGGGTCCTCATGCGTAGCGGAATGACGACCCAGAGCGCCAGCACCAAGAACGCCAGGGCGGCGACGGTTGCCGATGCAGTCACCCACGTGAAGAGGTAGGCGAGCACCAACCAGATCGAGGCCAACATCGCTATGGCCAGCAGCGCGAGGCCCACGAGGGCGAGGCCATGCGTGACCCAGACCAGCCGCTCCTTACCCCCTTGCCGGAATGTGAGCCGGTGTGCGGACACGGGCGCCATGAAGCACAGCGCGGAGCACGCCGCAGCCAGCAGCGCACCGGCAAGCACGTAGTCGAAGACGCGGTTGTCCCGAGGGAAGGACTCGTAGAAGGCGAGCGTGAGGAGAAAGGCGAACAGGATCTGCACACCGGTCTGGGCGACGCGCAATTCCTGCACCAACTCGGCGAAGTTGCGATCGGCGTGCTCGGACGGTGTCTCGTCACGCTCCCGTTCTGATGTCCTGTGGGATCTTTCCACGATTCCTGGTGCCCCGGCGAACGGCTCGGATACCCGGCCGCAGGCGGGGACGCCACCGACAACTTCGTGGCACTCGACCGCCCGTCCGACAGGTATGAGAATGATCTTGCAGGGAAGTACCTCCAATCGGATTCGCCGACGGAGGGAAATGCATGACAACTTCGGATTCACTGACCGCGCTCGCCGACGTGCTGCCCCACGCCGTGGTCCTGCCAGGCGACGAGACCTGGGACACGGCCCGGACCCCGTGGAACCTCGCGGTCGACCAACACCCCGCGGCAGTCGTGCTCCCACGCACAGCTGAGGATGTGGCGACTGCCGTGACCGCCGCTCGCGATCGCGGCCTGGCGGTGGCAGTCCAGGGGACCGGCCACAATGCGGCACCGCTTGCCGCCCACGGCGGACTCGATGGCGCGCTGCTGCTGAACATGTCGGGGATGCAGGGGGTCAGCGTGGACCCGGAAACGCGAACCGCCTGGGTTGAAGCCGGCACGCTGTGGGGCCAGGTGACGGCTGCCGCCGCCGTGCATGGACTGGCGGCCTTGGCCGGATCGTCGGCAGACGTGGGTGTCGTGGGCTACACCCTTGGGGGAGGAGTCAGTTGGTTGGCGCGAGCCCACGGACTCGCCGCCAATCACGTGACC
>CALFYG010000083.1 GCA_937952095.1 uncultured Micrococcales bacterium | reverse complement strand
ACGTTCCAATCAGCGGATTGACATTCCTCGTTCGGTTTGGTCTGTCAATTACTCCGGGAGTACTTCAGAGAAGAAGCGAATCCAGTTGCCGTGCATGATGCGCGGGATGTCGTTCTTCGCGTAGCCGCGCTTCGCTAGCATGTCGGGCAGACGGTTAAGATCGGCGATCGTGTCGATGTCGCCGACCGCTTCGACGACGACGTTCTCGCCCTGTCGCACGGTCGCGCTTGGGCGAAGTACGAGCAGGCCGTGGCCCCGCACCGCATCCCGTGGTCCGGGCCGCGTCGGCGCGAGGTAGCGAAGTACGGGACGTTCTACCGTCCCGACATGGTTGAGCCGTGCCCGTTCACGGGAGTTTGCTACGACGAGGACATGCTGGAATCCATCCGCAAGGACCTGCGCGGCGGATGCACGCTGCGCGACGCGTTGCGCAATCTCGCGGACACGGCGCAGGGGATCTTGGAGCGCGAGGCGGAGGCGCGCGCGACGCTGCGGGTGCTGCGCGAGGCGGGATTGGTCGCGGCGCGGCGCGATGGTCGACGGATCTACTACCGGCTGCACGACCACCACGTGCTGGACGTGAACTTCTTCGACGAACTGCGCATCGGCCTGGCCACCGGTGAAGACATCCGGGCCTGGTCGCACGGCGAGGTCAAGAAGCCCGAGACCATCAACTACCGCACGCTCAAGCCGGAGCGGGACGGACTCTTCTGCGAGAAGATCTTCGGCCCGACCCGGGACTGGGAGTGCTACTGCGGCAAGTACAAGCGAGTCCGCTACAAGGGCATCATCTGTGAGCGCTGTGGCGTCGAGGTGACCCGCAGCAAGGTGCGTCGTGAGCGCATGGGCCACATCGAACTCGCGGCGCCGGTGGCGCACATCTGGTACTTCAAGGGTGTGCCGAGCCGGCTGAGCCTGCTGCTGGACATCGCGCCCAAGGACCTCGACAAGGTCATCTACTTCGCGGCCTACATGGTGACCAGCGTCGACGAGGAGGCGCGTCATCGCGACCTGCCGAGCCTCGAGACGAAGATCGGCATGTCCAAGAAGCAGCTGGAGAACCGTCGCGACGACGAGATCAACAAGCGCCAGGAGAAGCTGGAAGAGGATCTCGCGAAGCTCGAGGAGGCGGAGGCCAAGGCCGACGTCAAGAAGAAGACGCGGGATGCGGCCGAGCGCGAGATGACGCAGATCCGCAAGCGCTTCGACAAGGAGATCGACCGTCTCGACGCTGTGTTCGACCGCTTCCGCACCCTGAAGGTCCAGGACCTCGAGGGCGACGAGCAGTTGTACCGCGAGATGCGCGACCGCTTCGGCAACTACTTCGAGGGCTACATGGGCGCGCAGGCGATCCAGGAGCGTTTGAAGACCTTCGACCTCGAGGGCGAGGCCGAGAAGCTGCGCGAGATCGTGCGGACCGGCAAGAGCGCCAAGAAGGTGCGTGCCGTGAAGCGCCTCAAGGTCGTCAGCGCCTTCCTCAACACGAGCAACTCGCCGCTGGGCATGGTGCTCGACGCCGTCCCGGTGATCCCGCCGGACCTGCGTCCGATGGTGCAGCTCGACGGTGGCCGCTTCGCGACCTCCGACCTCAACGACCTGTACCGCCGCGTCATCAACCGCAACAACCGGTTGAAGAGGCTGCTGGACCTCGGCGCGCCCGAGATCATCGTGAACAACGAGAAGCGCATGCTGCAGGAGGCCGTGGACGCGCTGTTCGACAACGGCCGTCGCGGCCGGCCGGTCACCGGACCGGGCAACCGGGCCCTGAAGTCGCTGTCCGACATGCTCAAGGGCAAGCAGGGTCGGTTCCGCCAGAACCTGCTCGGCAAGCGCGTGGACTACTCCGGCCGTTCGGTCATCGTCGTCGGCCCGCAACTGCAACTGCACCAGTGCGGTCTGCCCAAGCAGATGGCACTCGAGCTGTTCAAGCCGTTCGTGATGAAGCGCCTGGTCGACCTGAACCACGCGCAGAACATCAAGAGCGCCAAGCGCATGGTGGAGCGTCAGCAGCGTCACGAGGTGTGGGACGTCCTCGAAGAGGTCATCACCGAGCACCCCGTGCTGCTCAACCGCGCACCCACGCTGCACCGTCTGGGCATCCAGGCGTTCGAGCCGCAGCTGATCGAGGGTAAGGCGATTCAGATCCACCCGCTGGTCTGCACCGCGTTCAACGCCGACTTCGACGGGGACCAGATGGCCGTGCACCTTCCGCTCAGTGCGGAGGCGCAGGCCGAGGCCCGGGTGCTGATGCTGTCGAGCAACAACATCCTGTCGCCGGCCAACGGCAAGCCGATCACGACGCCGACGCAGGACATGGTGCTGGGTATCTACTTCCTCACCACACTGCGTGAGGGAGCAGAGGGCGAGGGCCGTGCGTTCTCGTCCATCGCCGAAGCGCTGATGGCCCGTGACCACGGTGATCTTCACCTGCAGGCGCAGATCAAGATCCGCCTCGACGGTCAGAATGAAGGCCGTCCGGTGGAGACGACCCTGGGCCGGGCGCTGTTCAACGAGTCCCTGCCTGCCGACTACCCGTTCGTCAACGAGCAGGTGGACAAGGGCCGTCTCGGGGCACTGGTCAACGACCTGTCCGAGCGCTACGGCAAGGGCGTGGTGGCGCAGACCCTCGACCGGCTCAAGGCACTCGGCTTCCACTGGGCCACGCGGTCCGGTGTCACCGTTGCCATCTCGGACTTCCACATGCCCGAGTCCAAGGCCGCGCTGCTCGCAGCGGCTGAGGAGAAGGCGGAGAAGGTTGAGGCCCAGTTCCACCGCGGCCAGCTCGACGACATCGAGCGCCGCCGGGACCTGGAGAACATCTGGCGGGAGACCAAGGACGAGGTTGCGGTCGCGATGGCCGAGAACTTCCCCGAGCGCAACCCCGTCTGGATGATGGTCAAGTCCGGTGCCCGCGGAAACATGAACCAGATCAGCCAGATCGCGGGTATGCGTGGTCAGGTGGCCGACACCAAGGGTGAGACCATCGTGCGGCCGATCAAGAGCAACTTCCGTGAGGGTCTGAGCGTGCTGGAGTACTTCATCTCCACGCACGGCGCCCGGAAGGGTCTGGCGGATACCGCGCTGCGGACCGCCGACTCGGGGTACCTCACCCGGCGTCTCGTGGACGTCTCGCAGGACGTCATCATCCGTGAGCGCGACTGTGGTGCCGAACGTGGCATCGAGGTCGAGATCGCCCAGGACGGGATCATCGGGGAGTACGTGGAGACCTCGGTGGCCACCCGCACCCTGGCCCAGGACGTCGAGGTGGACGGCAACGTCGTCGCGGCGGCCGGCTCCGACCTCACCACGCTGCTCATCCAGGAACTCGCCGCGCAGGGGGTCGAGAAGATCCGTGTGCGCAGTGTGATGACCTGTGAGAGCAAGGTCGGTGTCTGTGCGCTGTGCTACGGACGGTCGCTTGCGACCGGCAAGCTCGTGGACGTCGGTGAGGCGGTCGGCATCGTTGCCGCGCAGTCGATCGGTGAGCCCGGAACGCAGTTGACGATGCGTACGTTCCACACCGGTGGTGTCGCAGGTGAGGACATCACGCACGGTCTGCCGCGTGTGACCGAGCTGTTCGAAGCCCGGACCCCCAAGGGTCTGGCGCCGATCAGTGAGGCCACCGGCCGGGTGAGCATCGAGGAGACCGACAAGACCCGCAAGATCATCGTGACCCCGGACGACGGCTCGGAGCCGATCGAGCACCCGGTGTCGAAGAAGGTCAAGCTCGAGGTCGAGGAGGGCGAGCACATCACGGCCGGCACCAAGCTGACCGCCGGTGTGGAGGACCCGAAGCAGATCCTGCGGATCAAGAACGCTCGGGCCGTGCAGCAGCACCTCGTCGACCAGGTCCAGGCGGTGTACCGCCCGCAGGGTGTGTCCATCCACGACAAGCACATCGAGGTCATCGTCCGGCAGATGCTCAAGCGCGTCACCATCATCGAGCCGGGGAACTCCCCGTTCGTCACCGGTGACGTGGTGGACACCGCGAACTTCCGCGAGGTCAACCGCCAGGTGGTCATGGAGGGCGGCACGCCGGCCTCCGGACGTCCGGAGCTGATGGGTATCACGAAGGCCTCGCTGGCCACCGAATCGTGGCTGTCGGCGGCCTCCTTCCAGGAGACCACCCGGGTGCTCACCGAGGCCGCCATCCAGGCCAAGAGCGACCCGCTGCTCGGCCTCAAGGAGAACGTCATCCTCGGAAAGCTGATCCCCGCCGGTACCGGACTCTCGCAGTACCGGAACCTGCAGGTGCAGCCCACGCAGGAGGCACGCGACGCCGTCTATGCCCAGTACCGGGCGTACGACGACTTCTCGTACGGTCACTTCGACGATGTGACCGGCGCGAGCGTCCCGCTCGACGACACCTACATGGGCGAAGGCAGCGACTACCGCTGACCCCCGCACGACGAAGCCCCCGGCCGGTAACGGTCGGGGGCTTCGTCGTCTTCGGTGCCTTGCCGTTTGCGACGTTGTTGCACGTCCTCGGCACGGTTTGCGACGTTGTTGTCGGATTAACGGCCCGGAAGCGGCAACAACGTCGCAATCGACGGGGCTGCGGGGCAACAACGTCGCAATCGACGGGGCTGCGGGGCAACACGGTGTTGCCAACCGTGCGACTACCCGGGCAGGCGTCCCGACAACTACTTCGCGCCGACCAACTCCGGGTCGTCGTCGACGATCTCGTCGGACGAGCCCTCAGCCTCCATGTGGACCTCGGGCAGGAAGCCCAGCCACTTCGGCAGCCACCACGTGGGCGGACCTATCCAGCTGATCAGCGACGGGACAAGCACGAGGCGGATGATGAACGCATCCACAAGGACCGCCGTGGCAAGACCCACACCGAAGAGCTTGATGGTGTCCTCGGGGGTCGGGATGAACGCGAGGAAGACGCTGGACATGATCGCCGCAGCGATGGCCACGACGCGTCCGGAGCCGGCCAGACCGCGTCGTACCGCGAGAGCGTTGTCCTTGGTGTGGACCCACTCCTCGTGCATACGACTGACCAGGAAGACCTGGTAGTCCATGGACAGGCCGAAGAGGATCGCGAAGACCATGATCGGCAAGAACGGCAGGATCGGGCCGGTGGAGGTCACGCCGAGCAGGCTCGCCCCCCAGCCCCACTGGAAGACGGCCGTGGTGACACCCAGCGCCGCGCCCAGACTCAGCAGGCTCGTCACAGCGCCGATGAGGGGCACCAGCAGCGATCTGAACAGGATGGTCAGGGCGATGAAGCCCAAGCCCACCACGACCGCCAGGAACACCGGCAGGGCGTTGGAGAGCACTGTCGTGAAGTCCGTGGTCACGGCCGTCGATCCGCCGACGTAGGCGCGCATGGTGGTGCCCTGCTCAGCCTGCGGGATCGTCTCGTCACGCAGACGCTGCAACAACTCGTCGGTGGCCGGATCCTGCGGAGAGGTCTCCGGGATCACCTGGATGGCTGTGATCGTCTGGTTCTGCACCACGGAGATCGGGACCATCGCCTCGTTGGGGATGGTGCGAGCCACCCCCGGCGTGTCCTGCAGATCGCGGATCAGTGAACGCAGCGAGTCCTCGTCCAAGGCGTAGGGCAGTTGCACGGCCACGAAGAACGGGCCGTTGCTGCCCGGACCGAAACCGTCGGCCAGCAGTTCGTAGGCGGTGCGCGCCGGGCTGCCCTCGGGCTGGCCGCTGTCGTCGGGGAAGCCGAGCCGGATGCTGAAGTAGGGGATCGCGAGGACCATCACCAGGACGGTGGCGGCGATCGTGTAGAGCCACGGCCGCTTCTGCAACTGGCGACCGTAGTGCGCCCAGCCGCCGCCTTCGGGGTGCCATTCCTTGTTCTTGCGGGCCCACGGCATGCGGATCGCCAGGGCTTTGTGGCCGAGCAGTGAGAGCAGCGCAGGAAGCAACCACACGGCCGACAGCATGACCATGGCCACTGTCAGAGAGGCAGCGATGGCCAGGCCGTTGAAGAATCCGATGCCCAGCACGAACAGGCCCAGCAGGGCGATGATGACCGTGGTACCGGCGAACTGCACGGCCCGTCCCGCGGTGTTCACCGACTCCAGCACGGCGCCCTTGGGGTCGTGACCGGCCATCACGGCCTGCCGGAACCGGTTGAGGATGAACAGCGCGTAGTCGATGCCGACGCCCAGACCGATCATGGCGGCCAGGGTGGGCGCGAACGTGGCCACGTTGAAGAAGTTGGCGGTGAATGTCACCAGGCTCAGCCCCGCGCCGAGGCCGAAGACCGCGGTCACGATCGGTAGCCCCGCCGCGATCACAGACCCGAAGGCGATCAGCAGGATGATGATCGCGACCAGGATGCCGATCAGTTCGCCACTCGGTGGTTCTTGGCCGGCGAACGCCAGGATCTGGCCGTTGGCCCCGATCGTCACACCGTTCTCGCCGTTCGCGGCCTCCACGTCGTCCACGATGGTGCTGGCGGTCTCAGTCGGAACATCAGTGGCGCTGTCGAACGTGATGGTGGCGTAGGCGACCTGCTCGTTCTCACTGATCGGCTTGGTCGCTTCGATCGCCGCCGCGGTGGCCTTGTCGATCTTCGCTTGGATGTCGGGAGGCAGCGGGAAGGGGCTGGGCTCACGTTCCTGGCTGGGGCAGTCGGAGCCATACGTCTCGCCGTACGGCGAATTGACGCACGCCACGCCCGGAAGGTCGGCGAACTTCTCCATAAGCGGAGTGACGGTCTGCTTGACGCCGGACTCGTTGACCGTGCCGGAGTCAACGCCCCACACGAGGGTTGCCGTGGCACCGGAGGCTGCGTTGGCGCCTGCCGTCTCGGACAGCAGGTTCTGTGCCACCTGCGACTCGGTACCTGGGAGTTCGAAGGAGTCCTTGAGCTCGCCGCCGAAGCGTCCGCCGAGCACGCCGATCACCAGGAACAGGACGAACCAGGAGATGATCGCGATGACGGGTTTGCGCACAGCCCAGCGTGCAAGGTGTCCCATGGGTCTCCCTAGTCAGATGATTGAAACGGTAGCAATCTCGCGACGGTCCGCACGCCGCGGGATGCCGGCCGTTACACGTCGATGCGCCAGGTGAACCGCTGGCTGCGCCCGGCCGGCAGGACCCGCCAGCCGGCGTCGATCCCACGTTCTTCAAGATGTACCGCGTCGGTGGGGCAGGTGTACGGTTCGATGGCCACAGCGTCGCGCGATGTGGGCGTGAACAGCACGTAGTCGCGGAACGCCGGGTCGCTGGACACAGTCAGGGTCGCCGAGGCGCAGCGCAGTGACCCGCGGGCGGTGAGCTCGGTCGCGGCGGGCAGTCCGGTGAGAACGTCATCGAGGTGTTCCTCACCGAGGGTCCGTCCGATCCGGAAGTCGAGGCGTTCATCGACGCCCACGACATCACCGGTGGGGATCATCTGCGCCAATGTCCAACTCTGGGCGGCATCGCACTGCAACAACCATTCGTCGAAGGGTCCTGGTACCCGCAGATAGGGATGGAAACCAAGACCGAACGGCAGGTCCTCGGTGCCGGCGAAGACATCGGTCTCCACGACGAGTGCGCGGGGTTCGACACGATAGGTCACCCGCAGACCCCCCTGTCCGGGCCACGGGTGCTCACCGTCGGGCTCGAGCACGAACTCCGCTGTGGCGTGGTCCGGGCCGGTGGAGAGCACCTGCCAGCGACTGTGGCAGGCGTAGCCGTGCAGGCTGGAACCGGTGGCGGGCTCTGTGACCGGCAGGTGGTACTCCCGGCCTTGCCACGTGAATCGCGCACCACCGATCCGGTTGGGCCACGGGAAGAGGATCGGGGAACCACTTCGAGTCGGGCTGCCGTCGGGGAACAGATCGGGGGCCTGGTGCATGTAGTCGAAGCCGTCGACCACAAGTGAGTAGCAGTTGAAGCCTCGTTCGGGCAAGATCCGGGCAGTGGTGTCGCCGTTCTGGATCTCCAGGATCTCCTCGCTCATGCGGCCACCAGCGTCGCCATCACCGCGAGATCAGCGTCCTGCCACAGGTCGACGTCGACCGCGCTCACCAAACGTGTGACGGTTCCGTCAGCCTCCGCCTCGACCCACGCAGCACGGTGTTCGAGCCCGAGTTCTGGAAGCCCGGGCAGCCACAGCACCCCGGACGCGACCCCGTCGGCCTCCGGGAGGGAGGGCTTGGTCTCAGCGGGTGGGTGCAGGATGAACAGTGCCGGTGGCCGGGGTTGGGCCAGGGAACCGGGCTCGGGGGCGTCGTCTCCCAGAACCGGCCCGGCACTGGCCATGACTCCCACCGCCGGCGCCTGGCCGACATCCGGGGCCTCGTCGCTGGCCCGGAACACCGTCGTGGTCGGCAGCACGCCAGGCACGGCGGCCACCCTGACCGCCAGTGCCAACACCTGCGACCACTCCAGCGTGGTGTCCGGCCAGCGGCGGTGCAGGAGGAAGCCGGCGAGGCTGAGGTCGCGGCGGTGGAAGGGGGAGACCTCGACCGGGTCCTTGTGCATCGCTCACCTCCCGCGGATGGGTCCTGAGGCTACGCGCCGTCGGCCCGCGATGCAACGATCTGTGTACTCACGGCAGTCGGGGTCAACCGCCGAGTGTGGGTCCCGCGATGTCGAAGCCGCCGTCGCAGGTGAACGTCGCACCGGTGATGTAGTCGCCGGCGGGGGAGAACAGGAACGCCACCATCGCCGCGACCTCGTCCGCGGTCTGCAGTCGCCCGGCCGGCAGCCCGGCACCGATCTGCTCCGGGGACAGTCCGTAGCGCTCCCAGGCGGCGGTGTGCACGATCCCCGGGGCCACGGCCACCGCCCGGATCCCGAACCGGCCCCATTCGGCCGCCCAGTTGCGGGTCAATGACTCGACGCCGGCCCTCGCCGCCGACGAATGGGCCATCAGTGGCATCCCCCGGTGCGGAGTCATGGTGATCGAGACGATCTTGCCGTAGTTGGCAGGGATGAAGAAGCGGTTGGCCACTGCGGTGGTGAGGTACCACGGGGCGTCGAGGTTGAGGCGGGTGACGGCGCGGAATCCGTTGTAGGTGATGTCCTGTGCCTGTGCCACGAACTGTCCGCCGGCGTTGTTGAGCAGGAAATCGCAGGCATCGACCCTGGCGAGCATCTCGTCGACCTGCTCGGGTTCGCGAAGGTCCGCGGTCGCGGTGCTGATCAGATCCGGTGCGAACTCGGCGGTCTCGGCGAGCGGTTCCGGTCGTCGTCCCACCACCGTCACGTGGGCGCCGAGTCCGGCGAGCAGGTGCGCGGTGGCCCGGCCGATGCCGGAGCCGCCCCCGGTGATCAGGGCATGGCGACCCTGCATGGTGCCAGGGGCGAAGACGGACACTGCCGCAGGTGATGTGGGGACCATGAGGTGGAATCTACCGACCTATTGGTTGAGGACCCGCCCGTAGTACACCTTGTCCGTGTAGACGCGCTCCAAGGACA
>CALFYG010000082.1 GCA_937952095.1 uncultured Micrococcales bacterium | reverse complement strand
ACACCGCCAGGTCGCCGTGACATGGGAAGCACCCGCCGATCTCGGCGGTGATGAGATCTCGAGTTACGTGGTGCGCGCCGAGCCGGGTGGTGCGACCTGCACCACTGAGGGCATGACATGCACCCTTGACCAACTGGACAACGCGACCACGTATCGGGTCACGGTCCATGCGACCACCGGCGCCGGGCCAGGGCAGGAGTCAGCTGTCACAGCCACCACCGAACCGGCGTGGATCCAGACGGCGTCCCCGAAGGTCGCCAGGAAGGTCAGGGCCCGCAAGACCGTCCTGCTGCGTACCGGCGTCACGACCAACGCCGGTCAACGCGCCTCCGCCAAGGTGCGGGTCAAGCACCGAGCCGCCAAGGTCCGCATCACCAAGCGCGGCCGGGTCGTCCTGCTGCGGAAGACCCAGCGCCCGTTCACGGTGACCCTGCGCCTGTCGGCCCCAGCGACCGCGGACCACGGCGCCTACTCGTTCACGCGCCGCTGGCGCGCCCGGTAGATGTAGCCACTGCACCGATCGGGTGGAGCGTTGGTTGCACCACTCCGACGGCCCTCGTGGGCGGCGTGATCCGGACCTACCGTGGAAGTGTCCGAGGGAGGGCGATCATGAACGCGCAACCGTGGGGAGTTGCGCTCGGTTGCTTCGTGGCCGGAAGTCTGGCCGCGGTAGGCATCGCGAACGCGACAAGCGCCCCGACCAAGATTCCCGACTCCACCACCGGAGTCATCACCGCCTGCATGGTCAAGAAGACCGGAGCAGTGCGCTTCATCAACGCGCAGGTCGGAAAGACCTGCAGCAAGAAGGAGAAGAAGATCACCTTCAACAAGACCGGGCCGCAGGGACCGAGCAACGGATACGTCGCGAACACGACGGCGACCGTCGGCCTCGACGAGTTGTTGGCGCCCATCGGGCAGGCCAAGAACCGGGTGGTCGAATTGAGCCTGCCGGCTGGGTCGTACCTGGTGAACGCGAGCACCAGCGTGCACCGACTCGGCACCTCCACCACGCAGATCACCTGCTCGGTGCAGGCGACCAGCGGCACGGTAACCAGTGCCCCTGTCATCACCAGCGTGAGCCAGCAGTACTACGACGTGCCGCTGGCCGCCACGGCCTCGTACACCAACACCGCCGCGGCCACCGTCTATCTGCGGTGCAACCCCGACGGACCGACCATCACCGGTGAGGGCGAAGCGAACGGCGGCACGCTCACCGCGACCCGCGTCGGCGAGCTGACCGGTCCGTGAGCCAGTAGGCGCACAGCGGTTGTGTCGTCGCCGAGCCAGCGCACAACCGCTGTGTCCGGCAGCGGAGGTCCGGAAGTGTGATCTACACCACCCCAGCGGCTTGCGCAAAGTTACTGGCGAGTAGCATTATTAGTTACTGACGGGTAACACGACCCGGCTTCCGCCGCTGGCGGTGCTTTGAAAACTCGGGAGACACACCGGTGAGCCACTACAAGAGCAACTTGCGCGACATCGAGTTCAACCTGTTCGAGGTCTTCGGCGGAACCGAGCGGTTCGGCAACGCTCCGTTCGACGACATCGACGTCGACACCGCGAAGGACTTCCTCAACAACACCGAGACGCTGGCGACGGGCATCCTGTCCGACACCTTCGCTTCGGCCGACCGCAACCCCCCGGTGTACGACCCGGCCACCTACTCGGTGACCATGCCCGAGGACTTCAAGAAGTCCTACCAGGCGCTGATGGACACCGAGGGCTGGCGCCTGGAGATCCCGGAGGGTCTCGGCGGCATCAACTGTCCCCCGAGCCTGCGCTGGGCCGTGGCGGAGTTGGTGCTCGGCTCGAACCCGGCTGCCTTCATGTACATGTCCGGCCCCGGCTTCGCAGGCATCCTCTACAACCTCGGCAACGAGGAGCAGCAGAAGATGGCCGAGCGCATGATCGAGGGTCAGTGGGGCGCCACCATGGTGCTCACCGAGCCCGATGCGGGTTCGGACGTCGGTGCCGGGCGCACCAAGGCGTTCGACAACGGTGACGGCACCTGGCGCATCGAGGGTGTGAAGCGCTTCATCACCTCGGCCGAGCACGACATGAGCGACAACATCATCCACCTCGTCCTGGCCCGCCCCGAGGGCGTGGAGGGCGCCGGCGGTGCCGGCACGAAGGGCCTGAGCCTGTTCGTGGTGCCGAAGTACATGTTCGACGCCGAGACCGGTGAGCTGGGTGCCCGCAACGGCGCCTACGTCACCAACGTCGAGAAGAAGATGGGCCTCAAGGTCTCTACGACCTGCGAGATCACCTTCGGCGAGAAGGAGCCGGCGATCGGTTACCTCGTCGGCGATGTGCACGACGGCATCGCGCAGATGTTCAAGGTCATCGAGTACGCGCGCATGATGGTCGGCACGAAGGCCATCGCCACGCTCAGCACCGGCTACCTGAACGCACTGGACTACGCGAAGAACCGCGTGCAGGGTGCCGACCTCACCCAGATGCTGGACAAGACCGCCCCGCGGGTGTCGATCATCCACCACCCGGACGTGCGCCGTTCGTTGATGCTGCAGAAGTCGTACGCCGAGGGCATGCGCGCCCTGGTGCTGTACACCGCGATGTGGCAGGACAAGGTCGCCCAGGCCCGTCTGACCGGCGGCGAGGACGAGATGGCTGAGCGCATCAACGACCTGCTGCTGCCCATCGTCAAGGGCGTCGGCTCGGAGCGTTCGTACGAGATGCTCGCGCAGTCGCTGCAGACCCTCGGTGGTTCCGGCTTCCTGCAGGACTACCCGATCGAGCAGTACATCCGTGACGCCAAGATCGACACTCTGTACGAGGGCACCACGGCGATCCAGGGTCTGGACTTCTTCTTCCGGAAGATGGTCCGCGACCAGTTCCAGGCGATCACCAAGGTGGCCGCTGAGATCACAGAGACCGTGAAGAACACCAGCGACGGCGACCAGCTCGCTGCTGAGCGTGAGTTGCTCGGCAAGGCACTCGAGGACGTTCAGGGCCTCATCGGCCAACTGGGCGGCTGGGCGATGGCCTCGCAGCAGGACATCCAGGAGATCTACAAGGTCGGGCTGAACACCACGCGGCTGCTGATGGCCGTGGGTGACCTGATCATCGGCTGGCTGCTGCTGCGCCAGGCCGAGGTGGCGTCGGCCGCGCTGGACAACGGCGCCGCGGCCAAGGACGTCGAGTTCTACAAGGGGAAGATCGCCGCGGCCAAGTGGTTCGCCCAGAACCGCCTGCCGCTGCTCGCCGGCGAGCGCCTCGCTGCCGAGACGACCAACCTCGAGATCATGGAGCTGTCCGAGGACGCGTTCTAGGTCTCACCCGAGCCAGCACCCCGGTTGCCGAACAGGTGGCCGGGGTGCTGCTTTGTGGGGAGCGGACATTTGCGGTTGGAACCGCTCGGCGTACCGAACTGGTTGGGAAGAGTCGCGACATCCCGCCCGCCAACCAATTCAGTACGACTTATGGGTCGCTTTGCCCGATTCGCACGGTTTGGTGCGCACCTTTCTGGTTGGCACGGGTCGCCCGCCAACCAGTTCGGTACGTTCAGGCGCTCTGTCGCCAGTCGAAGGCGTAGGTCTTGGCGCTGCCGAGCTTGACGCGGACCCGGTACGAAGCGGCGCCATTGGTGGGGGTGGCGTTGCAGAAGAACACCGCACCCTTGACCCATCGCTTGCGGGCCGGGCACTTCACGGTCGCCTTCTGGCCGATGACCTCCACGATCTGCTTCTCGATCGTCTGCTGGACGGCTTTGCGGGGGAAGGTGGTGGCTGCCTGAGCCGGGGCCGCCAGGGCGGGCACCGCAAGCCCGGCCACGATGGACATCGTCACAACTGTGCCGCGCATAGGGACTCCTTCAGTAGGCCTTGATCGTACTTCCCCGCATGCGGCCTGCCATCCCTGCTCGACCGGATTGTGATCTTCTCGGACACGCGCTGAGCGGTGCTTGCCGACCGGGGAACGCTCGGCCACGGTGAGCACCATGAGCAACAGCCTGCCCGACGGCGTGAGTGGTGAACCCGTTCTCCATTGGCTCGGGGAGCGCTTCCGCTCCCGGGCGCTGGATGCCGAGAACTTCGACAACCCACGCCTGGAGTACCGTCGGCTCTTCAGCGAGATGTGGGGGACGTTCCTGCTGGTGGTCGTGGCCGCCGGCGGCGGGGTCATCGGCGCCCAGGTCTACGGCGGGGATCTGACCCTGGCGATGAAGGCGCTGGCGCCAGGAATGATGGTCATGGGGATCATCTTCTTCATGGGCACGGTCAGCGGCGCCCACTTGAATCCTGCTGTGACGCTGGCCTTCGCCGTTCGCGGCAACTTCCCCTGGCTGCGGGTGCCGGGGTACATCCTTGCGCAGTTCGCCGGAGCGGTCATCGCGTGTCTGTTCCTGCAGTGGACCTTCGGAGACATCATGGCCGGTGCGACTCTGCCCGCCGACGGTGTCAGCACCGGGACGGCCGCGGGCATGGAGGCGCTGCTGACGCTGGGTCTGGTCAGCGTGATCCTCGGCACCGCCACGGGTGCCCGGAACATCGGGATCGCCGGCGCGATCGCGGTCGGCAGCTACATCGGGCTGGTCTCGGTGTGGGGTGCGCCGGTGTCCGGTGCCTCGATGAACCCCATGCGCTCGTTCGCGCCGGCGCTGGTGGGCTGGGACTTCACCTCGTACTGGGCCTACCTGGTCGGACCGCTGGTGGGGGCCATGATCGCGGTGATGTTCGAATGGATCCTGCGCGGCGCACCGACCAAGGGTGGCGCCGCCGCTGCCCAGGGGATCCTGGGCGCAGACGACCCCTCCGCCCTCTGATGGCACCTCGCATGACCCGGCTCGCCGGGGCAGTGGCAGACCGCGATTCGGCCAACAAGTACGGGCTGGTCGTCATCCTCATCATGGTCTGCTACGTCACCTCGGTGAGCACCGAACATGCAGGTGGCGCGATCGCGGTGATGCTCGTGCAGTTGGTGACGCTGTTCCTCACCTTCTCGGCCTCCGAGTCCCGCAAGGCCCAGCGGATCGCTGGTGTCGCCTGCGTCGTGGTGGCCGTGGTGGCCGTGGCGACTTACGGCTTCGGGGTCGCATTCCAGTTCGACGACTCCGTGATCAAGGTGCTGGCCATTCTCAGCGTCCTGCTGTACCTCGTCGCGCCCTTGGTGATCCTGCGTCACCTCCTGCGCCGGGACAAGGTCGACGCCCGGACCATCCTGGGCGCGGTCGCGATCTACCTGATGCTCGGCATGATGTTCGCGTTCACCTATCGCGCGCTGTCGCTGTGGAACCCGGACCCGGCCTTCTTCGGCGCCGACGGCCGGGGCACCAACGCGAACTTCCTGTTCTTCAGCTTCATCACGTTGACGACAACGGGCTACGGCGATCTGGTACCGGCGGCGAACCC
>CALFYG010000081.1 GCA_937952095.1 uncultured Micrococcales bacterium | reverse complement strand
CCCTGCAGATCCCCGATGACGCCGGCCAACCCTGGCTGACGATCAAGTACGGCACGGACCCAGAGGACCTCTACGGCGTGCTGAGGGCGACTGTGGGTGGGCGAGGGGTCGTGGTGAAGGTCAATCCGCCACAGGGCATCGGCCAGACGTTGATCCCCTGGATCGTCCGTGAACAGGGCATCGACCTCGGAGCGCCGTACGGCGACCACCTCGCCGCAGCCGAGGTGAGCGACACCGGTGGCCGGGAACCGGCTGCCTACTTGCTCCCCGCCCTGCGGGATGTGCTGCCGCCGGAACTCGGCCGCTTCGAGGCCGACGGTCAGACGGCATTGGTGCTCAAAGATCTCGGCCCCATCGACGGTCTCGACGCCAGCGGCGCGGTTGAGCGCTGGCCCACGGACCGCATCGAACAGGCGCTGCGGGCAGCCGCCGGATTCCACGCCGCGACCGCCGGGCACGACTACGCCTGGACGTTGCAGCGGCCGAGCACCCGCACAGTCCTCGCCGATTCCGGTCTTTGGCGGGCCATGGTCGAGGATGCCGCCCAACGACTACCCGACGTTGTATCTGCGGCAAGCCGTGCGCGTCGGCTCGAGACGATCGCGACCATCGAGCAATGGCACCCGGCGAAGGACGCGATGCCCGCATGTCTGGTGCACAACGACTTCAACCAGCGCAATGTGGGGTTCACCGCCGACGGGGACGTGGTGGCCCTCGATTGGGAACTTGCCCGGGTGAACACCCCGCAGCGTGATGTCGCCGAACTGCTGACATTCACCCTGGATGCCCACACCGACCTCGACGAGGTGATCCATCTGCTCGCGGTGCATTGGCAGGCGCTCGCGGACAACGGCTTGGAGGTGGACCCGGATCTCTACTCCGCCGCGGCCGCCGCGGAGTTCCGTGTGCAGTCAATAGACCGGGTGGGCATGCAGTTGGTGTTCGGGGCCGCCTTCGACCTGCCCTACCTCGCGCGGATCAACCGGACGGTCGACCATCTGGTGGCGATCACTGGGTGACGCGCGGGGTCCAGGACACGCTCACCGTGCCGGACTTGGCCACCACGCCACCGTTCTTCCCGAGGACCAGCACGCGGTACCTTCCGAGGCCGGGCTGGTAACCCTCGACATCGTCCTCGATGACGCCCGACTTCCCGAGGCGGAAGGTGTCGAAGCCCTTCCACCCGACGTAGCCCTTCACCTGGATGCGCACCCGCTTGCCCTTTGCCTTGGCCGCGGGCTTGACCGTGATCGTGTACGGCACGTCGACGCCCACCGGGGCCGTGCTCTTGCTGATCCTCAGGACCGGTGTGAGATCCACGGCGTGAGCGGGTACTGCGGTCAGGCTCCCGAGTGCGACGACGATGCCCAATGCTGCCCGGCGCTTCATGTCGACCTCCCGATTCAAGTGTGCGCCCGGTGAGGCCGCGATGGCGCCGTGACTGAGCATCGGGACAATGGAGACATGGCGGATTCTGTGTGGTGGTCCTTGGTCGACGGTGTGCTCGCGGACAATCCCGACCTGCAGGCCACGACGCGCAGTGTGCTGAGCCTGTTGATCGAGGTGGATGCCGAACTGGACAAGCGTGGCGCACCGTATCCGCAGACCCTGGCCTATCTGGTGGCGCTGTGTGCGTTGCACGACGAGTCACTGCGTGAGGCGCAGCCGCGCACCGGCGATCGCAGCGTCGAGGCCTTGATGTGTGCCTTCGCCGGAACCGGCACGGCGGACTGGTCGACATTGGGGAGCGCCGCTGCCGGCTGGCTCTCTGAGATCGTCTGACGACCTCCTGCTACTCTGGGTGAGTCGAAACCTCGACACCTGTGCAAGCGGAACGTCCGTTCCCACCTCCCGGATGCTGAGTCCGGTGGTCTACGGGTGCCTGATCCCTCAGGCGCGCCTTCCGTTTGCCAACGCTACGAAGGAGGCGCCTCATCAGCGAAGAACCGCGCGTCAACGACCGTATCCGGGTCCCGGAGGTCCGTCTGGTCGGACCGAACGGTGAGCAGGTCGGCATCGTGAGAGTGGAGGATGCGCTGCGACTGGCAGCGGAATCCGACCTCGATCTGGTGGAAGTGGCCCCAATGGCCAAACCGCCGGTGTGCAAACTCATGGACTACGGCAAGTACAAGTACGAGACCGCCCAGAAGGCACGCGAAGCCCGCCGCAATCAGACCCACACGGTCATCAAGGAGATGAAACTCCGCCCGAAGATCGACAAGCACGACTATGAGACCAAGAAGGGTCACATAGAGCGCTTCCTCGGTCAGGGCGACAAGGTCAAGGTGACGATCATGTTCCGCGGCCGGGAGCAGTCCCGCCCCGAACTCGGTTTCCGCCTCTTGACCCGTCTGGCGGATGACGTTGAAACGCTGGGATTCGTGGAGGCGGCGCCGAAGCAGGACGGCCGCAACATGATCATGGTCCTCGCCCCGCACCGGAAGAAGACCGGCAAGGGCGAGCAGGCCTGAGGACATAGGAGAGATAGATGCCCAAGATGAAGACCCACAGCGGCGCCAAGAAGCGCCTGCGCAAGACCGGCAAGGGCAAGATCATGCGCGAGCAGGCCAACAACCAGCACATGTACGAGCAGAAGTCGTCGCGCCGCAAGCGCCGCCTGCGCCGTGACCAGGTGCTGAGCCCCAGTGACACGAAGATCGCGAAGCGCCTGCTGGGCGAGCGCTGAGGAGGACTGACAGATGGCACGTGTGAAGCGCGCAGTCAATGCGCAGAAGAAGCGCCGCAGCACCCTGGAGAAGGCCAGCGGCTACCGCGGTCAGCGTTCCCGGCTGTACCGCAAGGCCAAGGAGCAGGTCCTGCACTCGGGCGTCTACGCCTACGACCACCGCAAGGACCGCAAGGGTGACTTCCGGCGGCTGTGGATCCAGCGGATCAACGCCGCTGCCCGCGCCAACGGCATGACCTACAACCGGTTCATCCAGGGCCTGAAGGCCGCTGGGGTCGAGGTGGACCGGCGTATGCTGGCCGACCTCGCGGTGAATGACGAGAAGGCTTTCGCCGCGCTGGTGGAGACCGCCAAGGCGGCCCTGCCCTCCGCAGCCTGATATGACCTCGAACGGCCCCACCTCGGTCAAGTCCGACCGGGTTGGGGCCGTTCGGCGTCTGTCGAACCGGAAGTTCCGGGAGAAGGTCGGACGCTTCCTGGTCGAGGGGCCGCAGGCTGTGCGCGAGGCGGTCCGGCATCACCCTGACATCATCGACGAGATCTTCGTCTCGGGGACGACCATTGAGGCCGCGGGCGTCAAGGTCACTGAGGTCCCGGAGCCGGTGCTGCTTGCGATGACCGAGACCGTGCACCCGCAGGGTGTCGCCGCGGTGTGCCGATTCCTGCCCTTCACGCCGCCGGTCGACCCGCGGCTCATCGTCGTCCTGCACGACGTACGCGATCCGGGCAACGCCGGCACCATCCTGCGCACCGCGGATGCGGCGGGGGCCGATGCGGTCTACTTCACCGGGGATTCGGTCGATCCGTACAACGGCAAGTGCGTGCGCAGTACCGCCGGGTCGTTGTTCCACATCCCGTTCACATCGTGTGCGTTGGATGAGGTTCCGGTCGACGGTCTTCAGGTGCTCGCCACCTCCGGGGCAGGGGAACGCGACCTCCGGGAGGTCGATCTGGACCTGCCCACGGCGTGGGTCTTCGGCAACGAGGCCCACGGCCTGCCCGACCTCGGCCTGCCGACTGTGTCCATCCCGATCTTCGGGGAGGCCGAGTCCTTGAATCTGGCCTCGGCGGCGGCGGTCTGCCTGTACGCCAGCGCTGTGGCGCAGCGGTAGCAGAACCCTACCCGGGAAGGATAGGTGCACCCGGGAAGGATGATCCACGTTCCTTTGCTTCCCGGGTGGCCTGTTGCTTCCCGGGTGGCCGTCAGCC
>CALFYG010000080.1 GCA_937952095.1 uncultured Micrococcales bacterium | reverse complement strand
GTGAACGGCGAACTGATCATCGTCGTGGAGGTGATGGAGCCGATCGACGACGTGACGCCGCTGATGGCCTGGGACAGACCGACCCCGAACATCACGACACCGAGCAGGATCAGGATTATCGGGAAGGTCTTGCGCATATCCCAAGGGTGCCACTCGCGCGGTCGCGATGGGCGCCTGCGCACTCCACAACACACGTGCCCTCGGACTACCCTCGGACGGGTGAGCGACTTCGACGACTTCATCGACGGCTTCTACCCCTACCGCAAAGAGACGACCAACTACCGAGCGATACCCGACGAACCACGCGATCGTGCCGACGTACTCGCGGAGATCACGTCGATGGCCCAGCGCGAGGACGCCACCGGCGACGAGGGCAAGGTCTCCGGATCGCTGTACAGCGGCGACCACGAGCACTACGCCTACCTGGGACAGGTCTTCTCGCAGTTCTCCCACGCGAACGTGTTGCAGCGCGACATGTACCCCTCGGCCACGAAGTTCGAGGGGGAGATCGTCGCCATGGTCCTCGACCTGCTCCACGGCGACGCGAACGCGTGCGGCGTGGTCACCAGCGGCGGTTCCGAGAGCCTGATCACCGCCCTGTACACCTACCGGGAAGCCGCGCGGGAACGCGGCGTCACCAAGCCCAACGTGGTCATGCCGATCACGGCCCACGTCGCTTTGGACAAGGGTGCCTACTGGATGGACATCGAGGTCCGGCACGCGCCGTTGACCGAGGGGTACACCGCCGACGTCGCCGCGATGGCCGACCTGATCGACGACCAGACGATCGCGCTGGTGGGCTCGGCGGGCGACTACGCCCACGGGTTGATCGACCCGATCGAAGAGATCGCCGCGCTGGCACAGGAGCGTGGGATCGGGATGCACGTGGACGGCTGCCTCGGGGGGATGTTGTGGCCCTGGGCCGAGGAGCTCGGCTACGACATCCCGCTGTGGGACTTCCGCGTCCCTGGCGTGACGTCGATCTCGGCCGACACCCACAAGTACGGGTACGCGCTCAAAGGCACCTCGACGCTGTCCTACCGGAGCAAGGACCTGCGCCGCCACCAGTACTTCACCTACCCCGACTGGCCGGGTGGGCTGTATCTGTCCCCGGGACTCGCGGGTTCGCGCTCCGGTGGGTTGATCGCCGCCACCTGGGCGGGAATGGTGACCACCGGCCGCTCCGGCTACCTCGACGCCGCCCGCGGGATCTTGGAGACCGCGACCACCATCCGGGAGGGCATCGAGGCCATGGACGGCCTGCAGGTGATCGGCGACCCGAAGTTCCTGATCGCTTTCATGTCCGACCGCGACGACCTTGACATCTACTTGGTCAACGACGCCTTGAAGAAGGCGGGGTGGCGGATGAACGCCCTGCAGTTGCCAGCGGCCCTGCACTTCTGCGTGACCCGCCCCAACACCCGTCCTGGCGTGGCCGAGGCCTTCCTGGCCGATCTGCAGACCGCCGTGCAGTACGCGCTGGACAACACCGGCACACCGGCCGCCAGCGGTGCGATGTACGGCTTCGGGCACACCCCGCAGGCCAACGAGACTCTGAACACGCTCATGTCCGGAGTGCTCGACGCGATGCACGAGGTCGCACCTCAGTGAGGTGGGTCCTGGCCATCGACCTGGGCAACGGAGGCCCGAAGGTCGCTGCTGTCGAGGAATCGGGGACGATCGTCGCCACCGCGTTCAAGCCGGTGTCGGTCTACGTCGGGCTCGACGGCACCGCCACTCAGGACGCGATCGAGTGGGAAGTCGCTCTACGGGCGGCCGTCGCGGAGGTGATCGAGGGTGTCCCCAAAGACGACCTGGTCGCGATCGGCATCACCGGTCAGTGGGGCTCCACCGTCCCGGTCGGCCCCGACGACGACCCTGCCGGACCGGTGATCCTGTGGTCGGACACCCGGTCGCGCCACAACGTGGCGCGCATCCTCGGCGGCCCGATCAGCTTCGGTGGCTATGCCCCGCACAAGGTCCTGCCGTGGGTCCGGATCACCGGCGGCGCCCCCAACCCCGCAGGTGCCGACCCGACCGGCCACGCGCTTCTGCTGCAGAACGAACTGTCCGACATCGGCGACCGGTGCCGGGTGCTCCTCGAACCGGTCGACTACCTCGCCTTCCTGCTCACCGGCCGCGCCGCGGCGACGCCGGTGTCGATGACCGCGTCATGGCTCACCGACAACCACATCGGGAGCAAACCCGAGTACGTCGAGGACCTGGTGAGGCGTTCGGGACGCAAGCCGGAGTTGCTCCCCGAGTTGATCCCCACGGGTTCCATTCAGGGACCTCTGCTCGCCGACCCCGCCGAGCGCCTCGGCCTCAAGCCGGGTGTCCCTGTGGCCTGCGGCATCCCCGACATCCACGCGGCGATCGTCGGCAGCGGCGCGGTGAAGGCCTACGACACGCACATGGCGGTCTCCACGACGGCGTGGCTGTCCGGCCCGGTGCCGTTCAAGCGCACCGACATCCTGCACGGGATGGCGACCCTGCCCGGCCTCACCCCGGACATGAACATCGTGGGCAACAACATCGAAACCGGCGGTGCAGCGCTGTCCTGGCTGCGCGAGCAGATCATCGCCCCCTCCGACGGCCTGCTCGGCGGTGGCAGCGGGATCGGCGCCGACGGGGCAGCACCCGTGACCGAGCAGCCGACGTACGCCGCCCTCACTGAGCTGGCCGCGACCGCGCCGGCGGGGTCGGAAGGGCTGATCTTCACCCCCTGGCTGGCCGGGGAACGCAGCCCGGTGGAGGACAAGAACTTGCGCGCAGCCTTCCTCAACCTCTCCCTGCGTACCGATCGGGCCATGCTCGTCCGGGCGGTCATGGAAGGTGTCGCGCTGAACATCAACTGGCTCTTCGGTTACTACGAGAAGTTCGTCAAGCGCACCGTGCCCAGCATCCGCATCATGGGCGGCGGCGCACAGTCGGACCTGTGGTGCTCGATCATCGCCTCCACCCTGGATCGGCGCATCGAACAGGTGGCGGACCCACTCAACGCGCAGTTGCGCGGGGTCGCGTTGTGGGCCTTGGTCTGCATGGGCGAGATCACCCTGGACGAGGCGGCGGCCCGGGTACCGGTGGCACGCACTTTCGACCCTGTTCCTGCCGACCGCGACGTCTACGCCCACCACATGCGCGAGTACAAGAAGCTGTACGGCACGGTCAAAGGCTTCTACAAACGCATGAACGGCTGAGGCGTACCAAACTGGTTGAGGCACATGCGCCACCAACCAGTTCGGTGCGCGACACGCCGAGCGTTCGACCCTTCCGCTGCGTGTTGCGGGTCGAGAAGAGCTACCGAGTGCACAACCTCAACCAGTTCGATACGCGCCGGCAGCATCACACATGCGTCGCAACCGGTCCCGCAGATCCGCCGCCACCGGCGGCAATCCACCTGCCGCCAGGTTGCCCTCCGCGCGCTGCCGCAGCCGCCGTGCACCCGAGTCGTTCCCGCGTGAGGCGTGGGTCAGCGCCACAGCGAGTTGTGCCATTCCTTGCCACGCTGCGCGCTCGGCGTTCGGGCAGGCCTTCCACGCTGCTTCCAACACCTCGTGCGCCTGGAAGGGCAATCCCTCGTCGAGCAGTCGATCGGCCAGCACCACCACGGACTCCGGTGATGGGTCGATGTCGTCGGGCAGGGGCGGCACGCCCTGGGCTCCCGGTGGCAACGGCCGGCCGAGCGCGTCCCGTGGCCGCGCGTTGAGCGGACGGCCCGCCGGGTCACGGTCACGACTGGTCACTGGCCGCCTTCACCGTCAGATACGCCCGCCGCACATCGACGGCCTTCTGCAGTGACGCGCCGGCATCCTCGGTGAACGACGCCCGGTAGACGGGGTCGCTGGAGGCGTAGATGGTCGTGTAGAACGCGGCGAACGCGCCGAGGAACGTCGAGACCCGGATCAGCGCTCGGGACAGGACGTGATCGTCGCCCATCGTGTAGAACACGTCGGCTGTGCCCAGATCGCCGACCCACGCGCTCTGCACTGGCAGTGTGATTGCCAGCATCCCGAAGACGATGAAGAACAGCCAGACCAGCGTGCCGATCAGCGCCGCCTGGATGACCTGCGTGGCGAGCGCCGAGATCAGCATGTTCCGGCGTTGCGGCCTGCCCAATGCAGGCCCGACGAACTCCTCCATCTCCTGCACCCGATCCTCCAGAGGCGTGCGGCGGCATGCCTCACGCACCTCCAACGCCGGGCCGTCCTGTTGCAGGGTGGCGATCTGGTCGTGTGTGCGTTCCACCGTGACGAGCACCCCGAGCAGCAGCAGCAGACCACAACTGGCCCACAGCACCGGCGAGTCCAGACTGCTCGCGACCTGCCAGACCTCGGTGTTGATGAACAGGAC
>CALFYG010000079.1 GCA_937952095.1 uncultured Micrococcales bacterium | reverse complement strand
GCCAATCCGCAGACGCGCAAGGGCATGATGGTCGCCTCCTGCGCCACACCGGTGATGCCCTCACCGTTGTTGCCCTGCGCGGCGATCGTGCCGGCGGTGTGCGTCCCGTGGCCACCCTGCTGGATGTCGTCCGTGGGGTCGTTGTCGAACAGCAGCGGGTCGATGTCGATATCGGGGCCGGCGAAGTCCATCCCGAAGGTGTCGTCGATGTAGCCGTTGCCGTCGTTGTCGATCCCGTCCGCGGGCAGTTCGTCGGCGTTGTTCCAGATGCGGTTCTTCAGGTCGGGGTGCTGAGGGCGGATGCCGTCGTCGAGGTCGGCGACAATCACGGACTTGCTGCCGGTCGTCTTGGTCCAGGCCTTGATGGCGTCGATGTCGGCCCCGGCCGTGGACGTGATGGCACCTCCAACCGGGATGCCTTGGTTGTCCAGACCCCACAACTGGTCGAAGAGCGGGTCGGGCGAGATGGCGTGCAACTCGCTGTAGCCGTCGAGTCCGGCGTCCGCCACAGCGGGATCCTTCTCCAACCGGGCGACAGCCTCCGACGCGTCCTCACCCTCCGGCAGCGCCAGGACCTGGAACCGCTTGCCGAGGCCGGTGAAGTCCTGCGTGTCCACCGCGGCTCGTGCCTGCACGCGGTCGGCCCGGCTGGCGTCCCCGGCCCACCTGACGATGACCCTGCTGGGCTCAGGCGCCTTCGCGTCCGACCAGGCGTTGACCGGGGAGGGGCTCTCCTGCGTTTCGGCGGCCTGCGCCGGCGGGGAGACCGCGATGGCGAGGGAAGCTCCGGCCAGGAGCACGATGGCGGCGCGCATGGGACGAAGTATGGCATCCCTAACTTGCAGGTGATAGAAGGATCAACTGAACGGTTGACCTTCAAGCACAGACCGCCTCTAGCGCCGACCCGGTCGCCACACCACCAGCGCCGTCGAGCGTTCCTCACGCTCGTAGTGCTGCAGTCGGTTGCGCAGTTCCACAACCTGCTCCTCGAGTTCGAGCACCCGGCGGATGCCCTCGAGGTTCAGGCCGGCGTCGCTGAGGTGCTGCACCTTCTCGAGCCGGCGGATGTCGCGCAGGCTGTAGAGCCGGTACCGCCCCGAGCGCTGCGGCGTGACCAGGCCGAGCCGGTCGTACTGCCGCAGCGTCTGCGGGTGCAGCCCGGACAGTTGTGCTGCCACGGAGATCACGTATGCGGGGAAGTCCTCATCCATTGCTCATCGCCTTCCGGTATTGCTCAATGGCCTCGCGGGCCTCGGCGTTCAAGTCAGATGGAACCTGGACTGTCACGGTGGCGAGCAGGTCACCCTTCGTGCCGTCCTTGCGGGGCGCACCTTCACCGCGGATGCGGAAGGTCCGCCCATTGCTCGTGCCGGGCGGCAGTTTCAGGGTCTTCGTGCCACCGAGTGGCAGCGGCACCTTCACCTGTCCACCGAGGGCGACGTCATCGAAGTTCACCGGTACGGTCACCGTGATGTTGTCGTCCTTGCGCGCGAACGTCGGGTCGGCCGCAACGTGCACCGTGATGTTGAGGTCACCGTTGTGACCTCCGCGCTCACCGGGAGCGCCCTTGCCGCGCAGCCGTACGCGCTGGCCGTCCTTGACGCCCGCCGGGATCCGCGCACTCACCGTCGTGGTGGATGCCGCGCGTCCCGATCCGTGGCACCGCAGACACGGGTCATCGACCACCAGGCCGCGCCCGCGACAGTGCGGACACGGTTCAGCGAACGCGAAGCCGCCGGCGTTCCTGGTGGACATCCCCGTGCCCTCGCAGTCAGGACAGACCCGTGGGACGGTGCCGTTCTTGGCGCCGGTCCCGGCACAGTCCGGACACACGTCCTCGCTGGTCAGCCGCATCTGCGTGGTGAGCCCACGCAGCGCCTCGGCGAACGAGATGTTGACGTCGGCCTCGACGTCGGCGCCCCGGCGTGCACGCTGTTGTGCACCGCGCCGGTTGAACAGACCCGACAGGGTCTCACCGAAGTCGCCGGCGCTTCCGCCAGCCCTTCGGAAGATGTCACCGAAGTCGAAGTCCGGTCCCGGCCCCGCGGCCCCCGGCATCCGGAAGCCACCAGAGGCGACCATCTCCCGGGCCTCGTCGTACTCGGCACGCTTCTTCGCATCCGACAGCACGTCGTTGGCCTCCGAGACCTCCTTGAACCGCTCTGCGGCCTTGGGGTCCGGATTCGTGTCCGGGTGCAGTTCCCGGGCCAACTTGCGGTACGCCTTCTTGATGGCGGCGGAGTCGGCGTCCTTCGGGACGCCCAGGACCTTGTAGTAGTCCTTCTCCATCCAGTCCTTCATGCTCATCGGCGTCCCTCCTTTCGCTTACTCCTCAACGCCTACGCGTGCCGGGCGCAGCACCCGGTCCCTGAACGTGTATCCCACGGCGAACACCGCTGACACCTGCGGAACCTCGAGGTCGGCACCCTCGGTGTGGGTCATCGCCTCGTGGATCGTGGGGTCGAACGGGTCGCCGACCTTGCCGAACGCCACCAGGCCGAGCTTGGTGGTGACGGCCTCCAACTGGTCGCCGACGCTCTTCAACGCACCCTCGTACTCACCGTGCTCGCGGGCACGGCCGAGGTCGTCGAGGATCGGCAACAGTTCGTTGACCACCGCAGCGGCAGCGAGGTCTGTGACCATCTCGCGGTCACGGTCGACGCGTTTGCGGTAGTTGGCGTACTCAGCGCTGACGCGTTGCAGGTCGGCGGTCAGTTCCGCGACCCTCGCGTCCTCGCTCAGAGCGCCCACGGGCTCGTCCGACGGCGGGGTCGGGGCCGCCGTGTCAGCGGCCCCTTCCCGCACCTGGCCGGTCTCAGGATCGATCCGGCGCTTGTCGGTGACCCGGACGCCCTCGTCGGCTTCCGACTCGAACTCGGTCACTTCTGCTCGTCCTCGTCGATGATCTCGGCGTCGACGACGTCCTCTTCGCCCGCAGGCTGCTCGCCGGACGGCTGGTCCGAGGGAGCCGAGGCCTGCTGCTGGTACAGCGCGGCACCGAGTGCCTGGCTGGCCGTCGCGACCTTCTCCACCGCGGACTTGATCGCGGAGACGTCCGTGCCCTCAAGGGCCTTCTTCAACTCAGCCAGCGGCTCATCGACGTTGGCCTTCGCTTCCGCCGGCACCTTGTCGGCGTTGTCGGCGAGGAACTTCTCGGTCTGGTAGACCAACTGCTCGGCGCCGTTGCGGGTCTCCGCCTCTTCCTTGCGCTGGCGGTCCTCCTCGGCGTGCGTCTCGGCCTCGGCCATCATCCGGTCGATGTCCTCCTTGGGCAGCGCGCTGCCGCCGCTGATGGTCATCGACTGTTCCTTGTTCGTGCCCAGGTCCTTGGCGGTCACGTGCACGATGCCGTTGGCGTCGATGTCGAAGGTGACCTCGATCTGCGGCACACCACGCGGCGCCGGGGGCAGGCCGGTCAGCTCGAAGGTTCCGAGCTTCTTGTTGTACGCGGCCATCTCGCGCTCACCCTGGTAGACCTGGATGAGCACCGACGGCTGGTTGTCGTCGGCGGTCGTGAAGATCTCCGAACGCTTCGTCGGGATCGTCGTGTTCCGCTCGATGAGGCGGGTCATGATGCCGCCCTTGGTCTCGATGCCCAGGCTCAGCGGGGTCACGTCGAGGAGCAGAACGTCCTTGACCTCACCCTTGAGGACACCGGCCTGCAGGGCCGCGCCGACAGCGACGACCTCATCGGGGTTCACGCCCTTGTTGGGGTCCTTGCCGCCGAGGTCCTTGACCAGGTCGACAACGGCCGGCATACGCGTCGAGCCACCCACCAGAACGATCTGGTCGATGTCGGCGGCCTTCACACCGGCGTCGGCGAGCACCTGCTCGAAGGGCTTCCGGCAGCGGTCCAGCAGATCCTGCGTCAGCTTCTGGAACTGCGCGCGGGTGATCGTCTCGTCCATGAACAGCGGGTTCTTGTCGGCGTCCACCGTGATGTACGGCAGGTTCACCGAGGTCTGCTGTGAACTGGAAAGCTCGATCTTGGCCTTCTCCGCGGCCTCACGGATACGCTGCATCGCCATCTTGTCCTTGGCCAGGTCGATGCCGTGGGCGTGCTTGAACTGGTCCACGAGGTGGTTGACCAGAGCGTTGTCCCAGTCGTCACCACCGAGGTGGTTGTCACCGTGGGTGGCCTTCACTTCGACCACACCGTCGGCGATCTCCAGCAGGGAGACGTCGAAGGTACCGCCACCGAGGTCGAAGACCAGGATGGTCTCCTCCTTCTCGACCTTCTCCAGGCCGTAGGCCAGGGCGGCCGCGGTGGGCTCGTTGATGATGCGCAGGACGTTGAGACCGGCGATCTCGCCGGCTTCCTTGGTGGCTTGGCGCTGGGCGTCGTTGAAGTACGCGGGAACCGTGATGACCGCGTCGGTCACCGGCTCACCGAGGTACGCCTCGGCGTCGCGCTTGAGCTTCTGCAGCACACGGGCGCTGATCTCCTGCGGGGTGTACTTCTTGCCGTCGATGTCGACGGTCCAGGTCGTGCCCATGTGTCGCTTGACGGACCGGATGGTGCGGTCGGCGTTGGTGACGGCCTGCCGCTTGGCGACCTCACCGACGAGGACCTCACCGTTCTTGGCGAAGGCGACGATGGACGGGGTCGTCCGGGCGCCTTCGGCATTGGCGATCACGGTCGGTTCGCCACCCTCGAGCACGGACACAACGGAGTTGGTCGTTCCGAGGTCGATGCCTACTGCTCGTGACATGTGTTTCCTCCAGGTTGGGGTTTGAGGGGTCTGGATCCAGTGTGCCTGACATTCCGCGCTCTGTCAACAACTATGAGTGTGTAAGACTCAAGGTTGTTGCGGTTGTGGCTAGAGGCGCCTTCCGGGCCATCGGCTCCTTAGGATCGGGGCGTGGTCTTCAAAGCTGTCGGGGACTCCCGGCCCTATCCCGAGCACAACCTGACGCTGACCCAGTGGTCGGAACTCCCGCCGCAGCAGATCCGCCTCGATGACCTCATCACCACCAAGTCTCAGCTGGATCTGTTCAACCTGCTCAGTGAGGACAGCACCTTCTACGGCGATCTGTTCGCCCACGTGGTGCGGTGGGAGGGGGACCTGTACCTCGAGGACGGCTTGCACCGCGCGGTGCGCGCGGCCCTGCAGCAACGCCCGATGGTGCACGCGCGGGTCCTGGATCTCGACGCCCGGGGGTGACCGCCGGCGCGGCGTTTCACCAGTCGATTGTGACGTTGTTGCTGGGCCCAGATCGCGGTTTGTGACGTTGTTGCTGGGTTCAGGGGTCGCGGACCCGCAACTTCGTGACAATCGAGTGCGCGGGTGGGACAACAACGTCACAATCGGGGAGCACCGCCCGCTCAGGCACGTCCGAACGCCCCGGTATCCTTGTCTGCGGTGGCGTGTCCGAGCGGCCAAAGGAGCACGCCTCGAAAGCGTGTGTGGGGGCAACTCCACCGTGGGTTCGAATCCCACCGCCACCGCTGTGAGAAAGAGAAGGGACTCCCTCGGGGGTCCCTTCTTTCAGCACCGGACGCGAGGGATCCCTGGACGGGGACTCCCGCGCGGGCCTGATCCCTGCATACGATGAGGCGGTGCAGTCGACCCGCGCTTCGTCCGCGGAGCGTCACCTGCTGCGGGCTCGCGACCTGGCCGACGCGCGCTACGACGAGCCACTCACGGTGGATGACTTGGCGGCTACGGCATTCATGTCGCGCGCGCACTTCAGTCGAGCGTTCAAGCGAGCGTTCGGCGAGTCGCCGTACAACTACCTCCTCACCCGCCGCCTGGAACGATCGGCACACCTGCTGCGCAGTACCGACTGGTCGGTCACCGACATCTGCATGGCGGTAGGACTGACGAGCGTCGGGTCCTTCACCACCAGCTTCACGAAGGTGTATGGGCGCAGTCCCACGGCGTATCGCGCGCACTACCCGCCGGCAGTCAGCCTCGTCACGGTCCCCGGCTGCGTGATGCGCGCCTACGGGCGGCCGACGAAGAGCACGATCGGAGAAGCACAGACCGCCTGAGGGCTCGTAACTTCGGGATACACACCGACGAAAGGAACCCCCATGAAACTCAGCACGACACAGGTCTGGGTCCGCGACCAGGAAGAGGCACTGTCCTTCTGGATCGACAAGGTGGGATTCGAGGTCAAGGAGGACGTCACGATCGCCGAGCTCGGAAACTTCCGCTGGCTGACAGTGGGACCCAAAGGCGATGACGGGACGACCATCGTGCTCATGGCGGTACCGGGACAACCGGTGATGGACGATGCCACGAAGTCCGCGGTCGAGTCACTGGTGGCCAAGGGGTTCGCGACCGGACTCTTCTTCACGACCGACGACGCCCAGGGCGAGTACGACCGGTTGTCGGCCGCCGGGGTCGAGGTGCTCGACAAACCCATGCAGCAGCCGTACGGCCTGGACTTCGGATTCCGGGATCCCAGCGGCAACCACTACCGGGTCGCTCAGCGCTCG
>CALFYG010000078.1 GCA_937952095.1 uncultured Micrococcales bacterium | reverse complement strand
GGGTGACATTGGTCACATGGCGTCAGGAGCTGTGCGCGGATCGTGACGAAGATCGGCCAGCAGCACGCCCGCCGCAGCGACCGCTGCCACGGCCACGAAGCCGAGTCCGGCCGTCAGCCCCGGCCCCGCCGCGAGCGCGCCCACCGCGAGGCTGGCAAGGACCCCGCCGCCCTGCAGAGCGAGGCTCTCCACCGACATCATTGTGCTGCGCACACGGGCATCCACGCGCTCGTGGAGCAGCCCCGCCATCACCGGACCCTGCAGCCCGATCGTCATGTAGAAGATCAGGTAACTCACTGCGGCCACCCCGACCGCCGGCACGGCCACCATCATCACGACGGCCGCGGCGGCGAGGTAGGAGCCGATCGCGACCCATTGCCGGCGGCCCGGTATCCGGGTGCTGACGGCCGCCCCGGCCGCGGCGGTCACGAAGGCCACAGCGGTGAGGACGCCGAACAGCCGGGATGCCTGCGTCGTTCCTCCGAGCAGTTGCGCGAAGGTGTTCGGAGCCAGCAATTCGATGCCGCTGAGCATGACCCCTAAACACAGCGCCACCACTATGACCCGGCGCACGGGCGCATGTCGGACACTGCGGCGGGCGGCATCGAGCACGGTCCCCGCAACGGATCCGGGCTCTCGCCGCGACTCCCCCGACAGCAGAGCCGCCGCAGTGATCGCGAAGACCACCATCATCACCGCCGCGGCGGCGAAGGGGACGGACAGCGCGATGAATCCCCCGCCCGTGGCGGCCAATTGCGTGAAAAGCCCGGGCAGTAGCCCACCGATCACCGAGCCCGCCCCGAGTGCCAGCGATTCGGCGATCTGACCCTTCGCGAGTCCCGACTCCACATCGAACAGCCCCGCCTCGTGCATGACATCCACGAACCACGACTCCACCGGGCCCGACGACAAGGCCCGCGCGGCGCCGAGCGTTGCGGCCCCCAGCATGATCAGCGGCAGCTGGCTGACGAAGGCGAGAATGACCAGACCCACTGCGTTCAGCAGCGCCGCGGCGACCACCACCGGCCGCCGGCCCCACGTGTCCGCCATCCCCCCGGTAGGCAGTTCCAGCGTCAGTGTCACGACCCCGTATACGGCCATCACTTGGCCCACCTGGTTGAGCGGCAGTCCGCGCGCCCCGAGCATGAGCACCAGCACAGGTACGACCAGCCCGACCGGGAACCAGCGCATCGCGGTGAGGGCCGCCAGGCGACGGGTGGGATGAACCGGCATCCGGACCACACTACGGTGTGGACTCAAGGCTGGATTCCACGACACCGATGGAGGGGAATGGCACGCCGCACGCTGCTGATCGCCGCCGTCACGACAGTGGCGGCCGGAGCGCTGGTCGCGCCACCGGTTCATGCCGAGCCTGTGGATCCGCCCCGCGCATCGTTGAGTGTCGCCACCTACAACGTCTGCAAGGTGTCCTGCATGGGAGGCCGGTTCACCTGGGCCACGCGGCGAAAGGCGATCGCCCGGACTGTGGCGGCCGCCGATCCGGCGGTGCTGGCGGTGCAGGAGGCTCCCACACTGCCCTGGCGGGGCACCACCCAGTGGGCCGACCTCACCCGGGTCCTGTCCGGACGCGGCTATCGGCCCACGAGCACGCGCGACGGGTGTTCGTCGGGGTGCACCCGCGGAGCCCACCTGTACTTCGACCCTGATCGTGTGCGGCTGTACCGCACACAGCACCGGCCCACGGGGATGGAGTCACAGCGCCGACTCAGCGGGGCACGGTGGGGCGGCATCCAGGACCGGAACCTCAGCTGGGCCTACCTGCAGGACATCGCCAGCGGCGCGGTGTTCCTGGCCGTCTCACTGCACCTGCCCAACGAGAAGACCACCCAGGGCGAGTGGGTACGCAAGCGCACCGCCGCCGGCGTGGTCGCCTTCACCCGGCAACTCAATGCCCGCCGGGGTCTGGCCGGCACCCCGGTCATCGTGATGGGCGACCTCAACTCGTACGCCTCACGACAGCCGCAGGGCGCGCAACAGATCCTCTACAACGGCGGATTCGTCGACGCGTTCGACGCCCCCCATCGGACCAACGCACACTTCCCCACCGCGAACTACACGCCCGCCACCAGGCACTGGAACGGCTTCCCGCCCTCGCCGTTCCGCTACTCGGGGTGGGCCAGTCGCATCGACTACATCCTTGCCTCCGAGGGTGTCAGGCCACGTTCGTACGAGGTGTTCCTGAAACTGCGAGCCAACGGTCACTTCAACAACCGCTATCGGGGTTCGGACCACAACCTGGTACGGGCGGAGTTGTCGATGCCGGTCGGCTGAGACCGACCAAACGCACTCCCGTTAGAGGTTCAGCACTCCCGTTAGAGGTTCGCGGGCGTCAGAGACTAACGGCTGCGCGCGAGACTAACCGCTGTGCCCGAGCCGACGGTGATCCCGTGAGGGGTTCACGGCCGCGTGCGACTCACCGCGCAGACAAGACCTTGCGCCACACAAGCGATGACCCCGGCCACCATCGTGAACCGGGGTCATCCAACGCCGAGCCGTCCCCCTCAGAACGGCTGGCGGTCCTAGAGATCGAGGTGCTTCTCGGGGTCGGTCGGCTCGCCCTTGATCAGAACCTCGAAGTGCAGGTGCGGACCACTGGAGTTACCCGTGTTGCCCAGGGCGCCGATGCGCTCACCTCTGGCGACCTTCTGCCCGACCTTCACGTCGATCTTCGACAGGTGGGCGTACCGGGTCCGGGTGCCGTTGCCGTGCGCGATCTCGATGAAGTTCCCGTAGGCACCTGCCGGACCGGCCTCGACGACCTTGCCGGCATCGGCGGCCCGGATGGCTCGGCCCTCGGGGGCGGCGAAGTCCAACCCGGTGTGCCGACCCGAACTCCACATCGGGCCGGACTGCCCGAAGCGCGCGGAGATCTTGTAGCCACTCGTGGGCACGGTCATGAGTTCGGCCTCGGCCGCCTTCGGGAAGTCCACGGTCGTCCCGATGAAATCGAAACGCTCCTGGACCGGTGCCGCAGCGGCAGGTGCGGCCAGCCCGCCAGTCGCGGCGGCGGTGAGTGCGAGGGTGATGATGGCGGTCTTCATGAGGGGTCCTTCCGCCGGTGAGGGGATGTCCGGCACCCCTGTGATCCCCACCCGCCGGTCACTCCAACACGGGCGAAGCGCCTGAAACGGACATTCCACCCGTGAGGCCCCGCACACGGGGGTGCGCTGGTTCACACCGGGCTCTTACCGCGGCCGAAGCCTGCTCATAGGCAGGGGCGCGACGGTCAGGCCATGGACACCCACACCCCTCCCACGACCGACTGGCATACGCTGTACACCGGCGAACGTCGCCGCTCCCGTCTCCTCGGCGCCACAACGGTGGCCGTCTCACTGCTGGCCGTCGCCGCCGGTGCGTGGGGCCTGAGCAACGCCGACGCCGCCGCCGGTGGCCCGGGGCAGATGGGCCCCGGGATGAGCCAGATGGGTCCCGGCCAGGGGCGCCCGGGCCAACAGTTCGGGCAGCCGAACACCACCGGGCAATCGCAAAGCCAGTTGGATCAGGACCTGGCCACCATGCTGTTCAGCAGTGACGGCAGCGTGAACCAGGAACTGCTCGATGAGTTCGTCGACAGACTGCCCGGTGGCCTCGACCAGTTCCTGCAGATCGCGGTCCAGAACGGCGAACTCACCGAAGATCAGGCACAGGCCCTGCGCACGGCCGCCGGCACGTCGGACGCGGAGTAGTCGTGATGACATCCCTACAGACACGTCCCGACGAGACCCTCACCCCGGTGGTGGACGTGGAGATCGTCGTTCCGGTCCACAACGAGGAACGTGCCTTGCGGCCCAGCATCCTGGCGCTGCACGACTATGTACAGGGCCAGCCCTGGACTCACCGCATCGTCATCGCGGACAACGCCAGCACCGATGCCACGCAAGCCGTGTCCATGACGCTTGTGGAGCAGGTGCCCGGCGTGACCTATCTGCGGCTCGAGGAGAAGGGCCGTGGCCGTGCTCTGCGCACGGCCTGGGGCACCGCCCGCGCCCGCGTCGTGGCGTACATGGACGTGGACCTCTCGACCGACCTCGCGGCCCTGCCGGTCCTCGTGGCACCCCTGCTGTCGGGCCATTCCGACGTAGCCATCGGCACCCGCCTGAGCAGTGCCTCCCGGGTCACCCGCGGTCCCAAGCGGGAGTTCATCTCCCGCACGTACAACCGACTGCTGCGCCTGACCCTGCGGTCCCGATTCTCCGACGCCCAATGCGGCTTCAAGGCCGTGCGCGCCGATCGTCTGCCTGCCCTCCTGGATCACGTGAAGGACCAGGAATGGTTCTTCGACACCGAATTGCTGGTGGTGGCCGAGCGCAGCGGACTACGGATCCACGAGGTGCCGGTGGATTGGGTGGACGACCCGGACTCCCGGGTGGACATCATGGCCACCGCGGTCGCCGACGTCAAAGGCATCGCACGTCTGAGCCGCGACATCGCCACCGGCACGGAGCGCCGCGGCGCAAGAGCAGCAGCTCGCCGAACGCCTGGTCGAGCACGCCCACGCGCAGGCCCCGCACGTCGCGGTCGCAGGCCTTCTCGAAGTCCGGGACCTCACGCGTGGAGCTCGTCGAGTCGCGCAAGCGCATCGCGCGCGACATCATCGACGACACGTTCCTCGGCAACGTCGACCAGCCTCTGCCGCGCGTCGAAGAGCCCACCACCGTCACGATCAAGTTCGATCGCGAGCCCGGCTCCGGTCACGTGTGG
>CALFYG010000077.1 GCA_937952095.1 uncultured Micrococcales bacterium | reverse complement strand
CCGTGGCGTCAGGGGACGTCGAGATGCAGGCGGGCGAATGCCAGCGCCTCCACCAGATCGCGCTCACGTTCTGTCCGGTTCGCGGACTTCCGGGTGCTGACCTCGACCACCACGACACCGTCGAAGGCCGAGGCGGCCAGGGTGTCCAGCACGTCCCCGCAGGGCTGCGTGCCACGGCCCGGGATCAGGTGCTCGTCGCGGTTGCTCCCGCTGCCGTCAGCGAGGTGGATGTGGGCCAGGGAATCGCCGAGGTCGCGCGCCATCCGTTGCGGGTCGGTGCCCGACACGGCGGTGTGCGACAGGTCCAGGGTGGTGTGTGGGTAGTCCTCGTCGCGGATGTCCCACCCCGGGGAGTAGGCCGCGAGTTCGCGCCCACCGGCCCGCCACGGGTACATGTTCTCGACTGCGAAGCGGATGTCGGTCTCGTCCTGCATACGCCGCAATCCACGCAGGAAGTCGCGGGCATACTCACGCTGCCAGCGGAAGGGCGGGTGCACCACGACGGTGTCCGCACCGAGCGTCTCTGCAGCCGCCCGGGCCCGCACGAGCTTGGCCCACGGGTCACTGCCCCACACCCGTTGGGTGATGAGCAGACACGGCGCATGGACGGCCAGGATCGGGATCGCGTAGTGGTCGGACAGCCTGCGCAGTGCATCCGGGTCCTGCGACACCGCGTCGTTCATGACCATCACCTCGACGCCGTCGTAGCCGAGGCGCGAGGCCATCTCGAAGGCCGCCGCGGTGGATTCGGGGTACACGGACACGGTGGACAGCGCAACCTTGATGCGCTTGCCCTTACGGCGCCCGGACACACTCACCGAACCAGTGTGACAATCCGCGGCTCGGATGTGGGCAACGCCCCGCCCTACGCCGAAGGGTCCAGCGCATCGAGCCGCTCGAGGATGACACCTTCACGCAGCGCCCAGGGGCACAACACGAGTTCGGACAACCCCCCGATGTCCATCACCGCCTCAGCCACCAGGGCGCCGGCCACGAGTTGCCGAGACCTCCCCTGCGACACCCCTGGCAGCTCGGCCCGTTTCGAGGCGCTCATCTCGGCCAGTTTCGGAAGCCAGACCCCGAGGTCGGCCCGGGTCAGCACCCGGCGCACGTACAACCCTTCGGCACTGGGTGCCGCACCTGCGATCCGTGCCAGCTGTCGCAGCGTCTTGCTCGTCGCCACCGCCATCTCGGGCTGACCGAATCGGATCAGACGCCCCACCTCGGCAGCGACATCGGCGCGGATCTTCTTGCGTAGCGCCTTGAGTTCCGACGGCTTCGGCGGATCGTCGGCCAAATGGTCACGGGTGAGCCGTCCTGCCCCCAGCGGCAGGGACAGCGCGACATCCGGATCCTCGTCGGCACCCGAGGCCAACTCCAGAGAGCCACCTCCGATGTCGACCACGAGCAGGCGCCCGCTCGACCAGCCGAACCAACGCCGGACCGCCAAGAACGTCACCCGGGACTCCCGCTCACCGCTCATGAGGTCGACCTCGACCCCGGTGCGCTTCTTCACCTGGGCGAGGACGTCAGGGCCGTTGGGCGCCTCGCGGATCGCGCTGGTGGCGAACGCGGTCACCTCCGTGACGCCGGCGTCCTCCGCGATCTCCAGGGATTCCTTGACGAAGCCGATGAGCGACTCGGTCGCGTCGGAGTCGATCGCACCCTGTGCGTCGAGGTGCTCGGCGAGCCGCAGTTCGAGCTTGTGGGACAGCGCCGGCACCGGAGCCGCGCCGTGATGGGCGTCGACGATCAGCAGGTGCACGGTGTTGGATCCGATGTCCAGCACGCCGAGTCGCATGGATCAAGGGTATGCCTCGTAGTCTGGGCCGGTGCCTGAAGTTCCTTTGGATTTCCCCCGCGATTGGCTGGAGTTCACCGACCCCGCCGATCCCGAGCGTGTGTACCGCTGCGACCTGACCTGGCTGACCAGCCGGTGGACCTGCATCTTCGGCCGCGGCTGCGGCGGGATCTCCGAACACATGCCCGACGGAGGCTGCTGCACCCTCGGGGCCCACTTCAGCGACAAGGACGACCGGAAACGAGTGCTCACCTGGGCCGAGAAACTGACCGACGCGGACTGGCAGTTCAAGGGTGTGGCCGACGCCAAGGGCGTCGTGATGAAGGATCCGGAGGGCAGCAAGCAGACCCGTGTGGTGGAGGGTGCGTGCATCTTCCTCAACCGTCCGGGTTTCGACGGCCCACAAGGGTGCGCACTGCACGCGCTGGCCGGCCGGGAGGGGTTGTCGCCCGTGCAGACCAAACCCGACGTCTGCTGGCAGTTGCCGATCCGGCGCACGTTCGAGAACGTGGAGCGTCCCGACGGCACCACCGTGCTGGTGGTCGGGATCGGTGAGTACGACCGGCGCGGCTGGGGGCCGGGCGGTCACGACCTGAACTGGTACTGCTCGGGCAACACGGAGGCCCACGTGGCGCCGGCGCCGGTCTATGTCACTGAGCGCGACGGCTTGATCGAGATGATGGGCCGCCACGCCTACGACGTGCTGGTGCAGGCCTGCGAGAGCCGCGAGAAGGCCCGACGCAAGGGCTTGGACATCGCCAGGCATCCCGCTGACCCGCGGTGAGGGGCCGGGGGCGCCCGGCCCCCCGTTAGACCTTGAGCACATCCGTTAGTCGTAAACCGCTGCCAACCTCTCACGGGAGTGCTCAACCTCTAACCGGAAGTCCCGCCCCGCCGTCATCCACAGCCCGGCGCGGCACATCCGCGGTTGTCACACCCGCGACCTAGGCTTGCCAGCATGCCGAGAACCGAATACCAGTGCTCCGGGTGCGGCAACCGCACAGCCAAGTGGCTGGGCAAGTGCCCGTCGTGCGGGGAGTTCGGCACCCTGAACGAGGCCGCGGCCCAGCAGCGCCCCAAAGCCGGCTCCAAGACGAAGGGGCCGACATCCGGACCCACTCGCGCGGCGCGCGCCGTGGTCGACCTCCGTGCGGAGGAACACTCACGCAGCAGCACAGGCGTCGAGGAGTTCGACCGAGTGCTCGGCGGCGGACTCGTGCCTGGCCAGGTGGTGCTGGTGGCCGGCGAGCCCGGGGTTGGGAAGTCCACGCTCTTGCTCGACGTGGGACACCGCTTCGCGCAGCGCCGCGGCACCGTCCTCTATATCTCGGGCGAGGAGTCGGCCGAGCAGATCGGACTGCGGGCGCGGCGGATCGGTGCCATGCACCCCAACCTGCTCATCGCCGACGAGACCGAGCTCGAGCAGGTGCTCGCGCACGTGGCACAGGTCCGGCCGTCGCTGCTCATCGTGGATTCTGTGCAGACCATCGCGACCACCGCGATCGACTCGCGCGCGGGGGGTGTCGCCCAGGTCCACGAGGTCACCCAGGTCATCACCCAATGGGCGAAAGGCCACCACCTGCCGACGCTGCTGGTGGGCCAGTCGACCCGTGAGAACTCCGTGGCGGGCCCGCGCGCCCTCGAGCACCTGGTGGACACCGTGGTGACCTTCGAGGGCGACCGGACCTCCGCGCTGCGCCTGCTCCGTTCGGTGAAGAACCGGTTCGGACCGACCGACGAGGTGGCCTGCTTCGAGCACGACGAGGACGGCCTGCGTGAGGTGGCCGATCCATCCGAACTGTTCCGCAAGGTGCGCGAGACACCGGTGCCGGGATCGTGCCTGACGGTGACTATGGAGGGCCGCCGCCCCCTGATCGCCGAGGTGCAGGCGCTGGTCGCGCTCGCCAACGACACCGGCTGCGCGCTGGTGCCCTCGGGCGGGCGCACCGGGCTGTCGGGCGGTGCGGTCGCGGCGCGGCGCGAAGTCGTCGTCTCGTTCGACCGGATGAACCGCATCCTCGGCTTCGATGCGGTCGATCGCACGGTCACGGCCGAGCCCGGCGTGATCCTCGAAACCCTGCAGGACTACGCGCGCGAGCGCGGGCTCCAGTACCCGGTGGACTTCGCCGCGCGCGGCTCGGCGCAGCTCGGCGGCACGATCGCGACCAACGCCGGCGGCATCAAGGTCATCCGCTGGGGGCTGACGCGCGACTGGGTCGCGGGCCTGAAGGTCGTCACCGGCCGCGGCGACCTGCTCGACCTGAACCGCGGGCTGGTCAAGAACAACACCGGCTACGACCTGCGCCAGT
>CALFYG010000076.1 GCA_937952095.1 uncultured Micrococcales bacterium | reverse complement strand
GATCAAGATCCCCGGCGTGGGGAACAAGGTCAAGCTCAAGGACCTGCAACCGGGTGATGAAATCCTCATCCAGTCCGGCAAGGGGCAGTTCGGCCGGCAAGGCAGCGAGGCATTGGGCATCCTGTCGGGACTAGTTGGTATAGCTGCCCATCTTCTTGTCCTTGGTGCCTTCGGTGCTGGCACTGCCCGATGCCGTCTTGGCATTGGAGACATCAGTGGCGCCACCAGCGCCCGACACTTCATTGGCCAGGCCCGCAACCTGGGCACGAATGGTCTTGCCGAACAGCGTGTATACGCCAATGGCGGCCACGGCGATCAGCGAAGCGATGAGCGTGTATTCGACGGTGGTGACGCCCTCTTCGCCTTTCACCAGGCGACTGAAAATGCGCAGCAAGTGAATCTCCACGAGAAAATTTCTTGATCCGTGTCGGCGACGATCGCGCCGGCCCGCAGGCCCAGTCCGATCCCGTCGCCGGTCGCGACGCTGGGATTCGTGGACGCGGTGAACACCTGCCCGATACCGCCGGTCGCCAGCACCACGGCCGGCGCCAGGATCGCGCCCACACCATCGATCTGGCCCTCACCGATCACGTGCAGCGTCACGCCCTGGGTCGCCCCCGTCTCGTCCTGAAGCAGGTCGAGGACCAGTGCGTGCTCGATGACCTTGATCCGTTGTCCCACCTCGGAGACCAAGGCACGCAGGATCTCCGCCCCGGTGGCGTCACCGCCGGCGTGGGCGATCCGGTCGGTGAGATGTCCGCCCTCCCTGGTCAGGGCGATGTCCCCATCGGGTGTCCGGTCGAATTCGGCCCCCCACCCGATCAGGCGCCGTACCGCCTCCGGACCGGACTCCACGAGTACCCGGACGGCCGCGGTGTCGCACAGGCCGGCCCCGGCCACCAAGGTGTCCTGCATGTGCTTCTCGGGGGAGTCCTCGGTGCCCAGCGCCGCCGCGATCCCCCCCTGCGCCCATCGCGTGGAACCTTCATCGACATGGGCCTTCGTCACGACGACGACCTTGCGTCCGGCGCGCGTGGCACGGATCGCGGTGGTGAGCCCGGCGATCCCGGAACCCACAACGACCACATCGGCCTCGATGAACCATCCGGGCGGGGCGGCGTCGAGGGAGTCAGGCAGGATCACAGGGCCGTCACCTCCACCGCGCAATTGTCGATCAGGCGTGTGGAGCCGAGCCGCGCGGCGATGAGCAACCGCCCCCGGCCCATGCGCGCCGGCCCCAGTTCGGGGTCGCGCACCTCGATGTAATCGACGTCGAGACCGGCGAGTTCGGCTGCTGCAGCCGCCTCGATGGCGGCCGGTCGGTGTTCAGCGGCGCCCGCCTCCAGCGCCCGCGGGATGGCGCGCGCCTGCAGCCGTTGGTCGGGCGTGAGGTACCGGTTGCGACTCGACATCGCCAATCCGTCGGGCTCGCGTGCGGTCGGTACCCCGATCACCTTCACACCGATGTCGAGGTCGATCACCATCGAGCGGATCAGCGTGAGTTGCTGGTAGTCCTTCTCGCCGAAGAAGGCATGGTCCGGCCGTGTGAGGTGGAGCAACTTGTTCACCACTGTGAGGACCCCGCGGAAGTGTGTAGGACGAGCGGCCCCTTCGAGGTGCGTTCCCAGTTCGCCCGGATCGACAGTCACCAGGGATGGCCGGACGTAGACGTCGTCGGACGTGGGCATGTAGACCGTGTTCACGCCGAGCCGCTGACACAGCTCGAGGTCGGCATCCATCGTCCGGGGGTACTTGTCGAGATCCTCACCGGGGGCGAACTGTGTGGGATTGACGAAGATCGTGACGGTCACATGGTCATCGAGGTCGCGGGCCGCACGGATCAAGTCGGCGTGCCCTTCATGCAGGGCGCCCATCGTCATCACAACGCCCCGCCGGGCATCACCGGAATCGGCCACGAGGTCCGTGCGCGAATGGATGATCCTCATGGGCGGCCTCCTAGGGCGTTCAGTAGTCCCTCAGCGGCTGCGGGCCGCAGCAGCCCCTGCGCGAGCGCCCGGTCCGCGGTGAGCCGTGCCAGTGCGACGTACGCGGCTTGCACCTGCGGGTCGAACTCCAGGGCCTGTACGTGCGCGGCCACGGTACTGGCGTCACCACGGACCACCGGGCCGGTCAGCGCCGGATAGCCCATTCGCAGCGCGTTGTCGAGGCTGGCCTGAAGCAGGGGGGCCAGCAGGCGGCTGGAGTTCTCGACACCGGCCTCCTGCAGCAACTCCACCCCGGAGGACACCAGGGTGATGAGGTGGTTGGCGGAGTGCGCCAGCGCAGCGTGGTAAAGGATCCGCGCCTCCTCCGGGATCCAGATGGGTTCCCCGCCCATCTCGACGACCAGCGCTTCGGCGGCCATGCGCAACGGCTCCGGCGCCGTCACCCCGAACGGCGCACCGGCGAGCCTCTCGACGTCCAGGCTCGTCCCGGTCAACGTCATCGCCGGGTGCAGGGCGAGGGGCAACGCACCTCTGGCCTGGGCGGGCTCGAGCACACCGACGCCGTAGCGGCCCGAGCAGTGGACCACGAACTGTCCGGGGTGGAAGGGCAGTTCTCTCGCAAGGGCAGGCAGGGCGTCGTCAGGAACGGCCAGCAGCACCAGGTCGGCCCTGTCGACGACCTCCTCCACCCCGACGAGCTCGGCCTCCGGAAGGATCGTGCGGGCCCGATCGACCGAGTTCTCGCTCACGGCGTGGGCCGCGATCACCGGGTGCCCCGCCCGCGCCAGGGCGGCACCGAGTGCGCCGCCGGCGCGGCCGACACCGATCACCCCGGTACGCAGGCGAACACTCACGCAGGCGAGCCTACCGAGGCGGGGTCGCCGGTGCTGCCCGGCATTTGCTGCAGGCCCCGTTGCTGTTGTTGCGAAGTTGTCGCGACACGCCAGCGTGTCGTCGCAACTTCGCAACAACTAGGGCCGATCGGTGATGAGCCAGCCGAAGGCGCCAAGGCCCGACCGGTCGCGCAGCACCGCCAATTCCGCGGTCTCCCCCAGGTGCTGCGCAGTGACGCCGGCGAGCATCCGGTGCTGCGGCACGATCCGCCCTCCGGTGGCGGCCCGGCAGGACCGCAGGTCGACGCCCGCACTGATGTCCGCCCCCGGAGCGGCCACGGCCCGGCGCCCCCGCCAGTGACCCACCGGCTCGGTCGTCGTGTAGTCCACAGCGATGGCCTCCCCCTCCGCCACCCGAGACACCAGGGTCCGCCAGGCCTCGTCGCGGCGACGCCCCACCACCCCACTGTCGGACCCGGCCCATTGCTGCAGCCAGGCCAGATCATCCGGGTGGGCAGGGCCGATCGGTGTGCCCCGGTGATCGACGACCTGCCCCTCGGCCACAACGTCGACCGGCACGTCATCGAGGAACTCGTGCGCGAACAGCAAGCCCTGCACAGGGGGTACACAGGCTGGGGCGACACCTTGGATCCAATGCACCGGCAGGTCCGGCGCAGGGCGCACATCAACCCCGATCAGACGATCTGCGGGGAAGCCGAGCGCGATCAACTGCGCCAGCAACCGTCCGCTGCCCACCCCGACATCGACGATCCAGGGCTGCTCGATACCGTGCCGACTGGCCGCTGCCTCACAGCGCGCCAGCACCAGTTTCGCGATGTGATTACCGACATCGACCGACGTGGTGAAGTGCGCCTGCGCCGGTTGCGTGCTCGAGAAGCCGTCGGGCGCCTCATGGGTGCGCGCCATGAGGTTCGCCCACGTCAGTTCTGCATCCACCGCGTGCTCTTGTCGGAGGCCCGCGCCGCTCGCATCCGAGCGATCTCATCGGCCAGCAGGTCCTGGCATTGCTCAAGGCCGAAATGCGGCCAGTAGGCGTTGATCCGGCCCGGCGGCAGGTCGAGGTGCACGGTCGCCAGGCCGAGACTGCGTTCCCACGGACCCTGGGTCAAGCGCACCGACTGCACACGCGCGTGGTCCACCACCTGTGTGCGGCGGGTCACCCGCCCCCGGCGCAGCACCGCGATCCGCGCGTCCATACCGGCGGCCAGATAGCGCCACTGGATCCAGGCCCGCCGGCGCACGGCCTTGACCGGGCTGATGGTCGGCACTGCCGCCGGGTCCGCCCCCGGCATGACCCTGCGGAACAGGTCTTCGGCCACCGGCCGTGGCGCCACCGGGAGGAGGACCGACTCGGTCCCGGCGTCGTCATCGCTCTTGGTCAAGCCCGCGACCGTGACGTAGAGCCGCACCCATCCCCGCCGACGCCAGAACAGAGGCTCCACGAACTCCACCGCGCACGCGCGGCCGGGCGGGATCGTTCGGGCCTGGGTCTGGATGAGTCCGTGCCGAAGCCGGATCCCATCGGGTGATTCAGCGACCGTGAAGTTGTACAACTGGCTGAACTCGGTGACGACGATCGCCAACGGCACACCACCGAGCAGCACAGTGAGCAACCCCGACCAGCCACTCATCAGCACGCTGGACACCACGAGCAGGACGGTCCCGAGCACGAGGAAGACAGTCACCGCCCGAAGCAGCAACGACACCAGCAGGTCCTTGGTCGGCACGACCAACAGGGGGGCTTCGGGAGCCTCCCCGACATCGTGGCTGAGCCCGGCCGAGCGCGCCAGGATCTCGCTGCGCAGGGACTCCGCATCACCGACGGTGAGGTACTGCAGGTCGGCGCGGGAGTCGCCGGCACCGGCGACCTCGACGCGCAATGCCGCGAATCCGAACACCCGGGCCACGAGCGGCCGGTTGATGTCCACGGTCTGCAGTCGGGACAGTTGCAGGCGTCGTTCCTGATGGAACAGCACACCGGACTGCACGCGTAGATCACCGTCGGCATCGAACCAGAAGGCCAAGCGCCGATAGGCGAGCAGCTCGTAGCCGAGCGCGATCACAGCGATCAGCAGGGTGGCGCCGATCACCCCGAAAACGCCGAGCGGGCTGCTGAACAGGGCCTGACCGCCGGCGATCAGCACACCGATGAACAGGGCTGGCAGATAGGTCGACACGCGGACCACCGGGGTCACCGGGTGGACCCGGCGCTTCGGCGTCGCTGCCTCGAGTTCGCTCACAATCCGGCCGAACGCTGCTCACCACGCGCCGCCAAGCGGTCCCGCAGATCGGCGGCCACCTGTGGCTCCAGTCCGGGTATGGCCGCATCCGAGGTTGCCGCCGCCGTGTGCAACTGCACGGACGTCAGACCGAAGGCACGGTCGATGGGACCGGCCTTGACGTCGACCAACTGCAGGCGACCGTAGGGCACGACCACCAGTCGACGGAACCAGATCCCGCTGCCGACGACGAGATCGTCGTCACGCTCGCTGTACCCCCACGACCTGACACGACGGCCGATCCAGGGCCATCCGATGACCAGGATCAGGAGGCCGACCGCCGCGATGACGCCGGCCAGCCAGGCGGGCCCCACCAGATAGGCCACCACCGCGCCGATCAGGAAGGCGACGGCGAACAACGCGAGCACCAGGCGCCGGGCCGCGATGAGTTTGGGCGACAGCGATTGCCAGGTGTCGCCGCCGGTCAGGAACGCCACATCCACCTTGGAGGCCATGGTGCCAGTGTAGGCGCGGGCACCACGCGAGCCTCTTGGTGAAGAACGGACACCTCACGGGTCACTTCTTCACCAGAAGGCTCTGACACGATACGTTCCGTGGAGTTCCTCGACATCCCGTTACCCGCGTCGCACCCGGCCGGACATGGCCTGCTGCGCCTGCGCGGGACGCTCACCGACGGTGTTGTCGACAACGCGGAAGTGGCCACCGGACTCATGCACCGCGGCGCGGAGAAACTGTTCGAGTCCCGGGACTATCGGCAGATCCTCTCACTGGCCAACCGCCACGACTGGCTGAGCAGTTTCGACGGGGAACTCAGCGCCGCCCGAGTCATGGAGGACGCGCTGGGAATCACGGTGCCACCACGGGCACGTGCGCTGCGCACCATGATCAGCGAGGTCTGCCGGATCAGCCATCACCTGTATTGGCTCGCTGAGACGCTGGCCGCCCTCGGCGTCGACACCTCGGAACTGCGCCGGGCACGGGCCGAGGTGACCACCGCTCTGGACCGCGCCACAGGCGCACGTATGCACTTGATGATCGTGCGGATCGGCGGGCTGGGACTCGACATCCCCGACGACTGGCGCACGACGCTGCCCCACGTCGATGTCGCAGGCTATGTGGATCAGGCCGCCGGACGGTTGGCTGGCGTGGCAACCCTGACCCGAGAGCAGGCCGTGGCGTACGCGACCAGTGGGGTCGTCGCGCGGGCCAGTGGCTGGGACCGGGATCTGCGCGACCACCTCCCGCACGTCGTGCGTACCGAGGGCGACGCCTTGGCCCGCATGCACTGTCTGGCCGACGAGATCGAGGTGTCTCAGCAGTACGTGGACGCGCTCGAGCTCCCCGCCGGCGAGATCGACACCAAACTCCCGCGCACGATCCGCCTGCCGGAGGGCGAGTACTACGCGGCCTCCGAGACCGGCAGCGGCGTGAACGGCTGGTGGCTCGTGTCCGACGGCGACGTCGTGCCGTGGCGCATGAAGATACGCACTGCGAGCTTCAACAACGCGGCTGCCCTCGGTGCGTGTCTGCCAGGGACCCCGGTCGCGGACCTGCCAGCAGCCCTGATGAGCTTCTTGCTGGTCGCCGGCGACATGGACAAGTAGCGCTGGCACGCACCTGCTTGTTGCGAAGTGGCACGACACGCCAGGGTGTCAATGCACCTTCACAACAACGGCTCACCCGACGCGGGGGTGCAGAACACACGAAAGGCGCCGAGCCCACCGGACCCAGCGCCTTCCGCGTCGTCGATCTAGAGCAGACCCTTCTCCGTCAACCAGTTCGTGGCCACTGTCTCTGGCTTCTCACGGTCGATCTCCACCTGCTCGTTGAGCTGCTGGAGTTCGTCGGTGGTCAGCGCGGCCGAGACCGGGTCGAGTGCTGCGGTGATGGTGTCCGTCACGGCCTCAGTGTTGAGCGCCGGGAGGATGTTCTCCGCGGTCTGCAGGCCCTTGTCGTCCTCGAGGACCACAAGGTTGTTCGCGGCCACCGAGCCGGACGAGGAGAACACCAGGCCGACGTTGACCTTGCCCTGGTTCAGCGCCTGGATGGTCAGCGGACCGCCGGCGTCCAGGGGCACGAACGAACCGACCTTCACGTTGTAGGTCTCCTCCAGGCCAGGCTGGCAGAAGGGACGCTTGGGGCACTCGGGCGGTCCACCGAGGGTGATCGGCGAACCCTGCGAGTACTCGCCGAGTTGGGTCAGCGTCTGCAGGTTGTTCTGCGTCGCGAAGTCCTGCGTGACCGCGAATGAGTTCTGGTCCTGCGCCGGCGACGGCGTGAGCAGCGTCAATCCCTGCTGGCCGGCGAGTTCCTGCGCCGCGGTGAAGGTGGCGTCAGTGTCACCACTGGCCACCTGCTCGGCATCGGGTCCGTTGACCTCCTTGTTGAGGAACTCGGTCAGGCTGCCCAGGTACTCCGGCGTCAGCTGCACCTCGCCCTTCTCCAGCGCGGGCACGATCACCTCACGGGTCGTCAACTCCTTGATCGAGGCGTCGATCCCTTTGGCCTCGAGCACCTGCTGGTACATCGAGGCCAGGATCTTGGTCTCGGAGAAGTTCGTGGTCGCGATCGTGACCGGCGCACCGCCCTCCGCGGCGCTCGGAGAGGCGCTGCTGTCGGTCTCACCGCCCCCGGACGAACACGCGGCCAGCACCACGGCACCGGCAGCGATTAGGGCGAAACGGGACATACGGCGAGGATTCATGCGCCCCATCCAACCACACCGGCACCCTTGAGGCCCAGAAGATCAATGCGTGGCGACGGGGATCTCCTGCACCTCGATCTCAGCTCGGCTCTGCTCGCGCAGACCCTTCGGAGTGACCCAGCGCTGCACCCCGGCCAGCAGCAGTTCGGCCACCACCGCGAGCGCCGCGGTCAAGATGGCACCGGCGATGATCAGTGTGTTGTCCTGCAGGGCGAAACCGTCGACCACGTAGCGGCCCAGTCCGCCACTTCCCACCAGCGCGGCCAGAGAGGCCGTGGCCACCACTTGCACCGTGGCGGTCCGGATCCCGGCAGCGATCAAGGGGACAGCCAACGGCACCTCGACCCGGGCCAGGATGCCCATGCCTCCCATGCCCATCCCCCGCGCGGCGTCGCGCACCTCGTCATCGACCCCGGCCAGACCGGTGTAGGTGTTGGTCAGCACCGGCGGGATCGCGAAAAGGGCCAGCGCCAGGATGGCGGCGAGGTTGCCGATGCCGATCTCCGGGATGGACGCCAGGATCGTCAAGACGCCCAGCGTCGGCACCGCGCGACCGACATTGCCGATGTTGGTCGCGAGGAACACCCCTTTGCGCAGGTGCCCGAGGGTCAATGCCACGGGCAGCGCGATCACCAGTGCGATGGCCATGGCCGCCAGGCTTATCTCGATCTGTTGCCAGGTACGCACGGGGATGCCGTTCTCACCGGTCCAGTTGGCCGGGTCCAGGAACCACTCGATGACACCCATCAGCCCGCCTGCTTCCGGGTCCACGGCACGGTCAGGCGTTCCACGAGCAGCAACAGGATCTCGAAGACGACCGCGAGCAGCACACAGCACAACGTCGCGGTGAAGATCTGCGCGTGCCAGAAGTTGTTCTGGAAGCCGGAGAGGATCAAGGTGCCGAAGCCGCCGTACCCCACCAGCGCCCCGATGGTCACCATGCCCACCGTGCTGACGGTCGCGATGCGGATCCCGGCAAGGATGGTGGGCATCGCCAGTGGGATGGAGACCCGGGTGGCGATCTGGCGGGTCGTCAGGCCCATGCCGTTGGCCGCATCGAGAACCTCCGAAGGCACCTCGTCGAGGCCGACCACGATGTTGCGCAGAACAACCAGCAGGCCGTAGACGGCCAGCGCGATGATGACGGTCCACGGACTGAGACCGAAGACCGGCCACAGCAGGGAGATCAGCGCCAGCGAGGGGATGGTGTACAGGATTCCGGACAGGCCCAGCACCGGACCGGACAGGCGCGGCACCTTCCGCACGAGCATGGCCAGCGGGATCGCCAGCGCGATCGCCAACACCACCGCACCGACCGTCAGGAAGATGTGCTCCTTGCCCGCCGCCACGAGTTCCTCCCAGTTGTTCTGGACGTAGGTCCAGGACAACCAGGGGTTCGCTGCATCGGCGAGCGTGACCAGCATGGGCCTGACGGTAGCGCGTACGGCACCACGCGTGCACCTGCCAGAGGCTCATCATTCGGGTACTGGTGCAGTTCTCACCGAGGGCTGGCCTGCGCTACGGTCGCACCCATGATCAGCCTGCAAGACGTGACCAAGCAGTACCCGGATGGAACGGTTGCGGTGCATGACCTCACCCTTGAGATCGATGAGGGGGTGATCTGCGCGCTGGTCGGCCCATCCGGTTGCGGCAAAACCACCACGATGCGGATGATCAACCGGCTGATCGAACCCACCAGTGGCACCATCCGCGTCAATGGCGACGACGTCACGGCCCTCGATGTGCAGGAATTGCGCCGGCGGATCGGGTACGTCATCCAGAACGCGGGGCTGTTCCCGCACTACACAGTCCGCAAGAACGTCGCGACGGTGTGCCGTCTGCTGGGTTGGGACAAAGCGCGGATCACCACACGTGTGGACGAGATGCTCGACCTCGTCGACCTCGACCCCGACACGTTCGGTGACCGCTACCCGCACCAGCTGTCCGGTGGACAGCGGCAGCGGGTCGGTGTGGCGCGGGCGCTGGCCGCCGACCCGCCGGTGCTGCTCATGGACGAGCCGTTCGGCGCGGTCGACCCGATCGCCCGCGAGCGCCTGCAGGACGAGTTCCTCGCGCTGCACGAACGGGTGCGAAAGACCGTGGTTCTGGTGACCCACGACATCGACGAAGCGGTGAAACTCGGCGACCGGATCGCGGTGATGCGGCAGGGCGGCTACCTCGAGCAGTACGACCGCCCGGCGGCCGTGCTCGGGTTCCCCACCAGCGACTTCGTGGCGGACTTCGTCGGCTCGGACCGCGCGATCAAGCGCTTGCGCGTCAGCCCGATCCCCGACGACGCACTCGGCGACGACACGGTGGCGGCCGGACCGGGGGTCATCGACGTGCCGGACACGGCCAGCCTCTACGACTTGCTCGCCGCGACCCTGCAGGCCGAATCCGGGATCGCGCGCGTCACCCCGAGCGGGAAGGCCGCGCGGGTGGGGGACATCGACCGGCTGATGCTCGCGTCGCGGCCCTGAGTGACGGCGGGCAGTCGCTACTCGCCGCCGTGCTCGCGGATGTAGGTGGCGTAACGCGCCACGAACAGCGGCTCGAGATCGCCGACCTTGTCGTGACCGAACGCCTCCTTGGCCGCCGAGATCAAGCCGACCAGCGAGCCTGAGATGTCGCCCAGGGAGCCGCCCTCATCCGAGACGTTCTCCAAGGCGGGCGTGTGGGTCAGCAAGTCGTAGAAGAAACCGATGTCGTGGCGTTTCTCCGCCAGTTCGAACGCCCGGTGGCGCAGTTCCTCGTACGGTAGGTCTTCCAGAGCCTCGGCCATGCCCCGACTCTAGCCGACCCGCGGGTGCACCCAATCGGCCGCTGAGTCCGCATCGTTCGTGCCGTCGTCGTCATCGTCGCCGTCGCCCTTGATCCGGCAGATCCGCTCGAGCCACAGGGCCGCCGCGACCACCATGAGACCCGCGATGACCGCCGCCATCGATGCGAAACCCCGCGCCCTGGCGGCCTCGATCCACCACTGACCAACGAACCACACGAGGAATCCGGCGTACACGCCCGTGGCGATTGCGCCGGTGCGCGAAGCGGCCATCGCGAGGGCCGCCGTGCGCGCGGCAACGAACGGGTCGACGCGCTTCTCCCGCAGGCGACGGCGCATGCCGACAGCCCAGAAGACCAGCGCGACCGCCAGGATCGCCAGCGTTGCGGGAGCGGTCCAGGGGACAGGAACGCTGCGCCCCGCCACACGATCGATGACGTCGGCCAACACCCATCCGGCCACCGCACTGACCACCCCCAGTGTCAGGAGCAGTCGGGTGCTGGTCGGGGTCACGGCTCCACTGTACGCAGCAACGGTCCCATTCGGCGAACGCCTGCGGACGGCACGACCACGTCACCGACCCGTCGACCGTCAGGCAGTTCGAACTCCGCATCGATCTGCGCCCAGGGGATCATCACGAACGCGCGCTGCGTGGCGCGCGGATGCGGCAGCGTCAACGCCGGATCCTCACTGACGAGTTGTCCGTAGGCCAAGACATCCACGTCCAGCGTGCGCGCACCCCATCGGATCTCCCTGGTCCTGCCCTTACCCTGCTCGGCCGCATGCGCGGTCGCCAGTACGTCCGCCGGCGACGCTTCGGTCTCCAGGACGACCACAGCGTTGAAGTAGTCGGGCTGCTCCGGCCCACCGACGGGGTCGGTCTCGTAGACATCAGACACGGCCACGACCTCCCCGAGTGCGGCCAACTCGTCCACGGCGAACTGCAGGGCCTCGACCCGATTGCCGAGATTCGCGCCGATCGACAGCGCGACCCTCATCGCGTGATCCGCACGATGACATCCTCGAAGACCTCGGTCACCGGGGCATACGGCTTGTGCACCGTGACGGTGACCTGGTCCACGCCGGGGAAGGCCTTCACCCGCTGCGCGATGCTCTCGGCAAGGGCCTCGATCAACTGGAACGGCGGCCCGGTGATGATCGCGGCGACCTCAGTGGCCACGGCCCCGTAGTCCACCGTGTGGGCGAGGTCGTCGGAACGCCCCGCCTGTGCGATGTCCACGGCCATCTCGACGTCCACGACGAACGTCTGCCCCATCTCCCGCTCGAAATCGAGCACGCCGTGCCTACCCCGGGCCCTGATACCCATCACTGCGATCGTGTCCGTCATCGGCCCTCCTGCCATGCCTGCGCGACGAGCACCGCGTCGCGACTACCGGGAACATCGTGTACCCGCACGCCCCACACACCCTGCGCTGCGGCGAGCGCACTGACCGCAGCTGTGGCGGCGTCGCGACCCGCGGGCTCCCTCGGCGCGCCGTCGGCGGCGAGCAACTCCCCCAGGAACCGCTTGCGCGATGCACCCACCAGGACCCGCGGGCCGATCGCGAGGATGCGCGGCAGGCCGTGCAGCAACTGCCAGTTGTGGTGCGGCTCCTTGGCGAAGCCCAGACCCGGATCGAGCACCACCCGGTCACCGGCGATGCCGGCCGCCTCACACGCAGCGAGCCGCTCAGCGAGTGCCTGGGCCACCTCCTCGACCACATCGTCGTAGGCGGTGAACTGCTGCATGTGCTGGGAATGCGCCCGCCAATGCATCGCGACGAAATCGACCTCGAGTTCGGCCACAGCACTCAGCATCTGCTCGTCGGCAAGCCCACCGCTGACGTCGTTGACCATCCGCGCACCGGCCGCCACACACGCCCTGGCCACAGCTGCTCGGGTGGTGTCGATGCTGACGGCCACACCGGCCTGGGTCAGCGCCGAGACCACCGGGACCACCCGCTCGAGTTCGGTCTCCAGCGACACCCGCTGCGCCCCGGGACGCGTCGATTCACCGCCCACGTCCACCCACTGCGCTCCGTTCGCGACCATGTCGACACCGGCCTCGACGGCCGCGGGGATGTCGGCGTACCGGCCCCCGTCACTGAAGGAGTCGGGCGTGACGTTGAGCACGCCCATGACGATGGTCACCGACCCAGTATCAACGCCATCGCCTCGGCGCGGGTGGCCGAATCCCGCAACTGGCCGCGCACGGCGCTGGTCGTGGTGGTGGAGCCCGGCTTACGTGTGCCACGCATTGCCATGCACAGGTGCTCCGCTTCGATCACGACGATGACCCCGCGCGGCTTGAGGATGGCCTGCAACGCATCAGCCACCTGCGTCGTCAGGCGTTCCTGCACCTGCGGGCGCTTGGCGTAGACGTCGACAAGTCGGGCGAGTTTGCTCAGTCCCGTGATGCGTCCGTCATCGGCGGGGATGTACCCCACATGTGCACGGCCGAAGAACGGCACGAGGTGGTGTTCGCAGTGGCTCCAGAGTTCGATGTCGCGGACCAGCACGAGTTCGTCGTGCGCGAGATCGAAGGTGGTGGTGAGCACCTCTTCGGGGGCCTGCCGCATCCCGGCGAACACCTCGGCGTACATGCGTGCGACGCGCGCCGGTGTGTCCAGCAGTCCATCGCGCTCTGGGTCCTCGCCCACGGCGTACAGCAGTTCCCGGATGGCGGCTTCAGCGCGAGGCTGATCGAACGGCGGTATCTCACGGTCAGGCAAGCTGATCGGATTGGTCATTGCTCCATCTTGGGGCAAACCGGACCGAGCCGCAGCCCGGTGATCCCCCGGCCTCGGCGCACTAGGCTCTGCCCATGGCAGGAGGCAGCCGCAGAACGCGGGCGGCCAGGCGCCGCAAGCGGCGGATGGACAGCGTCGAGCACGACCTCGCCGATGCGCAGTGGGATGCGCTGGTGCAGGCGTGGGGCGGATGCGCGTATTGCGGGGCGGGCCCGGATCACCTGCAGCGAGATTGCGTGCTGCCGATCTCGCGCGGCGGTCGTTACACCCTGACCAACGTCGTGCCGGCATGCCGGTCGTGCAACGCCAGCAAGTGCAACCAGGAAGTCACGACCTGGCTGCGGCGAAAAGGGCTGGACGAGCGCGCGTTCCTCGCCAGCCACATCCGCGTACTGGCCTCCCTCGACACTTACAGGGGCGGCTCGGGCGCCGGGACACCGGCGGACCCATTGCCGTTGGATCCGGCCGGGTAGTCCACAGGTCCACGCTCGTGCGGGCGACGGCGCGCGGAACCCGTCCACGCCGGACGCGCGTCACGGCGACGCAGGTCCTCGAAGATCTCGGCCACCTGATCCTTGTCGAGGGTCTCCTTCTCGAGCAGTTCCACGACAAGCCGGTCGAGGATGTCGCGGTTGTCGAAGAGGACCTCGTAGGCCTCCTGGTGCGCCTGCTCGATCAACGACCGCACTTCCTCATCGATCGCAGCGGCGATCTCCTCGGAGTAATCGCGCACGTGCCCCATGTCCCGGCCGAGGAACACCTCGTTGTTGTCCTGCCCGTACCGGATCGCTCCGAGACGCTCAGTCATGCCGTACTGGGTCACCATGGCGCGGGCCACAGCCGTCGCCTTCTCGATGTCGTTGGAGGCGCCGGTCGTCGGGTCGTGGAAGACCATCTCCTCCGCCGCTCGGCCTCCAAGCATGTAGGCGAGTTGGTCGAGCATCTCGTTGCGGGTCGTGGAGTACTTCTCCTCATCCGGAAGCACCATCGTGTACCCGAGCGCCCGCCCGCGCGGCAGGATCGTGATCTTGTGCACGGGGTCGCTGTTCGGCAACGCCGCCGCGACGAGCGCGTGGCCCCCTTCGTGGTAGGCGGTGATGCGCTTTTCGGCCTCGTTCATCAGGCGTGTCCGCTTCTGCGGCCCGGCGACAACCCTGTCGATCGCCTCGTCGACGGCCTCCGGGGTGATCAGGGTCTCGTTGCCGCGCGCGGTGAGCAGCGCGGCCTCGTTGAGCACGTTCGCGAGGTCGGCACCGGTGAAGCCCGGGGTGCGTCGTGCGATGTTCAGCAGGTCGATGCCGGGAGCGATCGGCTTGCCTTTGACGTGGACCTTGAGGATCTCCTCGCGGCCCTTCAGGTCGGGGCGCTCCACGGCGATCTGGCGGTCGAAGCGACCGGGGCGCAACAGCGCCGGGTCGAGGATGTCGGGACGGTTGGTGGCAGCGATCAGGATCACGCCGCCGGACACGTCGAAGCCGTCCATCTCGACGAGCAGCTGGTTGAGAGTCTGCTCGCGCTCGTCGTGACCACCGCCGAGTCCTGCGCCACGGTGGCGGCCGGCATGAGCTGTGATCTTCAACTCAGATTCAATCCCGTGGCCCCCAACAACCCCAACATCCGCGCAGGGCTGATTACCATCACCACCAATGCCGGCACGCAGACGGTGACCGTGCCGCCGCGCCAGCGCGCGGTGCCGGCGACGACGGTAAAGGGCGCACTGACCACGGGCCCGCATACGCTGAAGGCGCTGGAAGAGCTGGCCCAGACCGCAGAAAGCGCGAAGCTGGCGCGGGAGAAGAAGGGGGAAGCCGTTCCGGACGGCAGCGCGGAGCCGGCCGAGTAGTCTAACCTATCCTCGTTTCGAGGAGAGGTCGGAATTCGCGTTGCGAATTCCGGGTGAGGTGCGTGCGCTGAAGCCGCAGGCGTCGCCCAGTTTCGGTGCCAGTGCACTCTACTGAGGAGAGGCGACTAAAGTGCACTGTCACCGAAACGACGAAATAGCTGTCGGGTACGCG
>CALFYG010000075.1 GCA_937952095.1 uncultured Micrococcales bacterium | reverse complement strand
TCGGGCACCAACCTCGGCGACGGAGTGATGTCCGGTGACGCGAAGACGGTCGTCTTCGTCGACTGGGGTCCGGACACCTACCCACAGCCGGCAGGCAAGCTCTACTACGTCACGCAGAACGCGGACGGCACCTGGCCCGCTCCAACGCAGTTGGGCACGGTCGACCCGGACGGTCGCTACTACTACGAACAGGTCGTGGCCTTCTCGAAGGATGGATCCACCCTCGTGTGGGTCACCGACACCTTCGCGCTGATGGGTACCACGCGTAACCCTGACGGTTCCTGGACCGCGCCGGTGATGATCCGGCAGTACCCCTCGTCTCCGTCCTTGGAGGAGTTGCAGCTCACCGCTGACGGCACCCGCCTGATGTGGCTGCCGAGTTCCGGCGACGGGATCCTCACCTCGACCCGTAGCGGCACGGTATGGGCCCTTACGTCGACCGTGACCGTTGATGAGACCTACTCCGCGGCGATGTCGCCGAACGGCCTGAACATGGCCTGGGGCAACAGTGATGGCGACATGGTCGCGAGCCGATGGAACGGCGTGAAGTGGCTCAAGCCGAAGGTCCTCGGGACTGTCGGGACACCCGAGATCGCACTGACGGACAAGACCCTGGCCTGGACCTCCAGCTACTACAAGGGCTCGAACCTGCGCAGCATGATCTGGAAGAGCGGCAAGTGGCAGAAGTTGGTCAAGCACTCTTCGACGGGCTTCAGCCCAGCGGTCTCCAAAGACGGGATGACCCTGGTCTGGTCGTCGACAGGGAACAAGCGCATCTACAGCGTCAAGCGGTAGGCGCATTCACGGTCGGGCGAGAGGGGGCTGGTGCGCGCAGCGATCCACGTGTGGATCCGCCCGCGCACCGCGGCCACCCCTCGCCCGACTTGGTGATGCCGGCACCCTGCGCCGGATGAGGCGGTGCCTGTTCCAGGATCCGCGGCTGACTACCCTGAGAGGCGTGAAATCCTTCGATGACCTCTGGGCCGAGTTGTCCATGAAGGTCGCCACCGCTGACCCGACCTCCGGCACTGTGCGGCTCGTGGAGTCGGGGGTCCATGAGGTCGGCAAGAAGTTGGTCGAAGAGGCTGCGGAGGCCTGGATGGCCGCCGAGCACGAATCGCCGGAGCGTGCCGCGGAGGAACTGAGCCAGTTGATCTACCACGTGCAGGCCATGATGTTGGCGGTCGGAGTGACCCCGGAACAGGTGGGGCGGTACCTGTGACCCTCAAGGTGGCGATCCCGAACAAAGGACAACTCGGCGAGCCTGCGCGCCAGATGCTGGCCGAGGCCGGCTATCTGCGTTCCGCCGGTCAACGGGAACTCATGGTCCACGACCCCGACAACGACGTGGACTTCTTCTTCCTGCGGCCCAAGGACATCGCGACCTACGTCGGCAAGGGAACGCTCGACCTCGGGATCACCGGCCGCGACATGTTGGTGGACTCCGGCGCCCCGGTCACCGAAGTCATCGAGTTGGGCTTCGGCCACTCGACGTTCCGACTGGCGGCACCCAAGGGCACGTCCGACGTCGGCGGCAAGCGCATCGCCACGTCCTATCCGGGGCTGCTGCGCGACTGGATGGAGCGCACCGGCACGGCGGCCACTGTCGTCAAACTCGATGGTGCGGTGGAGAACGCGGTGCGACTCGGCGTTGCGGACGCGGTGGCCGATGTGGTGGACACCGGCAACACCCTGCGACAAGCAGGCCTCGAGGTCATCGGTAGCCCGCTGCTTCGCAGTCAGGCTCTCCTGGTCCGCCCTGCACACAACGACGCCAGCTCGGCCGAGGGGACGTTCGTCCGGCGCCTGCAGGGTGTCATCGTCGCGCGGGCCTACGTGATGGTGGATTACGACATCGAGGAGCGATTGCTCGATGCGGCTTCGGCCATCACCCCCGGTCTGGAGTCGCCCACAGTCTCGCCGCTCAAGGAGGCGGGCTGGGTGGCTGTGCGCGCGATGGTGGAGCGCACGCGCGTGCATCAGGTCATGGATGAGTTGTTCGAACTCGGCGGCCGGGCCATCCTCGTCACGGACATCCACGCCTGCCGCCTATGACCACGCTGGCCGAGACGCTGGACGCGCTCCTGGACCCGGGTTCGAGACAGCCCATCGACGTGCCGCGTCGCCCGGCCACGGGGGAGTATGCCGAGAGCCTGCAGCGTGCAGCGTCACGCAGCGGGGTTGATGAGTCGGTACAGGTCGCCGTGGCCGAGGTGAATGGCCATCGCGTCGTCGTCATCGGCGGCGAATTCGGGTTCTTGGCCGGCTCCGTGGGGCACTCGGCCGCCGACAGGGTGGTCGCGGCGTACCGGCGTGCGACGGCCGAGCGGTTGCCGGTGATCACTCTGCCGACCTCCGGCGGGACACGCATGCAGGAGGGCACGGCAGCGTTCTTCCGCATGACCGACATCGCCCGAGCTGCGCACGAACATCTCGCCTCAGGGGCGGTACGGATCGGGTGGCTGCGCAACCCGACGACCGGCGGGGTGATGGCCACGTGGGGTTCTTACGCCGACATCACGGCCGGGGAGCCAGGGGCGTTGTTGGGTTTCCTGGGTCCCAAAGTCTATGAAGCCCTGCACGGCGAACCCTTCCCGCCGGTGCAGACGGCGGAGAATCTGGCACGCGTGGGAGTCATCGACGACGTGGTCGCCCTGCCCGGCCTGCGTGACTGGGTGTCCGGCATTCTGTCGGTGGCCAACGGGCGCGACCAACCGGAAGCGGTCGATGACGTGCTCCCGCCGGCCGAGGTCGACGCGTGGGACGCGATCACCGTGACGCGCGATGAGCATCGTCCCGGGCCGGATGCGGTTCTCGACCTGCTGACCGACCGCACCGAGTTGCACGGCACCGGCACCGGCGAGACCGGCGTGGGTGTGCGGGTGCTCCTGGGGCGCGTGCGCGGCCGCCGGGCGATATTCGTGGCGCAGACCCGTCGCGACGTGACTCCGCAGGACCTCCGCGTCGCCCAACGGGGGATGCGCCTTGCGCAGAGGCTCGGGCTGCCCCTGGTGACGCTGGTCGACACCCCCGGCGGTGAACTGTCGGGCCCGGCGGAGGAGGCCGCGATGGCCGGCGAGATCGCTCGGACACTGCAGAGCCTGACGGGCCTGAGCGTCCCGACCGTTTCCTGCGTGATGGGTCAAGGCTGTGGCGGTGCCGCTTTGGCGCTCATCCCGGCGCAGACGGTCATCTGCATGGAGAACGGGTGGGTGTCGCCGCTGCCGCCGGAGGGAGCATCAGTCATCAGCCACCGCACGCCGGACCGCGCTGCGGAGATGGCCCGGGTCCAGGGCGTCGCAGCGCTGGCTCTGCGCGAGGCGGGTGTCGTGGATCTTGTCGCGGGTGAGGGCACCGACCTTCCCGGTCGGGTGGCGGACGTCATCTCGAGTGCTCTGGGGCGTTCATGACTGACTTCGAGGGCGCTGACGTGCTGGTCACCCGGTTCCAGGGCGACACGGGGCAGGCCGATCCCCGTGTGCGGGAACTCATCGGAGATCCGGAGACCTATGCCGCCCAACGCGAACTCGTCGACCGTCTCGCCCAGGGCCGGTTGCTCATCCCGGTGCTCGCCAACCTCGATGAGAAGGATCCCGAGGGCGGGGACAAGCACAGCCACATGGCGACGGTGACGATCACAGACGCACAGGGCCACAAAGCGCTGATGACCTTCACAGGGGTCGACTCGGTGGCCATGTGGCGCGCGGATGCCCGACCCATTCCGGTGGCCGGCGTGGAGGCGGCACGGGCCGCTCTGCAGGAAGGCTGTGATGCGTTGCTGATCGACATCGCCGGTCCGACGAGGTACGCCTTGGCCGGCACGGGGTTGTGGGCGTTGGCTTCGGGCGGGCCCTGGCGGCACCCCCTCGACGAGCCGGAGGTGGTCGAGGCGTTGGACAGTGCCCTTGCCGGCAGTGGGTTGACCGGTCGGTTCGTGGTGGACCCGTCGACCGTGGACGGTGTCGCCCTCGAACTCGACGTGGCGGACCAGGCTTCTGTGGCAGCTCTTGCTGAGGCGTTGAGCGCGACCCCGCAGGTTCAGGCCCGGGTCAGCCGGATGGAGTTGCGACTACGGGACCGGTGAGCTTCTCGCCCGGGCCCTGGCCGGGCGGATCCGGCACGATCGACGCCTCGCGGAAGGCCAGTTGCAGTGACTTCAGCCCGTCGCGCAACGGTCGCGCGTGGAAGGTGCCGATGTAAGGGCTCGCCGCGACGATCAGGCCCGCCAGCGACTCGATGAGGGTGCGGGCCTCGTCGAGGTCGATCTCCTCGGGGTCCTCGCCGAGCCCGCATTTCACGGCGGCTGCCGTCATGAGGTGCACGGCCACGGTGGAGACCACCTCCACTGCGGGGACGTCGGCGATGTCGCGCTCAGCATCTACGGGGTCCATGCAGCCAGGATGGCACGCGACGCGTACGGCGGGCGCGGGAGGACTGAACTACCCTTCAGGGGTGCGCGCAGCAGACGTGGTGGCGGGTTTGCGCCGATTGTTCGACGATGAGCCCGCCCTGCAGATCCCCGATGACGCCGGCCAACCCTGGCTGACGATCAAGTACGGCAC
>CALFYG010000074.1 GCA_937952095.1 uncultured Micrococcales bacterium | reverse complement strand
GAACTGGCCCCGAAAGTATATGCACTGCACCACTTTTCACGTCTCAGCAAACATCTTGTCTCACACCATGATTCGAAGGGATCCGCGCATGACCGCACCAAAGACGAAGCGGCGCAAGCGTTCACCCACTGAACGGTTGGTATACCAGGGACCGCTCACCCGGCTGCGCCCCACGACCTGCCGCCGATGCCGACGCCCCATCTACGCCGGGCACCTCAAGGGCGAGCCGGTGCGCGTCGACCAGGCCCGCATCACCGCGACGGCGGAACTCGTTGCGCTGCTTCGTGGTTTGCGCACCTACTTCGTCAACAGCCGAGGCGACGACCTGTACCGGCGGCGGGCGCCGCACATCACCAACGACACCCCGCCCCGGTACGGCTACATCCACGCCGAGCACGATTGCGGATTGATCTACGCCGCAACGCATTACGATCTGAGGGATCTGTGGCCGGTGTACCGGGGAAGCGAGGTGCCGTTTTGATTCACCTCGACGTGGTCGACATGATGCCCGCCGACGAGGACGGCACCGGCCACTGGCCCGGCATCGAATGCCCCTGCGCCCCAGACACACTCACCGATGGCAAGGGCACGTTCCTCGTGTACCACAACCACCTGACTGAACGGATGCTCTGATGGAACACACCTGCCAGATCTGTTACGGCACACGGCAATTGCCGTTCGAGACGACGAAATGGGTTGAGGCCCACGCCAAGTGGATCTGCGAGCGGTGCCGCAAGACGCTGAGGATCAACGGATGAAGTGCGTCGACTGCGTGACCGAGGGCGTCGCCGCCACCCGCCCCACCCCGTACGGCGGACCCCGATCTCCGCTCTGCACAACGCATTACCGGGCGCGGCGTAAACGGCGCTCAGCGCGCTCCCACGCCCTGCGAACCGAGAAGGTGTACGGCATTAGCACCGAGGACTACTGGGCCTTGTATGAGGCGCAGGGCGGCAAGTGCGCCATCTGTCAGCGTGCGACCGGCGCTACCCGGCGCCTGGCAGTCGACCACGAGCATGGGCGCCCCGGCTGCGATCATCCGCCGGATGTGGGATGCCGCAACTGCATTCGCGGGTGCTTGTGTTCCACTTGCAATGTTATTGTGGTGGGGCGCTATGACATTCATGCGCTCGCCAGGGCGATCCAATACCTGGTCGACCCGCCAGCACAGAAGGTTCTGAATCCGCACCATGAGGAAACGCACCGAGCCACTGGGTGAATGCTCCATCGAAAGCTGCACTCGCCCGCCCGAATGCTTCGAGTCGGAGGACGTGTACAAATGGCTTCTCGCGGAACGTGATTGGCTGCTCGGCCAAGTTGCCTTGGCGCAGCACCAGATTCGCATCAGCGAGGGCGCCTTCGAACACGACGCCGTCCAGTTGGCGTGCGACGAGGGCCATCCCCCGGATCTCGATGAGTGACAACGTGGTCTTACTCGCGTGGGGATGCGTGCCGTGACCCACCTTGTCAAAGGTGTTCTCGGACTTGGTTCCCCATGCGAGATTCGCCAGCCGGTTGTCTGTCGGCACCCCGTTGAGATGTCGGCAGTACTGCCCGTCGGGGCGTGGCCCCTTGAATGCGAGCAGAACCAACCGGTGGACGAACATCGCCTGTGACCTCCCTTTGGTGTACAGGTTCACCCGCAGGTGACCACTGTGTGCCACACAGGGACTCAGCAGCCGCCCTCGCTTCCCCATCAGAAAGTCCCGAGGGGACTGTCGCCTTCAGGCGACGGGGGAATCGGGACAGCACTCTCGGGCATTAGGCCCCTCGTGTATGTATACTCGTAGTTGTGAAGCGTGCAGTTACTACCGGACCTGGCGGCGTCTGGGACATCGGGTATCACATCGTGTGGTGTCCCAAGTACCGTCGTCAGGTTCTGGTCGGTGACATCGCGGCACGATGCAATGAACTGATCCGACTCAAAGCTGATGAGCACGATTGGAGGATCATCGCCCTGGAGGTGATGCCCGACCACGTTCACCTGTTCGTGAAGACCAGGCCGAAAGATTCGCCGTCGTTCGTCGCCAACCAGTTCAAGGGGTTCACCTCGCGCACTCTGCGGCAGGAGTTTCCGTCGCTGCGTTCCAGACTTCCGACTCTGTGGTCGCGTTCCTACTTCGTCGCTTCTGTCGGGGCGGTCAGTGCTGACACCGTGCAGCGGTACATCGACACCCAGTACGAGCGTCCCTGGCGCAAGGGCAACTGAGTGAACCGCGTCTTCCGTTACCGCCTGTACCCGACCAGCCGTCAGGACACGGCTCTCGGGCAGATGCTCCGCGACCACTGCGACATCTACAACGCCGCGCTTCAGGAACGACGTGACGCATACGCCCAGCGCAAGCACTCGGTACGCTACGGCGAACAGTCCGGCCAACTCAAAGACATCCGGGCCGATGAGCAGTACGGGCGCTGGTCGTTTTCCAGCCAACAGCAGACACTGCGGCGGCTGGACAAGGCGTTCGCCGCGTTCTTCTCTCGGACCAAGAAGGGCGAGAAGCCCGGCTATCCGCGCTTCCGGTCCTCCCGCAGGTTCGACACCGTGACCTTTATCGACGGCGACGGTGGCAAGTGGCTCGACAACACTGTTCGGATGCAGGGTGTCGGACACGTCAAGGTGAAACTTCACCGACCGGTGCGCGGCACCGTCAAGCAGTTCTCGGTCACCAGGACGGGGCGACACTGGTACGTCAACGTGATCTGTGTCGGCGTCCCCGTACAGCCCAAACCGTTCACCGGCGCTGCTGTCGGGCTGGATCGTGGGCTCACTCACCTGATCGCCGACAGCGACGGCAGGTTCGTGGACAACGTCCGGCCGCTGCGAACCGCACAGGACAGGCTCTCTGACGCTCAGCGCGACCTGGCCCGCAAGAAGCGCGGATCGAACAGACGCCGCAAGGCCGTTGCCCGTGTGGCGTCCCTGCACCGCAAGGTCAAGAACGTACGGAAGGACCACTTGCACAAAGTCGCGCGGTCCTACGTCGATGCCTATAACCTGATCGTGGTCGAGGATCTCAAGGTCAGGAATATGACCCGTTCGGCGTCGGGAACCGTGGAAGAGCCCGGCGCGAACGTCGCTCAGAAGTCCGGTCTCAACCGGAGCATCCTCGACGCGGGTTGGGGGGTGTTGCTCGAACTGATCAGACAGAAAGCGGAAGAAGCTGTTGTCGAAGTCGTCGAGGTCAACCCCCGCAACACCTCTCGCACCTGTCATGCCTGTGGGCACGTCGGTGCCGAGAACCGCTGCGGTGAAGCGTTCCTGTGTCAACGGTGCGGACACTCCGCGCACGCCGACACCAACGCAGCGCGGAACATCCTCAGGCTCGGACTGAGCCTTCGTGAAGCTGCGGCTTAGCGAGAAGCCGCCGCCTTTAGGCGGTGGAGTAGTCACGACCTGACCGTCATCGCTGACGGTGTAGCCAGGGAAGCCTGGGATCGGGCGCCAGGCGATCACTGCTGCGCCTGCCCGGCCCACACGATGCGGCGCCCGGTGCGCTCAGCTGCCCGCGCCGCCACCATGCGGTGCCACGAGGCGGGCATCTCGGTGCCCTGATCCTCGCGGTACACCAGATGGCTGACCGCCGGATCCTTCAGTACCGCCACGGTGACATCACCGACGACGCGCTGCGTGTTCTCCAGGTACGCCGCCATCCGCTGGGCCGCCCAATCGGGCACCGGGTTGATCCCGGCCTCCCAGCGGTGAACGGAGCGCACTGTCACGCCCAGGTTCTCGGCCAGCCACTTGATCGGCAGGCCAAGATACTCACGGGC
>CALFYG010000073.1 GCA_937952095.1 uncultured Micrococcales bacterium | reverse complement strand
GCCAGTCCCCTGGGATGCTGGAGATGCAGGAAGCCATCCTCCGCAGCATTCCGGACGTGGTTCTGCGCTACAACGCCGAGGGTGTCCTGGAGTGGGCCTCCCCTTCACTGGAATACGTCTTCGGGTACAAGCCCTCGGAGGTTGTCGGCACACCGTTCGAGTTGTCCCATCCCGACGACCGGGACGCACTTCAGAACGCCGCCAGGGCCATGGTCGTCCAACGCCGCGAGCATGACTCGAACACGTTCCGAGCGGTGAAGGCAGACGGGCAGGTGACGCGCGTGGAGGTGTCCGCGCGCGCGTCGTACGACAAGGACGGCCACGTCGAATACATGGTCGCCGCCATGCGGGAACTCGCCGACCGCGGAGAGGTAGAGCAGCTCTACCGAATCCTGGCGCACAACACCTCCGACGTGGTTCTCATCTACGACCCGGAGTCGGTGATCCTGTGGGCCTCGCCGTCCATCAGCAAGGTCCTCGGCCATCGTCCGGAGGACCTGGTGGGGTCCTCGGAGTTCATCGTCCATCCGGATGACGTCCCCGAAGCCATGGCGCTCTACCGGGAGGCCCTCGCCGACAAAGCCACCAGCCTGCGCAACCGCGCCCGGGTGCTGCGCCCCGACGGTTCATTCATCTGGATGGACGCGACCATCGTGCTCGTCTGGTCGGAGGCCGGGGACCTCGAGTACGCGATAAGTTCGCTCCACGACGTCCACGAACAGGTCATCGTGGAGCAGGAACTGCGGCAGTCACTGGAGCGGTTCAACCTCCTGGTGGAGAACAGCAACGACGTGCTCTACCAGTTCGACGCCAACGGGTGCCTTGCCTGGATCACACCGAACGTCACCCGCCTGACCGGCTGGCAGCCCGAGGAACTGATCGGCAAGTACCGACTCGAGTTCGTGCACCCCGACGACGCAATAGCCGCCCAGGCCGCACGCGACGAGGCCGCCGCCGGGAATCTGGCCACGGTAGAGCTGCGCATGCAGACGAAGGACGGCGGTTACCGGTGGCTCGAAGCCAGCGCTGGCGTCACCCACGACGCCTCCGGTGCGATCGCCGGCGTCGGGATCCTTCGCGACATCCATGCCCGGCACGAGGCACAGGCGGCACTGGCCGCGAGCGAACAGCGGTTCCGGGCGGCCATGCGCGACTCAGCCGTGGGGATGTGCCTGATCACGCCCGAGGGTCGGATCACCGATCCGAACCAGGCGCTGTGCACCTTCCTCGGCCGACCAGCAGAGGAACTCGCCACCGTCACCTGGCAGGAGCTCGCCGACCCGTCAGAGGTTCCCGGCGACCTGGAAACCCTGGACGAACTGCTTACCGGGCAGGTCGAGTCGATGCGTGCGGTCCGCCACTACTTCCTGCCCGACGGTACCCGCGTCGTCGGGGATCTCACGGTGAGCGCCACCCGCACTGACGCGGGCGTGATCGACAGTCTGCTCGTGCAGATCATCGACATGACGGAGTCGGCCCACCTGCAGGAGCAGGTCAAGACCTCCGAGCAGCACTACCGGGCGCTCACCGAAGCACTGTCCGAGGTGGTCATCCGCGGCGACAGCGCGAGCATCATCATCTGGACCTCGAAGTCATTGACTCCGGTGACCGGGTGGGAGGCTGACGACCTCATCGGACGGACCCTGCTGGAGTTCGTCCACCCGAACGATCTGGAGGCCGCCGGCCAGGTCCACGCCGCATTGGACAAGGCCGAATCGCAGGAGGCGGAACTGCGGATCCGCATGGCCGACGGCGGCTACAAGTGGTTCGCGCTGTCAGCCAACCCGATCCTTGGCGACGGTGGTGAGGTGACCGGACGAGTCGCCACCTTGCGTGACCTCTCGGACGAGGTCGCCACCCGCCGACTGCTGGCCCAACGCGAGGCGGAGTTCCGGCAGATCGCCGAGCATGCTGCCGACGTGGTCATGCGGCTCGACGAGAACGACAAGATCACGTGGGCCTCGTCCAGCAGCGTGAGCGTCTTGGGATACCTGCCGCGAGACCTCATCGGGCGCGACCCGAAGACATGGGCACACCCCGCCGACCTGAAGGCGGTGCACGACTTCGCGCACTCACTGACCCCCAACACTCCCGGCCGCCTGACCATTCGGGCGCGCTGCGCGGATGGCGAGTACCGCTGGTTCTCCGCGATGGCAACCCTGATCAGCGACTCCGAGGGTGAACTGGCCAGCATCATCGTCGGGATGCGCAACATCGACGGCGAGGTCCGAGCGGTGGAAGCGCTGGCGCGCAGCGAGGAACAGTTCCGACTGGCGATGGCCTCCGCCCCCAGCGGGATGGCTGTGGTGGAACACGATGGCGCGTTCGCGCAGGTCAACAACTCCCTGGCGGCAATGGTCGGGCAGTCGATCGGGTGGTTGCAGCGACACGGGCTTCGAGACATCGTCCATGTCGACGACTGGCCGGTGGTCGAGGCATTGAAGAAGCGACTGATCGACAGCGAACTCGCGTCCGGCATCGAAGAGATCCGCTTGGTGCAGATCGACGGGTCCATGGTCCGCGCCGAGATGTCCCTGGCCGCCCTGCGCTCCCAGCAGGGCTCTGTCATCTCCTTCGTCGCGCAGTTCATCGACGTCACCCAGGCCCGCGAGGCCCAAGCCGCCCTCCACCACGCCGCCACCCATGACCCCCTCACGATGCTCGGGAACCGGCGCGGACTGTCAGAGCAGTTGGGCAAGGTTCTGGGGCGGATCCCTCGCACCGGCACGCGCATCGCGATCCTGGCACTCGACCTCGACGGCCTGAAACCGGTGAACGACCGCTTCGGCCACGCGACCGGTGACCAGGTCCTGGTCACTGTGGGCGAACGGCTTCGCGCCGCTGTCCGCAGGGACGACCCCATCGCACGGGTCGGCGGCGACGAGTTCGTCGTGGTTCTGGTGGGCGTGCACAACGACGAGCAGGTCGCACATCTGGCGGAGAAGATCCGCACCGAACTGTCCCGGGCGATCGTGGTGAACGATGAGCCGGTTCAGGTGACTGCGAGCATCGGGGCGGTCCTCGCCGGACCCGACGAAGGTGCCACGGCCCTGCTCGCCCGTGCGGACGCTGCCCTGTACGAGGCGAAGCAGTCCGGTCGCGACCGCGTCGTCGTCAAAGGCGACTGACCCGCAGCGGCATCCCACCCACCGGGCGGATCGTGACCTCGGGCTTCATCCGCACTTCCCGCACGATGCCGAACCTGTAGCGCTCCCGCAGGTGGTCGAGGATGATCGGCGCCTCCACCAGTGACATCCCCCGTCCGATGCACAGCCGTGGCCCTGCGCCGAACGGGACGTAGCCAGTTCTTGGTATCGGCCGCCCTGGCCGGAACTCGTCGGGGACGTCCCACGCGGCCGGGTGCCTGTGCAGCCAATAGGGGGACATGATGATCAGTGCGTTTGTGGGAATCTCGACGCCCGCGACGTCATCCGGGCCCAGCGCCTGCCGGGTGATCAACCACGCCGGTGGATACAGTCGCAGCGCCTCGTCGAAGACGTCGGCGCTGCTGGCATCTGTTGGATGTTGGGCCAGCAGGTAGAGACTCCACGCCAGGCCGCTCGCCACGGTCTCATGTCCTGCCACCAGGAAGGTGACGACCTGGTCGCGCACGGTCTGGGGGTCCGCGCCTTCCTGCAGTAGCCGCAGCAGAGTGCCCTCCGGGGCTGGAGTCGCGGTGAGCTCTCGCACGGCGCGGTCCAAGCGAGCCTTCGCCGCCGCGAGCTGCCGATTGTTCGGCGTCGGCATCCACAGCGGCGCGCTCAGCGGACTCGACTTCTTCACGACGACTTCGAGGCCGGACAGCGTGGCCTCGGCGAGGTCTGCGGCGTCGCCGGTCAGGTCGGCGCCGAAGAGCACCTCCCCCACGACCTCCAGCGTGATCCGCAAGATGTCCGCGTCCACGTCTCGCACGCCGTCGGCCCAGTCGATCCGCGCGCAGGCCGCATGGGTGGCCTTCTCCACCGCCGGCGCGAGATCAGCCCCGAACGCCGGCTGGACCACCGGCCGCTGGGTGCGCCACAGATCGGTGTCTGCCGTGAGCAGCCCGAATCCCGTCAGCAGTGACAGCCGCCGGTACTGCAGCGTGTCCTTGCCGTAGTTCTTGTGGTTGCCGCGCAGCACCCGGTCCACCGCGTCGGGGTGGTTGACCAGGTACGTCGGCGGGTTCGGGATCGGGAACTGCGCCACGTCGCCGTGCCTGCGCCACTGCTGGCCCAGGAACCCGAGCGGGTCGCGGATCATCGACGGCGCCCCGCGCAGCATGTCGAGCCCGCTGGGCCCGGGCGCGGTCAGTTCCACGCCTCGATCCTAGGTTCGGCTACCTCTTGATCTTGTCGATGAGGCCTTCGACGCCGGACTTCGCCTGGTCGACCCAGTTCGTCGCCTGTGAGGTGCCCGTGCCGAGCAGCTCCTTCGCCTTGCCCGCCGCCTTGTCGAGCTGGACCTTCGCATCGCCCGCGATGCGGTCGAGACGGCCCTCGTTCTCGAGTTCCTTGTTGCCGGTCACCGCGCCCGCGGCGATCTTCGCGCGGCCCTTGATGTGCTCCTGCTTGATAGCCATTGGTGGCTCCCCTCTTCTGATTCCAGGGTATGCCGCGACAGGCGTGTCACAACGGCCGCGTGAGCAACGTCACCAGGCGGCTACCCCGCAGGTGGCCACAGCGGCGGAGCCGGCGGCAGCCACGTGGACAGCCAGGCCACCATGTCGTCCCCGCACATGCTCACAGCGCCGCCACCGTTCGTGCGGCGCAGGGCGACAGGTTGCAGGCCCTCGCTCTCGCCGTTGTAGATCTTCACCGTGGAGCAGGGCAGCGAGGCGGTGTCCATGACCGGCCACCGTGGCTGGTCCCACACCCCGCTCTTGTCACCGTTGACGATCATCCAGTGCGGCGCGGTGGTCAGCGCTGGAGCCTCGTACCAGGGCTTCATGAGCTGCTCGTCGTTGTACCAGCTCCCGTCCAGGCGCATCGTGTAGAAGTCCGGGTCGGACAGTTGCGCAGCCTTGTCGGCCGTGGTGTACCAGTACTTCTTGGGCTTCGAGCCGAACGCGTTGCCGAGGTCGCGGAAGTTGATTCCCGTGTTCTGGCAGTACGGGCCTTCGGTGTCCCTGGTGTCGAACAGGCACATCCCCGCGACGTTATTCGCCAGTTTCGTGGCGGTGCCGTGGTACCAGCCTGCGGGCCACATCATTTCGGGTGCCGTGCCCGGCGTCGTCTCGCCGGTGTAGACGATCCCGCGCTTGGCTGCGTTGTCGGCGAATCCGGCCAGATCCATGCGTTCGCCGAGCGTCTTACCCGCACCGCCTGCGGCGGCGAACATCGTCTGCCACTGCTTGGAAGTCGCCGGCGCGAAACCCGGGTACCTGACAAGCTTGCGGTTCTTCAACCGACCGGTCTTGCCACGCTCACTGCCGGCACTGCGAGACAGGTCCAGCGCCCACAGCAGCGACGTCCCTTTCTGGATCGCGTAGTTGTCACCGCCCTCGGCCGGGTTGTTGACGTACCCGGCGCCGGCCTGCGCCGCGCCCTGGTACATGAGGTTGCCGTACACGGTGTTCGCCAGTTGCAGCGCTTGGTTGCAGCGGAACTTGACCGTCTCGTTGGCGCCCTTCTTCGGCGTGTCCGCGTCACAGATCGAGCCGACGTCCTTGGCGTTCGCGGGCAGCACGCCGGCAGCCTTGGCGTTCTGGGCGGCGAGCAGGTGCGTTGCTTCCAGCACGAGGTTCAGACCGCGCACCTGCCAGTACTGGTAGTACTGCACGTAGGTGTACAAGGCGTTGTAGTACTGCCTCTCGGCCAGCGGCGTGGTCCAGTCCGCGAGCTTGGCCTTCGCGCACTGGGAGATCGCTCCGAGGTTGCCGCCCTTGTCGACGAGGTTCAGGTGGATCTGGTTGAGGGCCCACTGCACCGTTTGCCCACCGCCCGTGCCGCCGGCCACAACCGAGTCGGCCCAGTTCTTCAGCGTGACCGGGTCGGTCTCCGGGGTCTTCATGATCAGGTCGTACTGCTGCTGCGCGGTGAGAATCGTGCTCAGCGCGGTGTCCATGCTCTCACTCTGGAGTTGGCACGCGAGGAAATCCGACTGCCTGCTGATGGCGTCGAGCTGATTCTGGATCCCCTTCAGCGACTGCTGGATCTGGTCGAGTTGAGCGCTGATCTGCTCCAGCTGCTTCGTGTCGCCGCCGGTGCCGAACAACCCGCCGATCGCCCATCCTGCGGCCTGCTCGCCGATCTCCTCGGCGACACCCTTCAAGACCCAGCCAAGGAAGTCCGTGAAGCCGCCGCTGAGCACCTCACCACCGATGCCCCGCGGGTAGCGGTACATTCTGACCTCGCGATTCTTACCGCCGGCCGTGAGTGTGACCCGGACGCGCACGGTGCCGGTGCCGGACATCCACAGGTAGACCCGGCCGCCGCTTCGACGGTCGAGGACGGTCTGGGTACGCCCCGCCGCTCCCTTACCAGCACGCACCTTGACCTTGACCTTCATGCGCTTACCGCTCTTGGTGTACATCGGGCCACTCACGAGCTCTGTCCATCCGGGGCCGTTGAGCTTCTTGGCCAGGTGTCCCTTCTTGGCCGGCGCAGGCTTCTTCTCCGCCACGGCCGCCGGACTGTCCATCGCCACCGCTGGGGAACCCGCGAGACCCCCCATGACCATCGCCGCGGCCACTGCCAGACTTCCCACCGATGTGCGCATGCGACTGCCCTCCCTGAAGTTGATCTCGGTTGCCCAGGTAGCTGTCTTTAGCCGGGGCTTCGGTTGAATGGTCTTTGTGACCCGCTTCATCAACCTGCCCGGCATCTACAACTCCGGGCCGACGCACTGGCAGACCTTGTGGGAGCAGGACCCGGCCTTCGTGCGGTTCGCGCCGTCGGAGTGGGACGCGCCCCGCCGGGAGGATTGGGTCGCCGCGCTGGAGGCCGCTGTGGTTGCTGCCCCTGAGCCGCCGGTGCTGGTGGCGCACAGCCTGGCCTGTCTGCTCGTGCCGGTGTGGGCGGCGGAGTCGTCGTTACCGGTGGCTGGGGCGATGCTGGTGGCGCCGGTGGATCCGGAGGCGGAAGCGTTTCCCGAGGCGGCCGCGGAGTTCGCGGAGTTCCCGCGCGAGCCGCTGCCCTTCCCGACGTTGGTGGTGGGGAGTCTGAATGACCACTACGCGTCGGAGGCGTACGCGCGGGGGTTCGCGGCCGACCTTGGCGCCGATTTCGTGGTGGCCGGCGCGCTCGGCCACATCAACGCGGATTCTGGGCTCGGGGACTGGCCGCAGGGGCGTGAGTTCCTGGCTCGGTTGGGTGGGGGTTCTGGCCGGGCGGAGCATGACGTATAGTTGAAACACCGACGCGGGGTGGAGCAGTTCGGTAGCTCGCTGGGCTCATAACCCAGAGGTCGCGGGTTCAAATCCCGCCCCCGCCACTATTTGACCCTCCGGGTCCGAGGACGAACCTCGGAACCGGGGGATCATTTTCATGTCCGGACCCCATCACGTTTCGTCTTATCGGCGTGCCCGCCGGTTCGAATACGACCAATTTCGGGCCGATTATCCGCCGGATCTGCCGTTGTCGGCGGCGATCCGGGGTCTGCGGCGGGCCATCTACAATTGGCGTGCCCGCCGGATCAGACACTGACCGTGCTGATCTGGGAGACTGAGGATGGTAACCGAGTGGCTCAGTTGGGACTGGGGTATCCATGGATCTGTCGAGGCTTCAAGGGGATTTAGCTCAAATCGAGGGAGCCATTCACAACAGCGGGTGGCCCCCAGGGCAATACGACGACGAAGCGTACCCGGACTGGTTTGATCGCGAGGATAGGACCATCCAGATAGGCGGCCCACCCGGCGATATCCCGGGTCTCATCTTGCGGTCGGGTAATCGCCGGTTGACGGGTCCGGTGACAGTTATTGGAGGGTGGGGCGAACCACTGGCGAATGAACAGCCAGCCCAGAAACGCCATCGAAAACGGCTTGACCAGCCAGTTCACCACCAGCGTGACGCCAATGCCGCGCATGTGCTGGCGCACTTCGCCCAGCGCGGCAAAGTCCACCTTCATCAGCATGGGGATGACCATCACCCAGATCAGCACGCCCACGGGCAGGTTGACCTGGGCGACTTCCATGCGCCCGATGGCCTGGAACGCGCCGGGCCACAACTGCCCCAGCCCAATGCCCACCACGATGCACAGGAACACCCAGACGGTGAGGTAGCGCTCGAAGACGCTCATGGGCGCCGGGGCCGTGGGCCGGGCGGGCAAGGTGGTGGTGTTCATGTCAGCTCCGTCCGATCTCGATCAACGCCGCCTGCAGCGCTGCGCGATCCATCGTCTCCTGCGGCAGCGCCAGCAACTGCAGCATGCGGAAGCCGATCGCCTGGCGAGTCAGCTCGAACGTGCGGCGCTTGCCTTCGTCGCCGCCCTCGGCGTTCGACGGATCGGGGTAGCCCCAGTGCACCTTGACGGGCTGGCCGCCGGTGCCACCGAAGAAGACGGGGCAGGGCTC
>CALFYG010000072.1 GCA_937952095.1 uncultured Micrococcales bacterium | reverse complement strand
GTAGTGGTCCGTGCGGACACTCGACGGGGTATTCCACGTACCAGCGTGTGCTGCCATCTGCGTTGGGCCTGTCATAGCCCGTGATCGCGTTCGGCAGCGGAACAAGAACCAAGTTGCCCTCGTCGCCGTAGCGTTCCTGGTGGGGCACGGACCCTACGGTGTGGAGCCGGTGTTCGCACACGTGCCCGTTCGGCAGTTCGTGGCGGTGGGCGCGTAAGAACTGTTTGCGTTCCACGCGGTTCTTGCCGTTTCGGCCCTCGGTTTTGTGGTCGGGATTGGATTGCGCGGGCGGGATGTTGATGGTGAGCATCCCGTTGCGGGCGAGGGTCTTGATGTGGTTGCCGCGCAGCACCGTGTCGCTGATGACTCCCCACATGCCGGAAGCGACTGCTTTGAGGTTGAGCAGAGCGGTGACGGTCGGTGCTGCCTCATCGCCTTGTTGGTTGCCGGGTTTTGGATTGACATGCGCGGCCGCAAGGATGAACCGGCCACGGTACTCATCGGAGATTGTCTCAATGAGGACGAACTTGGAACCGTGGGCGGTGCTGCCCCCTTTGGAGTGCAGCCCGGACGCGTCGTCTGTGCGATGCGAGGAGTCCTCATCCGGGGTGTGGTCGCTAGGGGCTTTGAGGACGGTCCCGTCGGTCGTGACCCACTGCCGGAAATCCACCTTGTTGTACGACAACGGGCAGTCCGCAGTGAAGTGACCCAGGCGTTTCGCGTCACTCATCGCCGCGCCCATCTGGGCTTTCTCTACCCGTTTGCGCACGTCGGCCCATTCAGGGCTGTCCCACTTGTTCAGGAATGTGCGCAGCATCGCCCGGGTCGGGGCCTTGGCAGGCAGCGCCAGCCAACTGGCGGGGGTGTGCGGTTGCGCCCACACGCGCATGATGTCCCACATGACGGGGTCGGCGAAGTAGGCTACGGCGGCTCGCTGCGAACCGAGGAACCCTGCGACGCAGGCGACGAGGTATAGCGCCCAACTCGGCTGCTCTGCGGGGCGTCCTGGCCCGTGGCGGGGATCCGGAGCGTTGCCGGGGAGGTGGTCGGCAGCGGCCCAGAATCCAGGGTCAGCGAGGACGGCCCGAACGGTCTGGTTGTCGGACACCATGTTGCGTTCCTCGTCGTTGCGGGGGCGACGCACCCCGACAGTGCCGTCCGGTCGCCGGGTCGGAAGCGACGATCGTCCTCCTCCGATCCGCACGGTCACGTCCGGGTTCACACCGTCGGACAACACCATCGCGTTGCCGCGCTGCTTGAGGGTGCTGGACGCTGCTAGCACGGCAGTCACTGGGACACACCGCCCTCAGCGGGTCCGGGCTGGCGGAATTCGGTTTGCCAGTCGTAGCCGCACAGGTGTGCGGCGTCGTCCAACTTGCGTAGGCCGAGGCGAGCGGCGACGGCCTCCACCTTGCCGGTTTTCAGGAACACCCGCCGGGCGACAAACTCGGTGATGCTGGCGACGCGGGTGACACTGTTCACTTTCAGTCCGGCCCGTTCAATGATCTTGCCTACCGTCATTGATGTAGCAGCGGCACGGCGACGCGGGTTGTCGTCTTTGCCGGGCTGCGGGTCGTACCCGAGACACCGGTCTTGCCAGTCGTCCGGATACTTGTCGGCCAGGGCGCGGAGTCGGGCGGCCAACTGGTCGAAGCACCACGGGTCGTCGATGGGCAGCCACCGTTGGGCGTACCTGTCGCCTCCGCCGTGCGCGTTCACCAGCATCCCCGTCAGGTCCACATCGCGGCACGTGATGGCACCAACCTCACCGGACGAACAGCCGAGCAGCACGAGGGCGAGCGCCGCCGGACCTTTCGTCTCCTTGTGCGCAGACGCTGCCTGGTCTTTCAGCCGGTCAATGTGTTCCGGGGTGAACGGACGTACGTACCGGTCCCGTGACTTACGAGCAGGGAGCGCCTGCGCCGGGTTCACATCGGTTATACCCAGCCGGAAACACGTGTGAAAGAACGCCGACGCGACCGCCTTACGGGCGTACCTGGTCGTGTCCGGCACCGGCTCACCCGAATACGCGTTCGCCGCGTTCGTCCACTCCGACAACAGATTCGTGGACAGGTCGCATACCAGACCGGCCTCCCGGGCCGCCGCGAACTTGACCAGCCGACGCAGATGAGCCGTGTGCGTACCGACGGTCCCCTCACTGATCTGACCGTCCGCGGCCTGCCGCAACCACTCGGCCACCACCAACTCGGCGGCATCGGCGACCGGCATCGCGCCGGGCATCGGCAAACCGGCACGCAACACAAACGGCCCCTCCGGACGTTGCACCCTGCCGTTACGGGTCGGCCGGTTCCGGAACCCGCTCACCAGGTCACCCGCACCTGGTTCGGGGACGGACGTCGGGTGCAGCCGATACCTGCCCCGTCGCCCAGCCACAACACGCCCCGTCCGTTTTCCCGGACGTCCGTTATAACACTACGTTCCGACAGAAGTGAAGGAAAAGTGCCACAATTCGCCGTATGGCACGTAGGCCCCGCAAGCCACCAGCGGACTACCTGACCGCCCGCGGCGTCTGGCCTGCCGGACCGTTCCGGGCTGACGCACCCCCATACGTCACCGTGGTCGCCCACATCGCTGCCACACTCCTCGCAGCGCTTGCCGAGCAGGGACTTTCCCAACGCGCGTTGGCCCGGAACACCGGCCTGACCGTGTCGACCGTCAACGACCTCGCCAACGGTCTCCTCATCCCCGACGCAGCAACCCTCGCCACCCTCGAACACCACCTGGGCGTCACACTGTGGCCAACAAGCCTCTGATCTGTTCACACCATTGCTCTGGGCGTCCCCGAAACCCCAACTTTGACAAACGAAGACACACGTCTTCCCCTGCGAGTAAAGTCCCGCTATGCCCCCGCAGGGAGGTTGCATCTGCGACCCGGAAACCCCCGTTCCCCTGCTGTGCCCGGACTGTCTTGACAACCGACGCCGGATCCGCGACCGCATCAACCGACGCAAAGCCCGCGCCACAGCCCGCGGACAAACACCCCGGCCACTCGGCACCGCCGTCTTGCCTACCGGCACCGTCATTGACCTGGCCGACGCGCTCGACTCCGTCACCGACGTCCTCGCCGACGCCCACCAGGACGAACGTGACCTGACCCCGCTGGAACAACAACTCGTCTACAACCTGCAACATCTCCATTCGGTGCTCCAGGACGCCCTCCGGCCCGCCACCGACGAACTCCACGAAGCGGGCCGTAACACATCGCAGTACCCCACCGAATACCAAGGGAAACGACCCAAGTTCGCAGGCGGCGAATGACCCCTACCGGCCCCCTGGCGAAGATCCACCCGAATCGGCCTGATCGGCGCCAACCCACTCTTGAACACACCCAGCACACCGATGCGGGCCGGAATGCCCCTCAGCCAGCAGACACACGTGAATCCCGTCCATCGCTAGGCAGCGTCCCCGACGCCGGGCGCACAGTCGTGCGGTGAACGGAGTGAAGATGTCGATGACGTGCACACGTTTCGTATCGGCCACGCCAGCCGTCGATCACTGCCCTCGGTGTGCCCGGCGCAAGACACCTGGGCGAAGAGGTGGCCTAACGGGCGCCGGTCACTCCCGAGCCGGATATGGCCTTCAACGTCCTGGCGGTCCCACAGTCAGACCGCTTTGTCCACCTCATCGATCAGATATCGAATCTCAATTAATGCCTCTTCGAGGGTGGGTGGCGCTACACCGTTCATCCCGTCTGCTGCGGCTGAGTACAGGTTTGACCAGTGATCTTCCGCGGCGAGCGTGGGCGGCCACGTATGGGCCGCTCGCAGGTCGAAGATCTGCAGACAGGCTGCGCGGACTTGCTGGCGTTGTTCCAGCGCTAGCGGCGTCAGGACGGCAAGGTCGACGAGATCGCGGGCCCTGTCGTTACGCCTACCGGGAACCCTTTCTGTGCAGGCGTGCAGTTTCTGGGCGACTTGGTACGGGACTGTCATCAGGGGAGCCTTGATCGTCGTTTCGTCGATCCCCAGTTCCTTCAGGTCGTCTGCTGTGACCTCATCGTGGCCGCCGAGGGCATCGCCTTCTTCGGGTGAGATTTCCAGTTTGACGGTGGAGAACGAGCCGCCGTTGTAGGACAGTTTGATCTCGGCTCGCCACGGTTTGACGAGCAAACCAGGCACGTCGATTGTGCTTTCCCTTCCAGCGGTGAACGTCCAGCCCGAGCGCGCGGTTCGCCCTTGTTCTCGCAGCCGGTCGAGGAATGACGAGATCTCTCCGCGGAGCATTGCGTCGAGATCCTTGGACATTCGGGAGTGCGGGATGCCGAAGCGGAGCATCATCGCCGTCCCCCCTTTGATGACGAGTTTCTCGTCCGAGTTGAGAGCCGCTTGAAGGGCATCGGCAACGATGATCACTGCCAGCCTATGTCGCAACCGTCGCTGCTCAACACCGTCGGCCGCGGCCCTGTTCCTCAGCCGGTCGTCTATCGATCGGACGTTCCGGGGTGGCGGCTGACGTTTCACGCGAGGCGTCGTTTCAGCCGAGCCGCTTCGGCACGGAGAAGCAGCCCCTCTTTCGTCGCGTTTCGGACAGCAAGACGCAACTGTTCGGGGTCTTCACCGGTGAGAGCGGACTGCAGGATGGCTTGGTATGCGGTGACGACTGGTACCCCAGAGAAAACCGTGAGGTCTGTGGGGCGCAGGTTTTGCCTGTGAATCCGGTAGTGCTGGCCCCCCGCCTTCCGCGGCCGGTAGGCCGGTGGCACCGTCAGGTGAATCTTGGGTGGAAACACGTCACATAGTTCCAGCATCTCCAGAGCGGATGCATGCGATATCGCGGCTGCACCCCTTGCCCATAGGACTGCAGCCATATACGGCGTGAGCCGGTCATCGGGAATGGCAGTCACTCTGTAAAGGCCGTGGGCAACGCGTTCCAAACGCCCGGATGTTGTGTAACGGGTCAAGGAGACGGGTGGAATACCTAGCGTGCGGGCGGACGCCGTATCAACGAGGCCGTGCTGTTCGGCGGCCACCTCTACCAGCGTGTCAAATGTTCCCACGACCAGAACCTTAACAATATGTGTACTTTTTGTACAGCCTCTGAGCACAGATACGTGCTTCAGGAAGCCTATCGGCGTGGGTGCCGACACGCCGAAGGTCGGACGGTGCGGACCCGGTGTCTTACGCTGACCGTGGCGTTCATCTCGTAGGCAGCAGCGGCTCGTCGGGGGCAGCGTAAGACACCGGGTGTGCCGCCCCACCCAGTTAATACGTCACCGACGCTAATGGGTCACCGACCAGCAACACGTCGAAGATCGGACACGCTGACGACAAGGGTGCACTGGGCACTCAATCGCTTCAAACGTGCCCGAATCCAGTTACTCCCGCACCTGCTGGCTTGCTGGTTTCCGCCACGTCACGGCGCGCGTCATCCAGGTGCACGGGTGCTCCGTGGCGGGAGGGTTCACCGAGTCCGCTAGGTGCGTTCGTGGATGACCGACCGCAAGTCGCCGATGGTGACCCCCGGCGTCAGGGGCAGAGCCAGGCTGCCGGTGGGCGTCCCGGAGCAGTTCGTCGCGGTGAGGCTCCACTCCACGTCGACGCGGGTGGCGTCTGATGGGGCTGCCACGATGATTGCCTCTTGTGTCACGGCGTGTCGGGGCCGCAGGTTGCACGAGGGAAAGCGAACAGTGTTCCCCGGGTTGACCAGCCGCGGAAGGCACTGCCAAGCCCCCGCAAACAGTACACGCTCAGGCACCGCCCGGTACGGATCGTTGGTCAGGAGAACCCGAGATAGGGCGGCTTGTGCGTCGTACGGCCGGGCGTTCAGTCCGGCCCAACCGAAAGGAGACGGGGCGTGAGGAAGGGCAGGACGCTGTCTGGTCAGGGCGCGCTCCGGGTCAATGATCACCAGGCAGTCGTCGGGGAAACGCGCCTCGAGGACGACGTCTGATCGGTTATCTTCCCCAAGGTTGCACACCGCCAGTTCTATGGGGGCGAACTGGCTGGGTCGCCACCCGGCCCATTCGGCCAGGTGTTGTTCCAGCGCGCTGATGTACTCCTGTACCTCAACGGTGTATTGCGCCGGAGTTCGCCATTCGGGTTTCCCCAGTTTGGCAAGCGGTCCCGTTGGAACGAACGGCTCATCAACGAAGGCCAGCAGCCTGCCGCGTTCCTCCTCCACCAGTTCCGGGATGTATCGCTCCGGCGCGATGGTGTGAACCGAACCGGATTCCACGCGGACCGCCACATCCCTGAAGTACCGGTCTGAGGCAATAGCCCGCTCGGTTAACAACGCGATGTGTTCTGGCGTCGCCTGTACGGTGTTGCTGCCGTCTCTCACGAAGACCGTTCCTCGAACGTACGTCTTCGTTGATCCGTTGCCGGTGCTGACAGTGCACTCCTTGCCTAACGTGAAGATCGGGTCGCCCCACTGGGGCGCATCGACGGTAATGGCATGCACGACACAGCCGTCCGCGGTGAGGTTCGTGAAGTGCCAACGCAGACCGAGCGGGCTAAGGAAGGGGCGCAGTGCGTTGCCCGCGACTGATGGGTCGACCTCCGCCCGATCACGTTCGACGCGGCCCCGGTCGATCCCCAGAAGGAGTACCGACGGTCGCGGGTCTTGGTCTGTCCGATTAGCGAAAGCCAGGAGAGTCCGGGCGATCTTGGCCTTGTGGTCTGCTCGCCTGAAATCGAGGGTTGTCTTGGTCTCTATCAGGTAGCCCTCATCGTTGCTGACACCTTCGTAGACGCTCTGCGCGAGACGCTGCAATTCGGCCTCGGAGGGGCCCTCGCTGATGTGGTTCACGACCCTAGTGTTCTACGGCACTCCGACATCCCAACGAATTGACTCGGTCAGTCTTCCGGGATCAGGTTCGCAACGGCCTCTTCTATGTCGTGGGCGACCCCATCGGCCTGAAGTGCGTCACGCACCGCCTTGCGAGCCCTTTGGAACTGCATCCCCGACGCGTCTACGCTGGCGGCGACTTGTTCCGCCTTCCCAGCCAGTGCCGTGAGCAAGGTGTGCTCACTCAGGTCAGCGTCGAACTCGGGAATCGGTACCCGGAACACATACTTGTCAAAGTCGCGTGGCCCGAAGAGACCTCGTGCTTGGTACGGTTCGACACGCGATCTGAGAGTTTCACTGTTCAGAATCGCCAGTAGGTACTGGGCCTCCGCGTCGCTCCTGGCCGTCGCCCAATACAACTTCAGGTCGATGATGGCTCTCGGGTTCGTGATACGTGCGGCCGTCAGGTTCTTCCCGGCTTTCGTGTAGACGATACGGTGAGCGCCGAGCGGGAACTGCGCCGACAACTGCCCGTGGAAGTCGATCCGGTCGATCAAGCGGGAGTCGTCGGTTGGCTTCTTGTGAGCCTCCCACAGGGCCTCGGCACCACTCCACCACGCGGCGAACCCCGCCTTTGCCTGTACGGCCGCGTCGTCTAGGAACGCCGCGCCGTCGACCGGAAGCGCCGCGATACGAGGATCGAGAAGTCGGTATGGCAGGACCGTTTCGCCGAGGTATGTCGGGAACAGTTGGCTGTTCTCGACCGTGCCGCTGAGTGTGGCAACAGTCTTCCACGGGGGTTTCTCCTGTACGGAACGGAAAGCCTCGATTTGGGTTCTCCCTGCACCGGCACCGAGGGGGCCAGCCGGTCGTTCTTGGACGAACAGCAACGCTCTCGGCGCAAGAACCGCGCCCTGCCGGAAGCGGTTCTTGTACGGCGACTCAGGCAGCACATCACTTTCGGTGACCGCCCGAACGACGCCAACGCCCACAGTCAGGTGGCCCTTTACTGCATCCCAGTCACCTGCCTCAACATCCGGGAGCCGACCTGACCAATGAACAGTCGCCTCCGGCATGTGACGTGCACCTTCCGGCGTGCTGGCACCCAACGCGACGCACGACGGCACAGGGAAGATGTCCGGAGCGACGTCGCCGAGGTCCCACGGTTCGCTGAACGTCACATTCAGGTCGCCGACGGCCTGCGACGACCACCGCCCGGCGCGAAAACCTTCGTACGGTTTGCGGGTCAGCGCCGCACGCGGCATCACGAACGCGAAGTGGCCTTCCGGGCGCAGGTACAACTCAACAGACCGCACCACGAAAAGCGACGACAGGTCCCGTCCAGCCACCCCCCGTCGGGTAGTGATCAACTGCCGGTCGTGCGACAGGTCAGCGAACCTCTCCTGCATCGAGGCGGTCATCGCCGCGTACCGCAGCCACGGCACATTCCCCACGAGAACGTCCACCTTGTTCGCGTCCGTGTTGGACAGCCACAACGGGCGGATCAAGTTCCGCACGTAGTACCCCCACACGTGGTCCCGTCCGGTCGCGTGCAGATGGCACATCACCGCGAACGTGGATTGCAGAGTGTCGAACTCGTCGTCGGTCAGCCCAAACCGTCGCAGTGCCGGTCTGACGCTCGGAACCTTCCCGCTCAGGTAGCCGCTGGCCTTATCCGCCATTACCGTGACGATCTGATCGAACCGAGATGCGTCGTTCACGATGGATTCGGGGAACACCAAATCCTCGTCCCACAGATGACCTGTCGGTGTTTCGCTCAGATCGTTCCCGCTGGTCGGAATGCGTATCGTGTCCCCAGTCAGAGTTCCGCCGCGCTGGTCCCATTGCACTGAATCACCCAGAAGGGGGTATCCAGAACCTTGACACCTTTTCGTGGGGTAGGTAGGATGAGGGCACGTAGTTGGGACAGTGGTCTATATGCCGAAGAAGTATCCCGGAACCCCTTCGGAGTACCACCAGTTCTTCCCAGACGATGACTCTTGTCTGGAGTATCTTGCATGGCTGCGGTTCACCGAGGGAAGGTCTGCGTGCCCCCGCTGTGGGGCCAGCAAATGGTGGATTATGGCAAACCAGTGGGGCATCTGCACCAACTGCCGTTATCGGTCAACTACTACTGCCGGAACCATCTTTGAGCAGACGAAGCTGCCACTATCAGTATGGTTTGGCTCGGCTTGGGAGATTGTTGCTCAGAAACACGGAATGTCTGCCAAGGGACTGCAACGAGCCACAGGTATCAGGTCATACCAAACAGCCTGGACAATCCTTGCCAAGTTCAGAACCGCAATGGTTGACCCCACCAGAAGCAAACTGTCAGGTGATGTGGAAGTCGATGAGACCCTCGTCGGCGGGGTTGCCCCTGGAAAACCCGGCAGGACACCTGGCGGGAAGTATGTTGTGGTCATCGCCGTGGAGTCACGCACCTCAGGAATGGGCCGGGTAAGGCTTGGAGTGGTCCCCTCAGCGGGACAGTCCCACTTACTGCAGTTTCTGCAGGACAATGTTGAGCCAGGGTCGGTTCTACTTACTGATGGCTGGAAAGGATATGGGGCAGCTGTATCGTCGATCTATCAAGTAAAGGCAACCTCAGTATCGGCAAGCGGGCTGCCGGCTCACAGTGTTCTACCACACGTTCACAGGGTTGCTGCACTACTCAAGAGGTGGTTGTTGGGTACCTTTCACGGGTCCGTATCTGGACCCAAGCTTCAGTCCTACCTTGACGAGTTCACCTTCCGGTTCAACCGTCGCAGGTCTTCTGCCCGGGGGTTGTTGTTCTACCGGCTGATGTGCCTGGCGGTCCAAACTCAACCGACGTCCTACGCCCAACTGATCCATACCCCCAAACCCAAGAAGATCAAGCCCGTCCCACCCACCGCGGGATCAAGAACGAACACCCCAAGCATGGTTCCTCCCATCAGCGCTACCAGACCATGGAAATCCCCATAGGTATCAAGGTTCTGGATACCCCCTTTCACCCAGATAGACGGGAACGCTCAACGCCTTCCGGTCAGACGCCGTAAGCCTGCCGTGCCCGATCGCCAGCAAGTAGGTGACCCTGGCGAGGGTGACGGCGACAGGGTGCACGTCCACACCGAACACGTGCCCCGTCAGCCCTGCCAACGCGTCACCGTTCGGCACATTCGCGTCGTCGGCCGCGTTCAGGTACGCGCGGATCGCCTGGAACACGAACGTGCCCGACCCGCACGACGGGTCCAGCACACGCTGATTCAACGGCTCGGTGTACGTCTCGGCGACGATCCGGTTCGCGAGCCAGTCCGGGGTGTAATACTCGCCCAGACTGTGCCTCGTCTCGGCGGTGATCACCGACTCGTACAACACCTTCAGCACGTCGTGGCTGACGTCCCGCCAGTTGAACCGAGCCAGCCGCTGCGTCAGTGTGACAACGAACTCCCGACCGCCAGGCACATCCAACACCCAGTCGAAGAAGTCCGCCTCCACCACACCATGCACCTGCGAATCAGCGAACAGGCGGCCCGATACCACCCCGTCAGGGTCGGCGATCATTTCAGCCGGTTCGAACCCGATCACAGCGTGAGCGATGATCTCCGCTGTCAACACCAACAGTGTGTGGTCGATGAACAGGTCGTCGCTGTCCGTGAACGCCGTACCGAACGACGTGCGTAGCAGTTTCGCCCACAGCATCCGCTTCAGTGTGACCTCAGCGTTCCCCTGCGCGCCGCGATACAAGTCCGTGAGCGTTGCCGAATCCAACTGGTACGCCGCGGACGTCACCCCTAAACGGCGTTCTATCTCCACAGGCAACGGCGCGATGTTCTCCGCTGTTGCAAGGATCGTGTCCAGCCAAACCGTCAACCGTTCGGACGCGTCCGCGGCTGGCGGCGACAGCACGAGTTTGGCAACCTCAGACAGTTCCGAACCGTCTGGCGTCAAGCGGTACAAGAACCACTCCACCCCGTCCGTGAGAATCCCAACGTACCTGCGTGCCAACCGATGCGACTGTTCCTGCACATACCCGGCCAACTGGGACACCGCATCGGCACGCACATTCCCGACCCGCAGATCTTTCTTCACCTCAATGACACTGTTGCCCGCCTCAATGTCAATACGGCGTCGAGTCCCGTCACCCAACTGCGACTCCAAGTTGACGGAGCGCACCTCGTCGTCATCCAACCCGAACGACGACAACAGGAGGAACTGGCGGATATCAGACTGCAAGGTCGCTTCGCTACGCGCACCGTCCCTCGACAGCATCCGCTCCACAGTGGCGGCCAGCACATCCAGTGTGGGCACAACATCCCCCAATCGCGTTGTCAATCGTGGCCAACGCTATCGGCTGGAGGCGACGCTGGCCCCAATCTAACGGCCACCTCGGCGTCCATCTAGTGACAAACGAGGCGTCGAGCGGCGACAAGCGCGGCCCATCGCTGTTGGCGTCAACGGCCTGCATACGGCAAAGGATTACGGACAAGATCACGGATGAGAATCCTGTCCACGGGTCGAGGTGAGATCTTCTTGACTCTGATGAACAACTGATTGTCGGAATCGGTGATAGCAGCGAGCACCGCGGGCAGTGCCGCTAGCAGGGCGGCCAGCGTCAAGGTGAATCCGCTGAGACCTTTGCCCCCCATCCGCGGATAGAGAAGGTGATGGATGCCGCTTCGCCGAATTGCGCGAGATTCGGCCGGATCGTTGACCTGATCCCGGTCATTGGTGATGATCAGGTCGAAGCCCTTGGATCCCGCCCGTTTCAGCAACTCGACGTCTTTTGTTCCGGACCAGCCGAGATCGTGAACGTGCACCACCTCATGTGCGGGGCCAATCCCGGCCGCGATAGATGCAGTGAACTGGACCGGTGTCTGTTCATCGATCAGGATCTTCATGCCACGGAATGGACGTACCTAGCGAACTCACTAGCATCAATAGCCCCCTCAGTGGTAACTGCTGGGAAGTAGTCAGACACGTGCTGAGCGGGCAGTCCGTCAGCAATGAGGGCTGCCACATCGTCATAGGGCACCCTGGTCCCGGCCACGACTGGATAACCGCTCAGGATGTCGATGTTCACGTCAAGGTTGGGGCGAGGGTGGAGCAGGTGGGGTACCTCCTTGCCAGCCTGATTCATGAAAGGCGCAATGATGTCGACAAGGGGAGCCAGCACCATCTGCCCAGGCTGCCTCACCAGGTCTACCGCGTCCTCGTTGCGGCGCAACACGATGCTGTCACCCGCACTGACCAGCGTGTAAGACGACAGGTGCTCTACCTCGCCCATGTTCCTCAGGTTCCCCAGTGCTTGCCGTATCCGTTGGAGGCTCTGCTGACCACGCAGAAACGCGAGTGCGCGGAGTGCAACCACATCGCGGAATGAGTAGAGAATCGGGCGAGCGGCTGACACCTCCGGCACGAGCACGGGGGGCTTCTCGTTCTTGGACTGCCGCCAGTACGACAACTGATTCACGGACGTTCCGGACAGCGCTGACGCGAGTTGCGGTCGGTATGCCACGCCATCACCCCCTTCGTCATCCTGTTGCCGATCTTATCGGCGGGCTTCTCTCACAATCGTGCATTGAGAGTGTGACAAATCCATTGGATTGGCGCTCAACGGGATTGCCCAACCGTACTTCTTTCCGGCGGCCTTCAACGCGGCTTCCGAGTCCTCCGGGTTGTCCGTCGGTTCTCGGCTGGCCATTCGCAACATCGAGGACAAACGCGCCCATGAACGAGCCAAAGAGAAGGGCCAACCCAAAGGCACCCGAAAAGCCCCGGCCACCTCGTCGAATGCCACACCGACCAAGGTTAGAAGGCCGCCGTTGGCGCCCTGGCCCTGACCTATCCAGAGAAGAGGTGGCAGGCTCTCCCCCCAGGCGGGTTCGGCGTCGGGCAAGCCACCAGGAAATGTCGCACCCGGCACATACCCTGCGAACGCAAGACCGCCTTGCAAGCACACCCGGCAGAAGGGCCACCCCAATGTTCGAATTCAAGATGACCGGACTCAACCAGAAGAACCTCGAACGGCTCCTCACCGACGCCGCCGAGAAGCCAGCCAGGGCGTTCGAAGCCGAACTCAACGAGCGGGCCAGCCACATCCGCACCCTCGACGCTCAGCAAGCCCAATCGGAGGTAGACCGGATCGGCAGGAAACACGGCATCACCCTCAACAGGGAATCCGCCAGGAAGATCGCAGACACCATCATCGGCGGCGGCACCATAACCGTCACCACCAACTGAACCCCCGGACGGGAGAAAGCGACGGTACGTTGTCGTTATGGCGGGGAGACTACGAAGAGCGGGGTTGTTCGCGGTGGGAGCGGCACTGCTGGCAACCACTGCCGCAGCCCAAGCGGCGGACGGAACCGCCGATCGTGCCGGTGTCAGCATCACGTACACCGTCGACGATGCGGTTCGGTTCGACGGCCCCGGCTGTGCACGCGTCAACTGGAACGGCACCTACGAACGCGCCTCTGACGTCGATTTCGCCGTCAGCGTCGAACTGAGACGCCAAGGCAGTCGCAGCCCTGAGACCGACTACGCCGACGTCGCGTCGTGGGCAAGTAACACCGGCACGATCGGCGGGAACTTCTGTGTCTCCGACTACTACTTCGACGCTTCCGCCGGGCCGTTCACGTTCTCCGGGACACTGCAAGTTGACGATCCCGACGGCCGCACGCTCGGCACCACGAAACTTACCACAGCGACCCTGCCCGTACGACAGAACAAGTCCCGATTCACACGGATCAAAGTTCACAGCCAGTCGAAAACAACCTGGGGAAAGGTGCGTGGACGTGTCACAGCGAACACCTTGACGAAAGGCCGCCTCGGCGCAGACGGCACCGTCAAAGTGGAAATGAAACGGAACGGCAGGTGGCGGCACGTCATCCGCCTCTACCCCAACGAATTCGGGAAGTTCGCATCCGGTGGAGAGTTGTACACCGTCCGCCGGATCCCCAAGGGCGCCAAGGTACGAGCACGACTCACCGAATGCGGCTGGTGCACCAACACCACAACCACGACCCGGGCACGCTAACCCCGACCGGCTCCATTTTCCCACCCGGGCGCGATACAGGTTGATCATCGCCGCCCCACGGCCCGCCCAGAAGGAACCCGAGCCATCAACGTTCGGCTTTCCGTAGTCACACCCGACGTCGCAGCCGACCGGACCCCGACTTCCCGGCATCGGAGCAGTCACCCCTGCGCCTGCCAGACAGTCAGCCGTCACCCGGTTCGCCCGTAGATGTCCGCTTGTCGGGGTCGGCGCTGGACGCCGTCCACCATCGCCGCCAGCGAACCACTCGCTGTCGAACCGCAGACTGCGGAATACGCTCCGCGTACGCGATAGCGACCGCCAACACCACCAGCCACACGTAGAGCGTCGACAGCGTCAAGCCGTAGCGAGGCGTCATAGCCACTGAACTCGCCAGTCCGGCCAACATGAGCACAACACTGCCTCCAACGACAAGCCTCCGACTCTCTCCCAAAACGCCGACACCGAACAGCAAGACCCCCAGCGGAAGAGGTATGAATACGACGCCTTGAATACCGGAACGCATCACGACCCCCACAACTGCCCCGATCGCCGCTAGTTCAAAGAACCCCAAGGCTATCCATCCCGCAGTTCTGCTCCCGCTCGCCGCGGACAACGCCAACACAAGGAAGGCGGATGCAGCCAGCGCAAGAATCGCGCCACCGCCGAGGACAGTGAACCCAGCCCGAACGCTTGCATAACCTAATCCGACAGCCATTGCGACGAAAAGTACCGGCAAAACCCAGCGGTCTGCCTTACCCCAGAGCCTGCCCACCAGGAACAAACACAACGCGGCACCCAAGCCGACGAAAACGCCGCCGATCACCTTGGTGCCGCTCACCCACCAAGCGACTCCCGCGATGAAAGCACCCAACGCCTGGACAGCCAAAGAAGTGTTCCGCAGCCGAGAAGAGACCCCCAGGGTGCCGTTCCTGAAATCCGAGACAGCATCAACAGTCGCTCCGCAGCCGACCAGAAACACCCCCACCCCAACCCAGACGTCTCCTACGGCGACACTCCGCACAGCACCCACAAGGATGGACACGGCAAGCAGCATCGCTGCAAGCGCAAACGCCGGTTGGTGCAGTTGCGTACCAACACCAAACGACCTCCAAGAAACTAAGACGGTGGCGCCCCAGAGAAGCGCGACCTGAAGAACCCAACTCGACCAACGCTCAGGATCGGCCCGCACCGCTGTGACCAGGTACGCCAAAGCGAGGATCCCTGCCAGCCACCGCACCCACCGTTGAGCGCCAAGGTACTCCGGGCGTAGCGGTGCCCGGCGGGGAATGGTGAATAGGGCGGCAAACACGAACACACCCGGCGCAACGAGCAGCCACGGCGACGACCCAAAGCGATCTCCGAGCCAACCAACCACAATCGGTGACACCACGACGACGACGAGCAACCTGACCCAAGTGAAGTCAGGCCCGTCAACCCGGGAACCACTGTCCGGCGTCCGTTCTCCCTCCGACTCACCGCTCTCACTCATCGCATCGCACCCGACAATGTCCCCCTGAGAACTCGCACGGAACCAAGTCTCTCGCAGACCCTTTGCCTCCCAGCGCAGGCGACACCGCAACCAAACGTTCCGAAAATGTCCGATTCACGTTCTGGTGCGTTCCCCCTCAACCCCGATTCGTGGGGGGATTGGAATTGTCGCCAACACCCATAGGGGCGTGCCGGTTCATCGTATCGACGGGGTGTGGGTGTCCGGTTCCGGTGGTCGTGATGGGGCCAGCCCCACAACCCAGCCGCTAGTCAGATGGAGAGCGGTGAGCGAGTCGGCGGCGCAAACCCTCTAACGGTTCTCCAAGGTTCTAACGGCTGTCGGAGACAGCTCCCACGTGGGCCTGCGCAAGGCCGGCCCCGAGCGGCCCGGTTCAGCCCTCGTCGAGGCCGTGCTCGCGCGTCTCCTTCTTGATCAACCCCTGCTTGTGCGCGGCGTCGCGCTCGAGGTCGTGCTCTGCCGCAGCCTCGAGCGCGGAGTCCAACGACGCCTCTTCTTCCTTCGCTTCCAGATCTTTGTCCTCAGCCATGCCACCATCCTGCCGCTCACACCTGCGCGGAGGTCGGGCGAGCCGGGGCGACGTGGCGCAGATCCTGCCCGAACGAGGGTCGGCCGAGGTCGCCGCGCTTGTTATCGTCGCTGGGTGAGAACCCTCTGGCGCACCACTGTTCCCGCGATCGCCGCAGCGAGCCTGCTGGCAACCCCCGCGCACGCCGTCGTCCCCATGGAACTGTCCGCAGGCGCCGCCGTGCGTTCCGGGGCGACCCCGCTGGTCTACGTGTTCGTGATCGACGGCGCCGACGGCGACGAGTACGAGAACGGACGGCTGCCGTTCATCAAGGGCCTGGTGGACAAACGCGGCACCTACTACGCCGAGTCCCGCGCGATCATGGTCGCCGAGACCAACCCGAACCACACGGCCATGATCACCGGCGCGTACGCGGACACCTCGGGCATCCCCGCCAACGACTTCGCGATGTACGGAAACGGCGCGTCGAGCGCCGAGGGGTGCCCGCTCGAGAAGCGCACGCAGGGCCCTTCGACGACTGGTCTGGCACCGGCCTGCGTCAAGGCCCAGACCATCTTCCAGAGCACAGCGGCCGCAGAGGTGCGGGACAAGGTCACCTCTGCTGGCATCTTCGGAAAGCCCAAACTCGCCACCCTCTTCGCGGCCAAGCGCTCGAAGAAGAAGTACTCAGCGGACTACCTCTGGACCCCCTGCACCGGCACACCCGCCCCGTACTGCAAGAAGGTCCCGCTCAACTCCTTCGGTTATGCCGACGACGACGCCACGATGGACGCCGTGCTCGCGTCGGTGCGCAAGGGCGTCCCCACTGAGAAGGGCAAGCGCAAGAAAGCCAACCTGACCGTCGTCAACCTGCCGACCGTGGATGTGACCGGCCACTCGTACGGCGTGGGCAAGAAGTACCGTAAGGCGGTTGTCCGCGCCGACGAGCAGATCAAGCGCTTCGTACGCCAGCAGAAGAAGCTCGACCTGTGGTCACGCACCGTGATGTTCATCGTCTCCGATCACTCGATGGCGACCAACGAGCGCAAGACGTCGCTCACGGAGATCTTCACCGCGGCAGGCATCCCGACGAGCAGTTACCTCATCGTGCAGAACGGCGGGACCGATTTCGTCTACCTGGCTGATCCGGCGGCCGCTGACCGCGACGACCTTCTGCGGCGGATGCGGCAGGCCGCCCTGTCCGCGGATCCCGCTTTGGGTATCGACGAGGCGTTGTACCGCGACCCGAATCCGCTCGACGGCGACGCGGCGAACACCCTCGATACCGTGCACCCCGGATGGCGCCTCGCAGGGCCGCGCACCGGCGACCTCGTCGTGACCCAGGGCGTGGGCGGCGCGTTCACCGACCCGATCAACCCCGTCGCCGGCGGCCATGGGGGTCCGAACACCACGGACAACCTCTTCACCATCACCGGCGGGTGGAAGGGGATCATGAAGAACGGCACCCTGACCGGATCACAGGACCCGCGCTTCGACGACACCGGGCTCAACCCCGGCCAGGCGGAGAACGTCGACGTCGCCCCCACGGCGATGCGACTTCTGGGCCTGGAACCGCCGCGTGACAACGAGGGCCGGGTGCTCTCAGAGGCCTTCAAGTGAGGATCCTCGACCTGGTGACGGTCTTCGACGCCGCCGACATCGAGACCGAGAGCGCCTTCTGGGCGGGTCTGCTCGACGGAGAGGTCCGCAAGGAGCCCGACTGGCACGCGATCCTGACACCCGACGGCCGGCGGCTGGCCGTGCAACTCGCGCCCGATCACACGCCGCCGCAGTGGCCCGACGGAAGCCCGCAGCAGATGCACGTGGACCTGTGGGTGGCCGACCTTGATGCCGCCGAGCGCGAGGTCATCGGGCGTGGCGGGCGGTTGTTGAAGGCCGTGGACGGGGAGGGCTTCCGCGTCTACGCCGACCCGGCGGGGCACCCGTTCTGCCTGTGCTGGCACTGATCAGGTGCCCCTTTGTGACGAAGGTGCTGCACCCCCGACCCCGACTGTCACGAAGGTGCGCGGTTCCCCGCCGCCAAACCCCGCACCTTCGTCACAACGCGGATCAACCGCCCCGCAACAACGTCACAAAGACCCCGGGCGGGCCACCAACACCCCCGGGCGGGCCACCAAAGACCCCGGCGGGCCGAGACCCCCGACCGGCCCTCGGGGGGGCCGCCGCTCAGCCCTCCGCGAGCAGCGTCGCCTTCGCCTCCGCCAGCCGTGCCACCTCGTCCTCGGGCAACTTCGGGTACTCCAGCGGCAGGTCCTTGATCGTCGTGGTGATGATGTCGGAAACCGCCGCGCGCATCGCCCACTTGTGGTCCGCCGGAATCACGTACCACGGCGCCCAGGGTGTGCTGGTGGCGTTGATCGCGTCCTCGAAGGCCGCCATGTAGTCGTCCCAGTAGCCGCGCTCCACGATGTCGCCGGAACTGAACTTCCAGTTCTTCTCGGGGGTGTCGAGCCGCTCGAGGAAGCGCTTCTTCTGCTCCTCCTTAGACACGTTGAGGAAGAACTTCAGGATCGTGGTGCCGTTGCGTGCGAGGTGCTGCTCGAAGTTGTTGATGTCCTCGTAGCGGTGCTTCCAGATGTGCTTATGGACATCCTCGGGCGGGAGGTCGGCCTTATCGAGGATCGCCGGGTGCACCTTCACCACCAGCACCTCCTCGTAGTACGAGCGGTTGAAGATCCCGATCATCCCGCGTGCGGGCAGGGCCTTGGAGTACCTCCAGAGGTAGTTGTGCGAGTACTCCTCGGAGCTGGGCACCTTGAACGAACTCACCTCGCAACCCTGCGGGTTGACCCCCGACATCACGTGGCCGATGGTCCCGTCCTTGCCCGCTGCGTCCATGGCCTGGAACACGATCAATACCGAGTGCCGGCCGTCCGCGTACAGCAGTTCCTGCGCCTCGGCGAGTTCCACCTTGTTGTCCGCCAGCATCATCTCTGCGATGCGCTTGCGCTCGGTCTTGTCCACCTCATGCGCCGCGGGAGGCAGCCATTTCGCGTCGTGGTCGGCGATTCGGAACTTCTCCCCCGGGTCGACCCGCAGTTGCTCGAGGACTTCCTTCGCCATCGCCATGACGTCACCCCTTCTCGGCTGCGGCCTTCAGCCGCACCTCGCCGGTCACGGCGTCGATGTCGAACAGCGCGGCATCGGCCCCGCCCAAGGCATAGCTGGGGCTGCCGGTGGCGGTGTCGCCGTAGTGACCCTGGTCGATGTCGCCGAAGGCGCCATGGTGACCCTCGCGCGCAAGCAGGTGCTCATCACGCTCAAGCCCAAGGATTTCCTCGCCTACGCGAAGCATGAAGGCTTTGAGGCCGCCGTCACCGACCGCGCCCGTGGCGTCGTTGATGGTCCCCTTGAGCACGTAGCTGCCGCCGCGCGTCACGAAGAGAGCGATGTTGTTGCGGATGGCCAGGTCGACGGTGTCGGCCATGCCGTCCAAGTAGTCGCGCTTCAGCTTCCACCAG
>CALFYG010000071.1 GCA_937952095.1 uncultured Micrococcales bacterium | reverse complement strand
CGTTCCACAGACCGCCGCCGCCGACCACGACCAGGGAGTCGCCCATCGAGTCCAGGCGAGTGCGCAGGTGCGGGATGCCGTCGTCCTCGGCGTCGAGCAAGTACATCACCTCGTAGCGCGGACCCTCGTAGTCTCCAGCGGGCATCGGCTCGTGCGCGACGATCGCCTCGTCACTGGCGATGTCGTCGACATGCGCCTCACCGGTCAGGACCTCGACCAGGGCATCCAGGACGACCACCAGACCCTTGCCTCCCGCGTCCACGACGCCGGCTGCAGCCAATGCGGGCAATTGTGTGGGGGTGCGGGCAAGGGCGTCATGGGCGTGCTGGGCTGCGGCCCGAGCCACCGCTGTGACGCCGGCCGCAGCGTGCTCAGCTGCGCCGTTGGCGGCTGCCCGCGCGACGGTGAGGACGGTGCCCTCCACAGGCCTGCTCACCGCCGAGTATCCGAGGTCGGCGGCCCTGGCCAAGGCCTCGGCGAGGGTGCCGCCGGTGGGCTCGTCAACCTTCCCGATCACATCGGCCATCCCGCGCAGGAGCTGACTGAGGATGACACCGGAGTTGCCGCGGGCGCCGAGTAGAGCGCCGCGGGCGAGCGCGTCGGCGGTGGGACCGGGGGTGCTGGCCGGATCCGACACTTCGACCGCCGCGATCGCCGCCGCCTCGATCGTCAGGTACATGTTCGTCCCGGTGTCACCGTCGGGCACCGGGAACACGTTGAGGGCGTCGATCTCAGCGCGGCGATGCCCCAGGGCATCCTGGCTGGCACGCATCCACGAGCGCAGGGCAGCGGCATCGAGGGCCACCTCGGACACCTCGGTCATGGCCGTCCACTCCTCACACCCGCTGCACGTCACCTCAGGGTAACGGGGCGCCGTCGGCATTTCAGGCACCATCGGCTATCCTGTTAGGGATTGCGTGTGCCGTCGAGAGCGTGCACCGCCCGAACGACCACCATAACGATCTTGAAGGAGTCCCCGTGGCTGCCAACTGCGACGTCTGCGGCAAGGGTCCCGGCTTCGGCCACAGCATCTCCCACTCCCACCGCCGCACCAAGCGCCGGTGGAACCCCAACATCCAGTCCGTGCGCGTGCTGGTGGGCAAGGCCCCCAAGCGCTTGAACGTGTGCACCAGCTGCCTGAAGGCAGGCAAGGTCACCCGCGCCGTCTGACCTCCCCCGCACTTACGGACTCCGGTCGCCCTGCACGGGCGGCCGGAGTTCTTGTTTGTGCGCGGTGATCAATCGCGGAAGTGATCGAACCCCGGCGAGCCGATGTGTCGGTATCCGGGTACCTCGACGCCGCTGCCTTCCACGACCTCACCGATCGCGACGAATCCCGCCGGCAACACCGTGCCCGCTGGGAACGTCGCGGCCAGCGCATGGTCGTCGCCTCCGGCGATCACCCAGCCGAGCGGGTCGGCGTTGAACGCAGAGGCCGTCTCCCGGATCTGGTCGTCGATCGGCAACGCGTCGGTATTGAGCACGATCTGCACGCCGGAAGCCTGCGCGATGTGGCCGAGGTCGGCCAGCAGGCCGTCGCTGACATCGATCATGGCGGTGGCCCCTGCTGCTGCCGCGAGCGCACCAGCGGAGTAGGGCGGTTGCGGTCGCCGATGCGCATCCACGACCACCCGCGGAGACCGGAACCCCCGCCCCAGGACAGCGAGTCCGGCCGCGGCCCAGCCCAGGCGTCCACACACCGCCACCACATCGCCCGGGTGGGCGCCGTTGCGGCGCACCAGGCGACTGCCGGCCGGGACGCCGAGGGCAGTCACGCACAAGGTGATGACCGAGCCACGCGTCACATCCCCGCCCACCACAGCAGATCCGAGGTCAGCGGCTTCGGCCACCATCCCGTCCACGACTGCCAGGACCCACTCCGCCGGCGTCTCGGGCGGCATGGCGATGGCCGCCGTCAGTGCGACCGGCCGGGCACCCATGGCGGCGAGGTCGGCGAAGTTCTGGGCGGCGGCCTTGTGCCCGATGTCCTCCGGGGAGGACCACTCGAGGCGGAAATGCCGATCCTGCACGAGCATGTCCGTGCTGACCACCAGACGGTCGGATCCGAGGCGCAGCACGGCGGCGTCGTCCCCGGACGGGAGGTCGACGGCCGGCGCGGTCTTCAGCCGGCTCTGCAGGGCTGCGATCAGCCCGAATTCGCCGAGATCCGCTACCGTCTGTCCGCTCATCGCGCCTCCACCCAGTCGTGTCTTCGTCCCCGTGGTCAAGATAGTCTCCTAGCACCAAGCGCGTAGGAGGAACCGTGGTCCAGGCCTACATCCTGATCCAGACCGAAGTCGGCTCGGCATCCAGGGTCGCCGAGGAGATCCGTCAGATCTCGGGCGTCACCCAGGCCGACGACGTCACCGGCCCCTACGACGTCATCGTCCGGGGCGAGGCGGAGTCGGTCGACCAGCTCGGCCAGATGGTCGTCGCGAAGGTGCAAGCCGTCCCCGGCATCACGCGCACGCTGACGTGTCCCGTCGTGCACTTGTCGTAGCAGCCCTCCTGCTCGCCGGGTGCTCGAACGCCGAGATCCCCTCCTCGCAGCCACCCGCAGCCGATGAGCAGGCCTGCCGCAGTCTGGTCGAGTCACTCCCGCTGAGCCTCGATGACCACGAGAACACCGGACGTTCTGAGTACGCCGCCGCCTGGGGCGATCCACGCATCGTGCTCAAGTGCGGCGTTCCCACCCCGTCTGCTTACGAGAAGACCTCCGAGATGGTGGTCATCAACGAGATCTCCTGGTTCCCCGAGCAACAGGCCGAGGGGTACGTCTTCACCGCCATGGGCCGCACGCCGCTGGTGGAGGTCTACGTTCCCGACACGTACGCCCCGGAAGTGAATCCACTGGTCGATCTCGCACCCGCGATGTCGGAGAAGACCAAGATCAGCGGTGCCGCCGGCGTCGCGCCTTAGAGTCTGGCCCGGAAGTCCCGGACCTGACGCGCGTTCCAGTCGGTGTGATCGTTCTTCCAGCCCTTGACGAGCTCCTGGAAGTACGGCGAGGCGTTGACCATCTTGTGGCCCACGACGTTGGACGTCGCGATCCCCAACTCCGCCTGCAGCCAGCGCACCAGCCGCACGCCCGCCTTGCGCTGCTTGGGACGGTTCAGGATGTTGTCCGCCGACGACATCTCGACGAACTCGATGCCGACCGCGCGGTGGTTGATGCCGATCGCGTGACGGCACATGGTGGTCAGCGGTGCCAACTGCAGGATCGTCCCGTCCTTGTCCACGATGAAGTGCGTACATCCCCCCGGACGCTCGGGCGCGGATCCGGACGGCCCGGGCGACGGGGTGTTGCTCGCGAACAGGTTCCAGGGCGACGAGGCGGTGTTGCTCACCGTGTAGTGAAGGACGACGACTTTGGGGTCCGTGAGCTTCCACGTGCGTACCCCGTAGTGCCGGAAGGCGTATCCAGCCATCTGCTTCTTGCGGGCCTTGCCGTACGGGATGTACTTCTTGACGATCGGCGGCGGCGCAGGGGGCTGAGCGTCGATGGGCGGTACGAGCGGGATGAACAAAGGGATCATCGCAGGCCGACTCCTCGGTGCAGCGCGTCGTCGATCAGGCTGGTCACCACTTCACTGTACGTGCGACCGGACGCCTCCCAGACCAGTGGGAACATCGACGCCGACGTGAAGCCCGGCATCGTGTTGATCTCGTTGAGGATGACCCGCTCCCCCGCGACGAAGAAATCTACGCGGGCCAGGCCCTCACACATGGCGGCCTGGAACGCGTCTGCCGCGATCCGGGTGATGGCTGCGGACACTGCCAGTGGCAGGTCCGGATCGATGACCAGATCCACGCTGTCATCCAGGTACTTGGCCTCGAAATCGTAGAACTCGTGCCCGCTGCGCACCACGATCTCCCCGGGCACGCTCACCGCCACCTGCGGGGTGGCCAGGACCCCGACCTCGATCTCGCGCGCCGCGGGCACCGCAGCCTCGACGATCAGTCGTGGGTCGTGGCGCAGCGCCTCCTCCACCGCTGCCACAAGCACGTCGGGGCCGTGGACCTTGCTGATCCCTTGTGAGGATCCGGCCCGGCTCGGTTTCACGAACACCGGCCATCCGAGCGCCGCGATGCGCTCCTGCCAGTGTGCCCGGTCGGACCGCCACTGCTCGCCGGTGAGGCCCAGGAACGCACCGACATCGATGCCCGCGCCGGCCATGTGCTGTTTGAACGAGATCTTGTCCATCGACAAGGCGGAGGCCAACACACCGGATCCGACATACGGGAGGCCGGCGACCTCGAAGAGACCCTGCACCGTCCCGTCCTCTCCGAAGGGGCCGTGCAGGATCGGGAAGATCACATCGAGCGGGATGTACTCCCCCTCGACCATCAGACCCTTGCGGGTGTGATCGAGCATCAGTGAGGCCTCGGGGCCACCGAGCACCTCGGGCAGCGCCGCACCGAGGCGCAGGCGGGAGACGTCCTGATCGTCGAGGCGCCATGTGCCCAACCGGTCGATCCCGATGCGCACCACCTCGAACCGTTCGGGGTCCAGGACACGCAGTACGCTGCCCGCAGACACACAACTGATGCTGTGTTCCGAACTTGTCCCTCCGTAGAGGACGCCGACACGGATCCGCGACTCCAACACGCTCCCGACCCTAGTCCAGGAGGCCAGATGCACCGCGCAACGCTCGCTGTCACCGCGGGCCGACCCACCCCGACACCGGATGCGCCGCTCAACGTTCCTGTGGAGTTCGCCTCTGCGCTCGCCGCCGGTGGGGAGATCGAGTACACCCGCCACGACGCCCGCAACAGCCGGGCCCTCGAGTCGGTCCTCGGCGCGCTCGAAGGGGGTGAGGCGGTTCTGTTCGCCTCGGGGATGGCAGCAGTCACCGCAGTCCTGGAGGTCTGTGCACCTGATGCGGTGGCGACCCCGACCGTCGTCTACTCCGGGACTGCCGCGGCGTTGACGGCCCGCGGCCTACGGCGGTGCGAGCAGGCGGACCCTGCCGCCGACCTGCGCTGGATCGAGTCTCCGAGCAATCCTGATCTGCGGATCCAGGACATCACGGCCCTTGCCACGCTCCCGGGAACGGTCGTCGTCGACAACACGTTCGCGACACCGATCGGCCAGCGGCCTTTAGCGCTCGGAGCCGACATCGTCGTCCATTCGGTGTCCAAGTACCTTTCCGGCCATTCGGACGTGATCCTCGGCGCCGTCGTGTGCTCAGATCCGGCTCTGGCACAGCGGTTCCGTGACCACCGCGAGCTCACCGGAGCGATCCCCGGGCCGATGGAGGCGTGGCTGGCTTTGCGTGGCGTCCGGACGCTTGACGTTCGCTTGCGCCGCGCTGAGAACAACGCGCGCGACCTTGCACAGCGTCTGTCCTCACATCCCGCGGTGTCGCGGGTCGTGTGGCCGGGTCTGCCCTCCCACCCCGATCACGAGCTCGCGATGCGCCAGATGGACGTGGTCCCACCCATCATCGGGGTGATCCCGCACGGCGGCGTCGCCACAGCAGAGCGGATCTGCGGCGCGGTGAACTTGTGGCGCCATGCCACCAGCCTCGGTGGGGTGGAATCGACCCTGGAACGCCGGCGTCGCCACAGCGGCGAGTCCGAGCATGTGGACCCGGCCTTGCTGCGCCTATCCGTCGGGATCGAGGACGTCGAGGATCTGTGGGCGGACCTGACGGCGGCACTGTCGAAGTGAGCCCCGCCGACGCGGGCTCATCGGTTAGTCCCGCGCTCATCGGTTAGTCCCACGTCCATCCGTTGGTGGAAAACAGCCGCAAACCTCTAACGGGAGTGCTCAAGCTCTAACGGATGCGCGGACCTCTCACACCTCCGGCAGCCCCGGACTAGGACAGGCCTTCGTGACCCTGCTCGGCCTTGGGATCCCGGGACATGAGGTTCGCCAGCATCTCCCGCGGCGGCATACCGTGATGGACGACCTGGACCACCTGCTCGGTGATGGGCATCTCCACACCGTTGCGGGTCGCAAGGTCCAGAATCGACTGGCAACTCTTCACGCCTTCGCAGGTCTGCTTGGTCTTCGCGATGGTCTCATCGACGGTGAGCCCGCGCCCGAGGTTCTCACCGAATGTGCGGTTGCGTGACAACGGCGACGTGCACGTGGCGATGAGGTCACCGATGCCGGCCAGACCCAGGAACGTCAGTGGATTGGCGCCGAGTGCGGCACCTAGGCGGGACATCTCCGCCAGCCCACGCGTGATCAGGGACGCCTGCGCGTTCTCGCCGAACCCCAGCCCGTACGCCATGCCGTTGGCCAGCGCGATCACGTTCTTGACCGCGCCTCCGAGTTCGGTGCCGGCGACGTCGGTGGTGTAGTAGGGCCGGAAATACGCCGTCGTTGTGGCTTCTGCCAAAGCCTGCGCGCGAGCCTCATCGGCGCACGCCACAGTCGTCGCGGCGGGCTGCCGCTGGGCGACCTCACGGGCGAGGTTCGGACCGGATACCACGGCCACCTGGGACTCCGGGAACCCTGTCACCTCGGCGATGACCTGCGACATCCGCATGACCGTGCCGAGTTCGATGCCCTTCATCAACGACACCAGGGTCGCGTCGGGGTTCAGGTGTTCCTTCCAGGCGGACAAGTTCTCGCGCAGGGTCTGCGACGGAATCGCAAGCACCACGATCTGTGCGCCGTTCAAGACCTCCACCGGGTCTCCACTGGCCCACATCGACGGGGGCAATTCGATGCCCTCGTGGTAGGCGCTGTTGTGGTGGCGGCGGTTGATGTCCTCGACGACGGCGGCCTCGCGGGCCCACATCGCCACATCACCACCGGCGTCCGCGAGCACCATCCCGAATCCGGTGCCCCAGGAACCGCTACCCATGACCGCTATGCGTCGCATCTAGCTCTCCTCGTGTTCGGTCGTCTGCTGTGTCTCTCGCCAGACCTTGTAGTCCAGCCGTTCTGCGGGCGCCTGTTCACCACGGATGTCTTCGAGGAGCCCGGTGATCGCGTCCATGATCCGTGTGGTGGCCGACACGAGCACCTCACTGCTCAGCGTCTCGCCACGGAAATCATCGAGGTCCACGGGCGGCCCGACCCGCATCTGCATGGTCTTGGGCGGGAACACCTTGAACTCCTTGGCGTAAGGACCCATGACGTCTTGCGCACCCCACTGCGCGATGGGGATCACCGGCACGTCGGCGAGCAGGGCGATCCTCGCCGCCCCGGTCTTCCCGGTCATCGGCCACAAATCCGGGTCGCGCGTGATGGTCCCCTCCGGATAGACGACAACGGCCTCGCCGTCGTGGACCGCGTCCACGGCCGCACGCACCGAGTCCGCGGCGTTCTCGGTCTCCCGGAACACGGGGATCTGTCCGGCGCCACCGACGATCTGGCCCACGCCGGGGATGTGGAACAGCTTTTCCTTGGCCAGGAACCTGGGTGGTCTGCCGTTGTTCCAGAGGATGTGCGACAAGGCGATGGGGTCGAACCACGAGAGGTGGTTCGAGACCACGACGATGCCATCGGTGGGAGGGTACTCCTGCTGCAGCCATTCCTGGCCGTGCCAGTCCCGCTTGGTGAGCACCGTCATCGGGGGTTTGAGTACCAGCGCCGCGAAGCGGTAGTACGGCCCGAGTCGCCGGGTCCCATGACGCGATGGCATGAGCCCGATCATCCCTTGCCACCGGTGCCGCTGTCGACCGTTGCGTGCATGCTGTCAGGATTCATGTGTGGTGCGGTTCATCCTTCCGGTGAAAGGTTCCGGTCTGCGCAAGACCAGGCTGGGGGGCTCGCGGACGGCTCGCGAGGAACTCAGCGTGGCGATGTTCCAGGACTGTCTGCTCGCCGTGCAGGCGTCCGGACTCGGACCGGTCGTTGTGGTCAGCCCGGATACGCAGATCCTCGCGCTGGCCTCAGCCGCCGGCGCGCAGCCCCTGGACCATCCCGGTGGACTCAACGACGCGATCATTGCTGCGGACGAGGGGCGCCGCTGCGCTGCGCTCCTGCCGGACCTGCCAGCACTGCGACCCGAACAGCTGGTGGAGGCACTCGAGTGTGCGGACGACGGTTTCGTGCCCGACGCGGCGGGCACCGGCACCACGTTGCTGTTCGGTCGGCGACTGCGTCCGCAGTTCGGCCCTGGTTCGGCAGCGGCGCATGAGGCAGCCGGCTACCGACGGATCCGGCTGCCCGAATGTGGCCTCACGGTCGACGTCGACACCGCACAGGATCTCGAACGCGCCCATCGCCTCGGACTCGGCCCGCACACCGCCGCAGTCCTGGCACGTTCAGGGGCCGACCCGACATTGCGGACCGGCCCCTGAACGGCTGAGTCACTTCTTGGCGGCGGTCTTCTTCGCAGGTGCCTTCTTGGCAGCGGTCTTGGCCGGAGCCTTCTTCGCAGGAGCCTTCTTGACCGGAGCCTTCTTGGCAGCGGTCTTGGCCGCAGTGGTGGTCTTCTTGGCCGCAGCCGCGGTCTTCGCAGGTGCCGCCTTCGCAGCGGTCTTGGCCGCGGTGGTGGTCTTCTTGGCCGCAGCCGCGGTCTTCGCAGGAGCCTTCTTCGCCGAGGCCTGCGCCTTCTTCGCCGAGGCCTGGGCCTTCTTCAGTGCGGCCCGCGGGTTCTCCACGAACGCCTTGAACTCGGCGCCTGCCTTGAACTTCGGCACCGGCTTGGCCTTCACCTTGATGGTGCGACCGTCGAAGGGGCTCTTCATCGTGCGCGCGCTGCGCTGGAACTGCTCGAAGATGCCGAAGCCGCTGATCGCGACCTTCTCACCCTTGGCGACCTCCGCCTTGATGGTCTCGATGACGGCCTCAACGGCATCGGCGGCTTCCTGACGCCGTACCTCGAGGCGGTCGGCGACTGCCTCGATGAGTTCTGATCTGTTCACGTTTTTCCTCCGGTTGGGAACCTCGGTGCTTCGCACCCTAGATCCCATGTGGTGGGTGGTGTGGGTGCCACGCCGCGTGATGCGACGGTGACAGCCCATCGGGTGCCTCGAAGACTACAGAGGAAACCGGCGTCGTGTACTGATCTACGGCGATTTTTCGGCAGTTCTTGACCCGAACGACTACGCGGTGGTGGGCAGGAAGCCCGGACGCTCCTGCTCGAACGCGGCGATCTCGTCACTGTGCTGCAGTGTGATGCCGATGTCGTCGAGACCCTCCAGCAGGCGCCAGCGCACGTACTCGTCGATCGTGAAGTCCGCGGTCAACTCCCCGGCACGGATCTGCTTGTCCTGCAGATCCACCGTGATCTCCAGGCCGGGCTGGGCATCCAGAATCGCCCACAACTGCTCCACGACCTCTTGATCCACCTCTGCGGTCACCAAGCCACCCTTGCCGGCGTTACCGCGGAAGATGTCGGCGAAACGCGATGAGACGACAACCCGGAATCCATAGTCGTTCAGCGCCCAGACAGCATGCTCGCGTGAGGAACCCGTCCCGAAGTCGGGGCCCGCCACGAGGATCGACGCCGTCGCGTAGGCCGGATCGTTGAGCACGAACTCGGGGTCCTGCCGCCAGGCGGAGAACAGCGCATCCTCGTACCCGGTCCGCGTGATGCGCTTGAGGTATTCCGCAGGGATGATCTGGTCGGTGTCGACATTGGAGTGGCGCAGCGGTGCGGCCACGCCGGTGTGCGTCGTGAACTTCTCCATCTCAGACCTCCACCAGATCGCTGGGCGCCGCGAGCCGGCCGACCACTGCTGTGGCGGCGGCGACCTGCGGAGACACCAGATGAGTTCGGCCACCGGGGCCCTGCCTGCCTTCGAAGTTCCGGTTCGACGTCGACGCGCTGCGCTCCTGTGGCCGCAACTTGTCCGGGTTCATCGCCAGACACATGGAGCATCCGGCATTGCGCCATTGGGCCCCCGCGGCCTCGAACACCTTGTCCAGACCCTCCTCCTGCGCTTGCAGTCGGACCTTCACCGATCCGGGGACGACCAGCATGGTCACCGTGTCGGCCACCGCGCGTCCGCGCAGGATCTCTGCGGCAGCGCGCAGATCCTCGATGCGGCCGTTGGTGCAGCTTCCGAGGAACACTGTGTCCACAGCGATGTCTTTCAACGGCGTCCCCGCTTCGAGACCCATGTAGGCCAAAGCCTTCTGCGCGGCGGCCCGCTCGCTGGGATCGTCGAAGTCCTCCGGCGCAGGGACGGATGCACTCAGGGGAAGACCCTGACCGGGGTTGGTCCCCCAGGTGACGAACGGGCTCAGCGAGGTCGCGTCGATCGTGACCTCTTTGTCGAAGACGGCATCGGGGTCCGTGGTCAGGGTGCGCCAGTAGTCCACCGCGCTGTCGAAATCCTCGGGCGCCCGCTCGCGACCGCGAAGGTATTCGAACGTGGTCTCGTCCGGCGCGATCATCCCGGCGCGCGCTCCGGCCTCGATCGACATGTTGCAGATCGTCATCCGCTGTTCCATGGACAGCCCCGCGATCGCCGGGCCGCGGTACTCCAGGACGTACCCCTGGCCACCACCCGTTCCGATCTCAGCGATGATCGCCAGGATCAAGTCCTTGGCCGTCACGTCGTCGGGCAACTCCCCCTCGATGTTGATCGCCATGGTCTTGAACGGCTTCAGCGGCAGGGTCTGGGTCGCGAGCACATGCTCGACCTCGCTGGTGCCGATCCCGAAGGCGAGGGCTCCGAAGGCCCCATGGGTCGATGTGTGGCTGTCGCCGCAGACCACAGTCATCCCGGGCTGGGTGAGACCGAGCTGGGGACCGACCACATGGACGATGCCCTGGTCGGCGTCACCGAGCGGACGGATGGGCACGCCGAACTCGGCGCAGTTGGCACGCAACGCGTCGACCTGAGCCCGTGAGATGGGATCTGCGATGGGCTTGTCGATGTCGAGAGTCGGGACGTTGTGGTCCTCGGTCGCCAGTGTCAGGTCGGGGCGACGGACTGTCCGACCGGTGGCCCGCAATCCGTCGAAGGCCTGCGGACTGGTGACCTCGTGGATCAGGTGAAGGTCGATGTAGAGCAGGTCCGGCTCTCCCTCAGCACGGCGCACGACGTGCGCGTCCCACACCTTCTCGGCCAATGTCCTACCCATGGCACCTTCTCCCTTGCCATCTCACATAGTGAGACGCTAGTATCACTTCGTGGAAAAGACTAACACGGTGGGGACGCTGGTCAAGGCGGGGGCCATCCTCGACGCGGTCGAACTCGGACCGCAGGACCTCGCCGATCTGGCGGCAATCACTGCGATGCCACGGGCCACATGCCACCGACTGGCGACCGCTCTGGTCGACCTGCGCCTGCTCGCGAAGGACGATCTCGGGCGCTATCAGGTGGGACCTCGCGTCTCAGAACTGCACTCGGCGGCCGGCGCTGACCGGCTGCGTTCAGTGGCACTACCGACTCTGCGACGGCTGCGTGATGCCACCGGTGAGAGCGCCCAGATCTATCGGCGGCAAGGCGGAAAGCGCCTGTGTGTGGCCAGCGTGGAGCCCGCCACCGGCCTGCGGGACACGGTGCCGGAAGGAGCGTTGCTGACCATGGCGGCAGGCAGCGCGGCGCAGGTCCTGTCCGCTTGGTCTGCACAGACCTCAGGATTCAGCGAGCAGACCCTGGCCGAGGTGCGCCGCAGGGGCTGGGCACACAGCGTGGCGGAACGGGAAGCCGGCGTGGCCAGCGTCTCGGCGCCCGTGTGGTCGGGCGACCGGGTGGTCGCCGCGGTGAGCATCTCGGGACCGATCGACCGCATCACCCGCCGACCCGGCACACGCTTCGCCCCGGACGTGGTCGATGCCGCCGCCGCGGTGCAACGGGATCTGAGAGCGTGAACCCCGTGACCGATCAAGCGGTCACCGACGCGTGGACGCGGCCCGACACCCGGTAGCAACATCCGGCCCCGATTGCGACGTTGTTGTCACCCCCAAGTGCCGTTTGTGACGTTGTTGTCGGTTCAGGGGGCTCAACAACGACAACAACGTCGCAATGGCGCGATCAGCCCGACAACAACGTCACAATCGAGCTCCACAGACATGCAAGAGGCCCCCACCGCGATGGTGGGGGCCTCTCTTGTAGCCCCGACGGGATTCGAACCCGCGCTACCGCCTTGAGAGGGCGGCGTGCTAGGCCGCTACACAACGGGGCCGGATGAGATACAAAGCTCTCGCTGGGGTACCAGGACTCGAACCTAGACTAACTGGACCAGAACCAGTCGGGCTGCCAATTACCCCATACCCCAAGGGCCGTCGTCTCAAAGACAACTAGACCAGCATAACTGCGACCTCCCGGGCGCGGAACATGCGGTAGGCCACCTCATCCGTGACATTGGCAACACCCGGCCTCCGCTCACCCGGCCATGGTGTGCTCTGACATGCGATAATCCCGGTGAGGGTCGACGAGGGGATTCCCGGTGCGCACGATTACCGTCACATGGACTCCCACGGGGGGATGGTCCGCAGATCCCGCAGAGGCGGGCGTGCGGCCAGGCTCCACCGTGGCACTTGCGTTCGCCGACCCGCTGGTTGATTGCTCGGCGGCACTGACCGAACTGAGCGCCCGGCTACCAGGCGCCGTCGTCATGGGGTGTTCCACCGCGGGCCAGATCCTCGGCAATCGTGTCGACCCGGCGCCACTGGTGGTTTCCGTGACGGTCTTCGAGAACGCCCGTGTTTCCAGCGCTTTCGCGCACGTCCAGGGCTCCGACGCCAGCACTGCGGGACGCGCCATCGGTCACGAGATCACGGGCGATGCCAATGGCGAGCCCATCGCCGGGGTCTTGGTCTTCGGCGGGGGCCTCCAGGTCAACGGCAGCGCTTTGGTCGAAGGCTTGAGCGCCGGGCTTCCCGAGGGAACGCCTGTCTCCGGAGGGCTCGCCGGCGACGGCCCCCGTTTCGAGAGATCATGGGTCCACTTGAACGGCGACACCGGGGAGAACTGTGCGGTGGCGTTCGGCGTGATCGGTGAGGCGGTGGACTTCCGACACGGTTCACAGGGTGGCTGGGACGGGTTCGGTCCACGCCGCACGATCACCCACAGTGACGCCAACGTGCTGTATGAACTGGACGGCCAGCCGGCTCTGGCGCTGTACACGCAGTACCTCGGGGACCGAGCGACCGAGATGCCGTCCTCCGCATTGCTGTTCCCCCTCACGGTGTCCAGCCCCGACGACGACCGCAGCCTGGTGCGCACGATCCTGTCCGTGGATGAGGAGCAGCAGTCGATGACCTTCGCGGGGGATGTTCCACAGGGGTGGTCGGCACGGCTCATGTGGACCACGACCGACCGCCTCATGGAGGGTGCCACCGAGGCCGCGGAGGAGGCCGCGCAGTCCGGGATCGGCCTGGCCATTGCGATCTCCTGCGTAGGCCGTCGACTCGTGCTCGGCGCCCGGACTGACGAGGAACTCGACTCGGTCGTGGACGCGCTGGGTCACGAGGCCCCGATCGTCGGCTTCTACAGCTACGGTGAGTTCTCCCCCGCCCATGGCCCCTGCGCGTTGCAGAACCAGACCATGACCCTGACGACCATCAGCGAACGCGTCACGCGATGAACGACGACTACCACCGGACCCTGCAGAGGCAGATGGCCCGATCCGGGATCGCCGAGGATCAGCTCACCGACCCGCGGATCGCCGATCTGCTCGGGCGGGTGTCTGCGGCGTACGAGGACGCCGACAAGCAGCGCTACCTGCACGACCGGGCCTTCCTGCTGGCCAGCAGCGAGATGCAGAACCTCTACGACCGACTGCAGTCCTCGTCCCAGAACGAGGCTGCCGTGCAACGCGACCGTCTCAAGGCCATCTTCGACACCGCCGCCACAGGCCTCATCGTGCTCGAGCCGGATGGCCGGGTCTTCGACCTCAATCCCGTCGCGGAGGCCGCCTTGGGCCTCGACCACGACGCGATGCTCGGCGAGCCCCTGAGCACCATCCTGACGCCGGCCGATCCCGACGATCCGGTGATCGACGAGTTGCGCGCCGCACTCGAGCAGGGACGGCACTGGCGGAACGCGGACACGGTCCTGATGACCAAGCACGGCAGCACCCTGAGCGTCTCCATGCTCTTCCGGGCGATGCGCACCGGCGGCGGGGTACTCGCCATCGAAGACATCACCGAACGCAAGCAGGCGCAGGCGGAACTGATCTGGCGGGCCAACCACGATTCCTTGACCGGACTGCTGAACCGGCCCGCACTCACCGACCGGATCAACCGCGCGCTGCAGCGGTCCCGGCGGTACGGCTCACAGGTGGCTGTCTTCTTCATCGACCTTGATCGGTTCAAGCGGGTCAACGACACGCTCGGTCACGCCGCCGGTGACACCTTGTTGGTCGAGTGCGCCCGTCGCATCAGCTCGATCATGCGTGAGGTCGATACCACCGCCCGTCTCGGCGGCGACGAGTTCGTGGCGATCGCGGAGAACCTCACCGACTCCGACGACGCCTACCGCATCGCCAAGCGCATCGCGGACACCATCGGGCAGCCGTTCTCGATCGAAAGCGACCTGGCCTATGTGGAGGCGAGTATCGGCATCGCGATGACCGACGGGCATGGCGTGGAGCCGGGGCAGTTGCTACGCGACGCCGACATCGCCCTGTACGAGGCCAAAGGCCACAATGGCTCCTCGGTCGTCCTGTACACCGAGGCGATGATCCGGAGGATGCAGCACGGCGTGGACATGGAACGCCGCCTTCGCCACGCCATGTACACCGACCAACTCTGGGTCGCCTACCAGCCGATCTTCTCGCTGTCGGACGGCCGGATCGTCGGTTTCGAAGCCCTCGCCCGCTGGAACACCGACAACGGCCCGGTGGCCCCGGAGGAGTTCATCGCGGTGGCCGAAGGCGCGGGGCTGCTCGAGGAACTGGGCAAGCGACTGATCCCCGAAGCACTTGCGTTCCAGAAGCAACTGCCGACCGGAGTGGACCTGTTCATCAACATGTCGCCGGGCCAGATCGCCGCCGACGGGATCGTCGAGTGGTTCGACGAGGCGCTGCTCGAGGCCGGGGCGGATCCACGTCAGGTGTTCATCGAGGTGACGGAGACCGACGCGATCAGCGATCACGCGATCACCGGCCGCATGCAGCAGTTGCGGGAACGCGGCATGCGGATCGCGCTCGATGACTTCGGGGTGGGCCACTCGTCACTGTCGGCTCTGCGCGCACTCCCACTGGACCTCATGAAGGTCGACCGGTCGTTCCTGGTCAGTTCGCGCGACGACACCCGCGCCGAAGCGATCGCGCGGATGGTCATCGATCTCGGCCGGCTGCTCAATGTCGGGGTGATCGCAGAGGGCATCGAGACCGAAGAACAACTGCAGTTGCTGCGTGAGATCGGCTGTCCGATGGGACAGGGGTTCCTGCTCGCAGCACCCGAGCCGGCGGCCGAGGCCCTCGCGCGCCTGACCTAGTCGGCAAGAACGGAACGCAGTCGTCGCAACGACTCATCCCGGCCGAGCAGTTCCATGGATTCGAACAGGGGCGGCGACACCCGACGGCCGGTGATGGCGACCCGGACCGGTCCGAACGCGAGTTTGGGCTTGATCCCCATCCCGTCCACGAGCGCCTCTCGCAGGGCCTGCTGGATCGGCTCAGCGGCGAAGTCGGGCAGGTCCTGAAGAGCCTCGGCGGCGGTCCGTACCACCTCGTGACCCTGTTCCGTGAGGATCTTCTCCGCATCCTCGGCGTCGACGGTGAACTCCTCACCCGCGAACAGGAATCCGAGCATCCCCCCGGACTGACCCAGCGTCTCCATACGCTCCTGCACAAGCGGGGTCGCGGCGAGCAGCAACGCGTGCTGCTCCTCGGACACCTCCGCGGGGAGGATCCCGTCACGCTGCAGGAACGGGATCATGCGGGAGGCGAGGTCTTCGACGTCGAGTGCGCGGATCCAGTCACCGTTGATCGCGGTGCACTTCTTCAGGTCGAATCGCGCGGGGCTGGCGTTGACATCCTTCACATCGAAGTGCTCGGCCATCTCGGTCAGGCTGAAGAACTCCTGGTCGCCGCCGATGGACCACCCGAGCAGGGCGAGGTAGTTGGCCATCGCCTCGGGGAGGTACCCCTGCTCCACGTAGGTGTTGAAATTCGACTGCGGGTCGCGCTTGCTGAGCTTCTTGTTCCCCTCGCCCATCACATACGGGAGATGACCGAACTGCGGCACCGGCGCACCGAGGTGTTCGTACATGGCCAACTGCCGCGGCGTGCTGGACAACAGGTCTTCGCCGCGCAGGACGTGGGAAATGCGCATCTCGATGTCGTCGACGGGGTTGACCAGCGTGTAGAGGGGCTCACCGTTGGCCCGCACGATGACGAAGTCGGGCACCTGGTCAGCAGCGATGGTGATGTCGCCGCGTACAAGGTCGTTCCACTGCCACTCGTGGTCCGGCATGCGCACGCGGACGACGCTGCTGCGGCCTTCGGCCTCGTAGGCGGCGATCTGCTCCGAGGTCAGGTTCCGACAGGTGCCCTCGTAGCCCGGGGCCCGGTTCTCCTTGCGGGCCTGGTCCCGCTGCGCTTCCAACTCTTCTGGAGTGCAGTAGCAGCGATAGGCCTTGCCCTCGTCCAGCAGTCTGGCCGCAGCGCGCGTGTACACGTCGAGTCGCTGGGACTGCCGGTACGGCGCGTACGGTCCACCGACCTCGGGACCCTCGTCCCAGTCCAGATGCAGCCACCGGAGGGTGTCGACCAGTGCCTGGTAGCTCTCCTCCGAGTCGCGCGCCGAGTCCGTGTCCTCGATGCGGAACACGAACGTGCCGCCCGTGTGTCGGGCATAGGCCCAGTTGAACAGCGCCGTGCGCACCATGCCCACGTGGGGATTGCCCGTCGGGGAGGGGCAGAAACGGACGCGTACGTCATTCATGCGAAGACTCCTGTGTCACTGACGATGTTGTCGAGGGTTCCGATCCCCTCAATGGTGACGGTCACCGTGTCGCCGTTGCGAAGCGGACCCACGCCGGCAGGCGTCCCCGTGAGGATCACATCGCCGGGCACGAGCGTCATCACCCGGCTGATCCACGCCACGAGTTCGGGCACCGACCGCACCAGGTCGGAGGTGTTGCCGTCCTGCCGGATCTGCTCGTTCACCTCGCATTCGATCGCGAGGTCGGTCGGGTCCACATCGGTGGAGATCCAGGGACCGAGCGGGCAGAAGGTGTCGAAACCCTTCGCCCGTCCCCACTGCCCGTCGGTGGCCTGCAGGTCGCGGGCGGTCACGTCGTTGGCGCACGTGTAGCCGAGGATCACCTCCGCGGCACGCTCCTCGGGCACGTCCTTGCACAGCCGGCCGATCACCACCGCGAGTTCGGCCTCATGCTCCACCCGCTCGGACTGCTCGGGCAGGCGGATGACGGCCTCCGGTCCGATCACCGCGGTGGAGGGCTTGAGGAAGATCATCGGCTCAGCGGGCACCTCGCCCCCCATCTCGGACGCGTGGTCGGCGTAGTTCTTGGCCACAGCGATGATCTTGGTGGGCAGGACCGGCGCCAAGAGGTCCACCTCATCGATGTGGTGCTCGATCCCCGTCACCTCGATGCTCTGCACCGGGAACGGCGTGCCGGCGATCTCTCGCACGACCTCCCCGTCCACGATCCCGTAACCGACCTCGCCGTCATGGCGGTAGCGCGCAATCCTCACACATCGAGCCTACTTGCGGCTAGGCCGGACTCTGGCGCGCCCGGGGCCTGCTCACCACTTCCGCGATGACGTCGCGGATGTCGTCGGCATCCGCGGGCAGGACACGGCTCAGTGCACGCAGCAGGGCTGGCGCCGACCCAGGATCCACACCGCCCACCGACAGCAGATCCTCGTACCACGCGAAATGGTCGGCCAGGATGGCCGCACGTTGCGCAAGGGCCGCGGCCACGGCCGTGGTGAGCATCAATGTGAGGTCTTGGCGCAGGACCTCACCCGCGAGTGCCACCCCTTCAATGTCCACGGCCAGTACCCCGGCATCAGCCACGATCCGTTCGGTCGCCGCCCACGTCGACTCCAGACCTTCCCATCGCCGCTGCAGCGTCGGCGGCCGCGGACCCGGCGCGGGCTGTGTCACCCACTCCAGCAGGACCTCGTGTGCCTGCAGCAGATCATGCGCTCCGGCATCGGCGCCGAGGGATTGCGCCAGACCCGGATAGGCCACGAAGGCACGCCCGCCGGCCAGCACCCTGAACCCTGCCTGCCGCAGCGCTGTGATCGACTGCCACGCGGGGACCAGGTTCCCCGGCAGCGAACAGGATATGCCCGCGACATGGCCGTGCTCGGTACGCGCCAGCGTCAACAAGTCCTCCGGCGGTATCGCCGGAGTGAGCTGGAGAACGTCCCACCCCAGTTGCCGCAGGACCAGGGCGACCATGCGACTGGGCAGCACGTGCCACTCGCCCTCGGGCCCGGTGAGGAGCACCCGGGCGTTGGCACGCGGCGTCGGCGAATCGGAAAGCAACGTCTGGATCACGGCTTCGGTGATGGCTGTGACACGCTGCTCCTGCGCGACGGTGACTTTGCCGTACATCCACAGATCCCCCACACGCCATAGAGCCGGTGAGAGCAGCGACCGGACGAGCGCCGACCACGTGAGTCCCGACTGCCGCAGGGCCTGACACACCAGCAGTGCCGCCGGGTAGTCCCCGGCGATGCACGCATCGAGATACCGTCGACGCGCGAGCTCGGGAACCTCAGTCGTCACGGGTCGAACCCACGAAGTCCGCGAGTTCCCCCAATGCCATCGGCCGCGCAAGGTGGAAACCCTGCGCCAGGTCGAAGCCGAACGATCGCACCCGTTCGAGACGAGAGGCGTCGCTGACGCCTTCTGCCAGCGCCACCGAACCCACCGCCTGGGACAGTGCCACAACCGCCTGCAGCAACGCCGAGTGTCGCCGATCGCCACTCACCGCGTTCTCGAGCAGCGACTGATCGGCCTTGATCACGGTGGGACTCATCCCGTAGAGCGCGGACAGATTGGCGTACCCGGTGCCGAAGTCGTCCATCGCCAGACCCGCGCCGGCCCGGACCAGGCCCTCGATCGCGGCGAAGGCCGCCGACCCCTCTTCCAGCAGGGCCGACTCGGTCACCTCGGCGATCAGGTGATCGCCGAGCACGGGTAGCACTGTCCGGTGCAGGATGTCGACGTTGCGACTCTCCTCGAGTTCGGCCACCGAGAGGTTGACGCTGACCCGGGCGCCATCCGGAAGGATCGCGAGCAGATCGTCCGCCTCGCCCGCAAGAGTCTCGAGGACCTGCTGACCCAGGTACCTGATCTGACCGGTCTGTTCGGCGACCCCGATGAACTCCCCGGCCGGAACCAGTCCGCCGTCGACGGCCCACCGAAC
>CALFYG010000070.1 GCA_937952095.1 uncultured Micrococcales bacterium | reverse complement strand
ATCAACTCATCGAGGCGTTGTGGCGAGCCGGTGGCAGCGACCTGCACATCTCCGGGGGCATGGTTCCCAAGATCCGGATCGAGGGGCGGCTGCAGGACCTGCCCGGTGCCCCGCGGCTGCTCCCGGATCAGATCGATGTTCTGCTGGCCCAGATGCTGCCTGCCGAGCAACTCGACTTCTGTCGCACCGGACAAGGGGACCTGGACTTCTCATTCGGGTGGCGCCGGACCGCGCGCATTCGAGGCAACCTCTTCCGGCAGCGCAACTCCCTGGCCGTGGCGATGCGCTTGATGCCCCAGGAGATCCCCACGTTCGATCAGCTGCGCCTGCCGGAATCCGTCCGACGGTTCGCGCAGGCGTCTCAGGGCCTCGTGCTCGTGTCCGGGCCCACCGGCTCCGGCAAGTCGACCACGCTGGCGTCGATGATCGCCTGGATCGCGGCGAACCAGGCCAAGCACGTGATCACCATCGAGGACCCCATCGAGTACGTGCACCGGCACGGCCGTTCCGTGGTCAACCAGCGCGCCGTGGGCGAGGACGCCCCGTCGTTCGCCGAAGCGCTGCGTAGCGCCTTGCGCGAGGATCCCGACGTCCTGCTCGTCGGCGAGCTGCGCGACCTCGAGTCGATCCGCGTCGCGCTGACGCTGGCGGAGACGGGTCACCTGGTGTTCGGAACGGTCCACACCAACGACGCAGTGCAGAGCATCGACCGCCTTGTGGACGTGTTCCCCGGCGACGAGCAGAGCCAGATCCGCACCCAGTTGGGCCTGTCGCTGACCGGCGTGGTCTACCAGCGGTTGTTGCCGCGCGTCGGCGGCGGGGTGGTGCCCGCGTTCGAGGTGATGGTGGTCGACTCCTCGCTTCGCAACCTGATCCGCGAGGGCCGGACCAGCCAGATGCGCAACCAGTTGCTCGTCGGTCAGGCCGCCGGGATGATGACATTGGAGCAGTCCCTGAGTGAACTGGTGCAGGCCGGGCTGGTCACCCACCAGGACGCGGTGGCCCGGTCGCGCCACCCCGCGGACATCTCCCGCAGGCGTGCGTACTGACCCGGCCGCGTTACCGTCGAAGGGTGGATGCGTTCGCCGCGGTCGCGGCTCTGCCGCCGGTGGCCGCCGCCGCCGAGACCTCACGTACCGCGTTCGACGCCATGCTCTGGGACCGCTCCTTGCGATCGGCCGCTGAGGAGCTCTCCCGGCGCTCGGCGCTGGCTGGTGCGGCCAGTTCCGCGGGGATCGACGGCATCGAGATCGAATGGCGGGTGTGGGAGGCGGGGCAGGCCGCCGATGACACCCCGATGGGCAAGGCCGCCGCGGGCATCGTCGCGATGTATGCCCAACTGCCCGCCCTGCGTCCGGTCTGGGAGACCGCGCCGTTGCAGGCCCTTGCCAAACTGCACGCCCTCGTTGCGGTGCCGGTCACGCCCGACGATGTCGGACGCCCCCGCGCGGGCGCCCCGCAGGACCCGCTTCACATCGGGGATGCGCCGCCGGTCGACGTGGTGGCACCGCGGTTGTCGGACCTGGCCCGCCGGCTGAACGCACCCACGACCGCCCCGGCTCTGGTGGTGGCCGCCCTCGTCCACGCCGAACTGATGACTCTTCAGCCGTTCACCTACGGCAGTGGTCTGGTGACCCGCGCGGTGGACCGCTTGGTGCTCGGCAGCCGGGGCGTGGACCCCGACAACTGGTCGGTGCCCGAGGCCGGGTTGCACGCCAAGGGCCGGTCCGGCTACGCCAGGGCTCTTCGCGCGTACGGCGCCGGTGACGTGGCCGGGTGGATCGACTTCTACTGCGGCGCGGTGGCCGAGGGTACCCAGGGGCTCTCCGAGTTGGTGGGCTGAGGCGCCGATGGGTCTGTCAACCTCTGCGCTGCGGCGGTCCGGTGCGATCGGACTGCTGCCGGTGCGTGCCCTCGGGCGCAGTGCCGGGGTGCAATGGGGAGTCCTGCGTGGTGGTGACCGTACGCAGTTGTCCAACGCGGCGCGCGCGGCCACCGCGGACGACACCCGCCGGGTCCTGGGGGAGCTCAAGGGCGGCGCGCTGAAGGCCGGGCAGTTGCTGTCCACAGTCGAGACGCTGTTCCCGCAGGACCCGGACGGCAGCTGGCGTGCGGCATTGACCGCAATGCAGGAGAGCAACCCGGGCCTGCCGCTGACCGAACTCGAGGAGGTGCTTCGCGAGGATCTCGGATCGGCGTGGCGCGCGCGTTTCGCGGACTTCGATCCGCACCCCGTCGCAGCGGCTTCCATCGGCCAGGTCCACCAGGCGGTTCTGACCGACGGCACGCAGGTCGCGGTGAAGATCCAGTACCCGGGGATCGCGCAGGCCATGGGTGCGGATGTGCGGGCGCTCTCGATCGCGTTGCGCGCCACCTCGCTGGTGGCCCGCGGCATGGCGATGCCGCCCCTTGTGGCCGAGTTGCGCACGAGGCTGTCGGAGGAGCTCGATTACGAGCGTGAAGCGCACTCGCAGAACCTGTTCGCCGATGCCTACGCCGACGACGACGAGGTGGTGGTGCCGCGGGCACTGCTGGCCACCCAGCGGGTGATGATCTCGCAGTGGCTGCCCGGGACCGGCTTCGCCCAGATCGCGGTCGACGGCAGGCAGGCACAGCGCGACCGTGCCGGACAGCTGTACCAGCGCTTCTTCCTCGACAGCCCACGACGCGTCGGCCTGCTGCACACCGACCCGCACCCGGGCAACTTCCGGATGGTCGGTAACCGCCTCGGCGTGCTCGACTTCGGATCGGTTCTGCACACCCCGGGGGGACTGCCCGAGACCTTCGGGCGGCTCATCGCCGGGATGCTGGCCGGGGATTCCGCAGCGGTCGAGCAGCGACTGCGCGAGGACGGCTTCATCCGGCCCGGCAAGCGCCTGGAGGTCGACAAACTCGCCGACTACCTCTCGCCGTTCACCGAGCCGGCACGTCATGCGACCTTCGCGTACTCACGGGAATGGCTGCGTGGGACGTTCGGCAAGGTCAACGATCCACGCAATCCCGACTTCGCGGTCGCGCTGCAGATGAACATGCCCGCCGAGCAGTTGTTCACGCATCGGGTGTGGCTCGGCCTCGTCGGTGTGCTCAGCGGATTGAGCGCCACGGTCGAGGTGCGTTCCGAGCTCGAGCGGTACCTCCCGGGGTTCGCCGAAGGGCTCGCGGGTAACACGCCGTCCGAATGAGTGAACGTTTCGGCGTGTCTTCAACATGGGCTGCCGAACAGCCGACAACAGGTATAGAAAGGAACCAGATGGCGCAGGCCATCGACAACCGGGTCCGAGTACCCACGCGGCGCTAACCCCACGTTGGGGGCAGGTCGGCAGGACCGGCCACATGGCACGCTTGATCACTCGGACCCGGTTTACTGTTCCGGGCCCAACTCGCCGCACCTGTATCAATCCGCGCCATATGGCTAGATTGTGTGAAATGACCGTGCGCTTCGAGCAGGCCGCGACTGCGGCGTCCCGGTCGCTGCGCGCGACCAGTGGACAGGTGCGGTTGCGCAAGGACACCTCCAACCTCTTTCGCACCCGCGCCGCGGCCGCCAACGAGATCGACCTGTCGGCGTTCTCCGCAGTGTTCGCCGTCGACCCGGTCGCGCGACGTGCCACCGTCGGTGGTCTGACCACCTACGAGGACCTCGTCGCCGCGACACTCCCTCACGGACTCGTGCCGCTGTGTGTTCCGCAACTTCGCACCATCACGCTCGGCGGCGCGGTCACAGGACTCGGCATCGAGGCGGCGAGTTTCCGCAATGGCTGTCCGCACGAGTCCGTGACCGCGATGGACGTGCTCACCGGCAGCGGTGAGGTGATCCATGCGACGCCGGAAGGTGATCACAGCGATCTGTTCTTCGGATTCCCGAACTCCTACGGCAGTCTCGGGTACGCGCTGCAACTCCAGATCGAACTCGAACCGGTCCGTCGCAACGTGGCCCTGCGTCACATCCGTTTCGACGACGCCGCGCAGGTCGCGGCGGCTATCGCGCAGGTCACCGAGGAGCGCGCGTACGACGGGCTGACGGTCGACTACATGGACGCCACGGTCTTCGCGCCGGACGAGATCTACCTGACTCTGGGCGCCTACAGCGACTCCGGGACGACGTCGGACTACACGGGTCAGCAGATCTACTACCGGTCGATCCGGGAACGCCGCTCGGACACGCTCACCACGCACGACTTCATCTGGCGCTGGGACACCGATTGGTTCTGGTGCTCGGGGGCATTCGGGCTCGGGCATCCCGGGGTGCGCAGGGTGTGGCCGGACCGTTTCAAGCGTAGTGATGTCTACTGGAAGATCATCGCCGCCGACCGCCGCTGGCAACTGTCGAGCCGGGTCAACGCCTGGCGGGGTCGGCCGCCCAAGGAGAACGTGGTGCAGGACGTGGAGGTGCCCGTTGCGGCGCTCCCGGAGTTCCTCGACTTCTTCCATTCGGAGGTGGGCATCTCGCCGGTGTGGCTGTGCCCGCTGCGACAGCGTGACCCCGACCGCCGGTGGTCCTTGTACGAATTCGACCCTGCGACGACGTACGTGAACGTGGGCTTCTGGTCGAGGGTGGAACTCGCCCCCGGGGAGGATCCCGAGGCCGGACGTGTCAACCGGGCGATAGAGCGCAAGGTCTTCGAACTCAACGGCCGCAAGTCCCTGTACTCGACGTCCTTCTACGACCGCGAAGAGTTCTACGCGATCTACGGGGGCCAGGCCTACTCGGTGCTCAAGAAGCAGTACGACCCCGACGGGCGGTTCCCCGACCTGTACGACAAGACCTGCAAGGAGGCCTGATGAAGATCGCCGAAGCATTCGACATGCTCGCCGGCCCGGACGCCGGTGTGGAGTTCGTGGCCTACGACGGCAGCAAGGGCGGAACGATCGGCTCCGATGTGCGACTGGAGCTGCGATCCCCCCGGGTGATCGCCGCCCTGCTCGGGGCGCCCGGGCAGTTGGGTCTGGCGCGCGCCTACGTGTCGGGCGACCTGGATGTGACCGGCGACCTCTACACGGCGTTCGACCGTCTGGCCACCGCGGCGATGCGGGAGGTCTCCTGGCGCGAGAAGGCCGGATTGGCCCGGCAGTTCGCGCCGCTGTTCTTGCAGAAGCCACCTCCACCGCCCGAGGAGGTCCGCACGAAGGGGATGAAGCACACCCGGCGCCGGGACGCCGAGGTGATCTCCCACCACTACGACGTGTCCAACCGCTTCTACGAGTGGGTCCTGGGGCCGACCATGGCGTACACGTGCGCGGTGTTCCCCCGCGCCGATGCCACGCTCGAGCAGGCGCAGGAGGAGAAGTTCGACCTCGTGTGCCGCAAACTGGGGCTCGAACCGGGGATGCGGGTGCTGGACACCGGCTGTGGATGGGGCGGGTTCGCGTTGCACGCGGCCAAGCACTATGGGGTCGAGGTCATCGCGGTCACGCTGTCCGAACAACAGGCGCGTTGGGGTCAGCGGGCGGTGCATGACGCCGGGCTCGACAAGCAGATCGACCTGCGTCACAGCGACTACCGCGCCGTCGAGGAGACCGGCTTCGACCGTGTGGCATCGATCGGTCTGACTGAGCACATCGGGAAGGCGAACTACCCGGCGTACTTCGACTTCCTGCGCTCACGGCTCGTCGACGGCGGTCGGTTGCTCAACCACTGCATCACCCGCACCGACCCGAAGCAGCGGACGTACACGCGCAACGGCTTCATCAACCGCTACATCTTCCCGGACGGGGAGCTTGTGCACGTCGGGGTGCTGATCGACGCCATGGAGAACCAGCACCTCGAGGTCCAGCATGAGGAGAATCTGCGTATCCACTACGCCATGACGCTGGCCTGCTGGCTGGAGAACCTCGAGGCGCATTGGGACGAGGCCGTCGCCGAGGTCGGCCTGCGCAAGGCGCGGGTGTGGCGACTGTACCTCGCGGCCAGCCAGTGGGGGTTCGCGCGCAACCAGATCCAACTGCACCAGGTCCTGGTCACGCGCACTGCTGCAGACGGGGACACCGGGCTGCCGTTGAGGTTGTCGCTGGAGCGCTGACTCGCCATTGCGACGTTGTTGACGTCGAGATTTCCCGATTGCGACGTTGTTGGCCTTTTGGGGCCCTCACAACGGCAACAACGTCGCAATCGCGCGTGGGACGCGACAACAACGTCGCAACCGAACGGCCACCTGACCGTCAGCGTCCCCGGCGGTACCGCGCGTACCAGGCCAGCCCGAGGGCGACCGCTGCCGCCGCACCCGCCGCACCGGCGGCGGTCTTCTGTTCCTTGCTCACGCTGCGCTGCATCGAGACGGGTTTGGCGAACTCGAGCACAGGCCACACCCTTTCCCGGGCTACCCGACGCAACTGTTCGTCGGGGTTGACCGCGAAGGGATGTCCGACCACCTCGAGCATCGGCAGATCCGTGTAGGAGTCGCTGTAGGCATACGACGCGGAGAGGTCGTACCCCTCATCCTCGGCGAGCTGGCGCATCGCATCGGCCTTGCCCGGACCGTAGGCGTAGAAGAGGATCTCACCGGTGTACTTGCCGTCTTCGATGACCATCTGGGTGCCGATGGCCTTGTCCACCCCGAGCCGGGCGCCGATCGGCTCAACGATCTCGGTACCGGACGAGGAGATGATGATGACGTCGCGGCCCGCCTCGTGGTGCTCGGCGATCAGTTTGATCGCCTCCTGGTAGACGATGGGGTCGACGATCCCGTCGAGGGTCTCGGCGACGACCGTTCGGACCTGATCCACATCCCAGCCCTTGGACAGTTCCGACAGGTAGACACGCATCCGTTCCATCTGGTCGTGATCGGCGCCCGAGGTGAGATACACGAGCTGGGCGTAGGCGCTCTTCAGCACGTCTGACCGCCCGATCAGGCCCCCGTCGTACAGGGGTTTGGCGAAGGCCAGAGAACTCGACTTCGCCAGAATCGTCTTGTCGAGATCGAAGAATGCTGCAGCACGCTCGGACACCGTTCCATGGTGTCACAAGGTGACACCCCCCTCGTCCGATCGGTCACGCGCCATCGGCCGAGCGGTCAATAATGCAAGATGTCATCAACATGGTGTGAAGTCGCTTGCATCCGGGGACCAAGAGCGAGATAGTTGAATACGCCCGTATGGGCGTTGGCCGATCTTTCCCCCCCAATAATCGGCCCGAAGGCCCCCGCATCCCCCCCTGCGGGGGCCTTCCCCGTTCCATCCACAGATGACTCTGAGCCCCTTGGGCTCGGGCCGTCCGCCCGCGAGTGTGGACGGTGTGGCCGACATTCTGCTGCTGGGCAGGGACCCCGATCTCGTGGATCACATCCTCGCCGTGGCCTCTGCGGCGGAAGTGACTGTGGATGTGCAGTCGCATGCACAGCCCGCGGCGCTGGTGTGGAAACGGGCGCCGGTCGTGATCGTGTGTACCGATCTGCTCGCGGAGGCCGCAGGTGCGGCCCTGCCCCGGCGGCCCGCAACGGTCGTCTTCGGGCTGATGGCTGCCGGCGATTGGCGGCATGCCTTCGACCTCGCCGCCGAACGTGTTGTCGAGCCCCCGGGCGAGCCGGGCTGGCTGGCCGATCTCGTGGCCGGGGGTGTGGACGAACACACCAGCGCCGGAACGGTCGTCGGGGTTGTCGGGTGCAGGGGTGGCGCGGGCGCCTCGGTGTTCGCATGTTCATTGGCCGTGGCCGCCACCCGCCGCAGAATCACCCCGTATCTTCTGGATCTCGATCCCCTCGGCTGCGGGCTCGGCGTGCTGCTAGGGGCGGACGAGCTGGCAGGGCTGACCTGGGACCAAGTGCGATCCGGTGCCGGCCGCATCCCGGCGCGTTCACTGGAGTCGGCGGTCCCCAGGGTGGCGGGCATCGCCGTGCTCGGATGGCCCGACGACGGGGCGGCGGACCTTGAGCCGGGGGTGGCAGCCGCGGTGGTGGACACCTCCCGGCGTTGTTCCCCGGTCACGATCATCGACCTTGGCCTCGCCCACACGACTGCCCAACTGGAGGCACTCGCCCGCTGTGACCGCGTCCTGATGGTGGTTCCTGCCGATGTGCGCAGCGTGCGGGCGGCCCGCCGGTGCGCAGCACGGCTGTCAGCGGATGCGTTCGAGATCGTCGTGCGTGGCCCCAACCCGGGTGGCTTGACCGGTGCGGATGTCGCCCAGGCGGTGGGTGTGCCGGTAATCGCGGCGGTCGCTGCGGACAGGGGCCTCGACGCACGACTCGAGCGCGGGGAGGCGCCAGGTTCGCGTCGCCGCTCACCCCTGGGCCGTGCGGGCGACGGTCTACTCGCCGAGGTCCTCGCGTGACCGCGCCGGATGCTCTCGTCGAGCGGGTGCGACGGCGTCTGGCGCTGGAGGGATGGTCGGCCACACCGGCATCGGTCACCGACGCACTGCGCGCAGAGGGTCTCGTGCTCGCCGAGTCGTCCATCGTCGAGGTCGTTCGCGCGTTGCGGACCGAGCTCGCAGGCTTGGGGGTGCTGGAGGCTGTGGTGGGTTCCGAAGGGGTGACCGACGTCCTTGTCAATGGCCCGCACGAAGTATGGGTGGATGCCGGCGAGGGCCTCACGCGCAGTGAGGTCCGGTTCCCCGACGAAGGGTCCGTGCGGCGCCTTGCGCAGCGTTTGGCGGGCAGTGTGGGCCGTCGTCTCGACGACAGCGTCCCGTATGTGGACGCCCGGCTTCCCAGTGGGGTGCGATTGCACGCTGTGCTGCCCCCGATCAGCGGTCAAGGCACCTGCATCAGCCTGCGGGTGCCTCGGCGCCGGGTCTTCACACTCGATGATCTGGCCGAGGTCGGCATGGTGCCGTCGGCGGGAGTGGACATCCTCGCCGGGCTCGTGGCGCGTCGCGAGGCGTTCCTGGTCACCGGGGGGACGGGTTCGGGCAAGACCACGCTGCTGAACACCCTGCTGTCCGCCGTCGACCCGGGTGAACGGCTGGTGGTGGTGGAGGACTCGGCGGAACTGCAACCCGCCCACCCGCATGTCGTGCGGCTGGAGGCGCGACCCGCGAACACCGAAGGGTCGGGGGCGGTCACCGTGCGGGATCTCGTACGGCAGGCGCTGCGGATGCGACCCGATCGGGTGGTGGTCGGCGAGGTGCGTGGGGGTGAGGTGGTCGACCTGCTGAGCGCCCTGAACACCGGCCACGAAGGTGGCTGTGGGACGGTTCACGCGAACAGCGCCGCCGATGTCCCCGCACGGTTGGAGTCGTTGGCGCTGCCGGCGGGGATGACCCGTGCAGGCCTGCACGCCCAAGTCGCCGCCGGCCTGCGGGCAGTGGTCCACCTCGTGCGTGACCCGGCGCGGCGGGTGGCCGGCATCGCGGTGCTGCGCGCCGGTCCCGACGGACTGGTCTCGGCGGTGCCCGCGGTGGTGTTCCGGGATGGGCGCACGCTTCGGGGCCCGGCGGCGGACGGCGTGGCATGACCAGTGGGCTTCTCGTGGTTCTCGGTTTGTTCCTCGTGCTGCCCTCCTCCGCATCGGTGCGGGTGCGACGGGAACGTCGGTTCCGCGGCCCTGCCGCGGCGGTCACTCGATGGCGCGGTTCCCGTGCCCCGCAGTCGATGCTGATCGATCTACTCGGTGGCTTCCGGGACGAACTGCGATCCGGTCGTGGTCTGCGCGGGGCATTCGAGAGCGCCGCTGATGGCTGCTCCCACCCCGCGATCGTGCGGGCGTTGGCGACCAGTCGGCTCGGGGGCGACGTACCAGCCGCGTTGCGTGCAGGGCAGACGCAACCGGTGGTGCTCTCGCTGGCCGCGTTGTGGGAGGTCAGTGAGGACTCCGGAGCGGCGCTGGCTGGCGCACTCGACCGCCTGATTGCGGGGGCACGGCAGGCCGAACAGGTGCGCCGCGAGGTCTCGGCCCAGTTGGCCGGTCCACGAGCGACGGTGCGGGTTCTGGCACTCCTGCCGCTGGTGGGATTGGGGATGGGGCTGCTGATGGGCGCAGACCCCATCGGCTTCCTCACGGGCACCCCGTGGGGGTGGGTCTGCCTCGTCGTGGCAGCTGTTCTCGAAGTTGCCGGCGTCTTCTGGATGCGGCGGTTGGTGTCCGGGATCGAAGGCCGGCTGTGAATGTCGTGTTGCTGTGCCTCGGTGTCTGGCTGCTCCTCACGCCGAGCCGGTGGCGCCTGCGCCTCACCGGTCGCGGCAGACCCCTGGTGAAACCTCAGGACGCCGCTGCGCTGCTGGCGGGTCTGGGGGTGTTCGTGGTGATCGGCGGGGTCTGGGGGGTTCTCTGCGGTGTCGCCGCCGGACTCGCCTCCCGAGGGATCCTGGAGCGTATTGGTGATCACGTGCCGAAGGACACGGATCAGGTGCTTCGGCTGGCACCCGAAGCAGTGGACTGTCTCGCTGCCTGTGTGGCGGCCGGGGCGCCGTTGTGGTCCGCGATGAGTGTCGTCGGGCGCTGCTTCACAGGGCCGGTCGGGGATCTGTTGGCCCGAACCGTGGCCAGGCACCAACTCGGAGCCACGTACGAGCAGACCTTCGCGGAGTTGCTCGACGATCCGCTGCTGGCTCCCGTGGGTGCGGTCATGCTGCGTTCCGTGGAGTCCGGTGCCTCGCTCGCGGGGGCCCTGACGGCCTGCGCCGAGCAGATGCGTCAGGTGCGGGGGGCTGACCTGGAGAACCGTGCACGGGCGGTGGGCGTGAAGGCCGTGCTGCCGCTGGCCGGTTGCTTCCTGCCCGCCTTCATCGTCCTGGCGGTCGTGCCCATCGTCGGCTCGCTCGTGGTCGGCCTGTTCTGAGCCTGTGGACGGGGCACTGCGGCCGTCCCCAGATGCTGCTCGGCGGGTTCCTCACAGTGCGCAGCGGCGTGAGTGTGGAGGAGCCACCCCGCTCGGGGATGAGCAACCTATGAAGGAGGTAGTCAATGGAGGCTGTCGTGCAGCGCCTCGCCGCCGAGGACGGAATGTCCACCGCGGAGTACGCCGTCGGGACCGTCGCCGCGTGCGGCTTCGGCGGCATCCTGGTGAAGTTGCTCAGCTCGCCGGACGTCCAGCAGGTCCTCTGGCAAGTGATCGAGAAGGCGTTCTCGTTCGTCCTGTGAGGACGACTTCTCTGCGCGGCGGTGGTGCGGCGGTGCCGCATCACCGCATTCGCGCGACCGCAGGCATGTTCACCGCCGAGTTCGCTGTCGGGCTGCTCGCAGTGGTCCCGTTGCTGCTGGCACTGACGCTGATCGTGGCCGCCGGGACGACGCAGGTGAAGACGGCGGAGATGGCTCGTACGGCCGCCCGCCTCGCAGCGCGTGGGGAGTCGCAGGCGACTGTCCGCGCCGAGGTGGCCGCCGATCTCCCGGACGCCACAGTCGAGTTCGTGGTCGAACCGTCGCACGTGCGGGTGATCGTCAGTCGGGTCGTGGGTGGGGCCGGGCTGCTGCCGCGCTGGACCATCTCATCGCAGGTGCGGGTTCCTCGTGAAGCGTGAAGGGTCACAGCGGGGATCGGCCACTGTGCTCCTGCTCGCTGTGCTTCTGATGGTGGCGGTGCTGGCCGCAGCCGGCCTCGGGATCAGCCGCGTCGCAGTGGCCCGGGTCCAGGTCTCGAGCGCTGCCGATCTGGCCGCCATCGCCGCAGCACAGTCATCTGACTGCGCTGCGGCGCGCGATGTGGCGCACGCCAACCGGACCGTGCTGATCTCCTGCGAACTCGAGGGGCAGGACGTTCAGGTGGGTGTGGGGCTCGACGTCGACATCGCCGGCAGGACGCTCCATCTGAATGCGCTATCCCGGGCCGGACCACCGTGAGGTCGGCTGCCGGTGGGTCTTCCCCTCCGTTGTCTGGCAGAGTGGCGCCGTAGTGGAGACAGGAGACGAGATGCACGTTCGGGTCAGCAGTGAGCAGTCCGGTGACGCCAGGATCGTGCGGGCCGAGGGCGAACTTGACCTGCACACCGCGCCGACTCTGCAGGCCGAGGTCGACGCCGCACTCGAGCACAACCCGCCTCTGATCGTGATCGACCTGACGAAGGTCGACTTCATGGACTCCACCGGACTGTCGGTCATCGTCGCCACGGTGGCCGCGATGCGCGAGCGGGGCGGCGAAGTCCGCGTGGTCACCGGAGCCGACAAGATCACCAAAGTCTTCACTCTGACCGGGGTCGACCAGCAGGTCGGGCTGTTCGGCAGCCTCGAGGAAGCCTTGGCCTGATGGCCGTGTGCACCTTGGCGATCCCGCCGGACACCGAGCAGGTCAGGGTGGCCCGTCTGGTGGCCACGGCGGCCGCCCGACGCACCGGGCTCCCAGAGTCATGGATCGACGATGTGCGCCTGGCCGTGGGGGAGGCGGTCGGACGGGCGGTGGTCCGCCAGCAGCGTGCTGGAACGCTGTCACCGGTGCATGTTCGGCTGATCGACGAGGATGCGGGATTCGCGATCGAAGTGGCCGACACCGCCGCAGGTATCGGCGCCGACGACTCGACCCTGGCCCTCGATCTGATCACCGGACTGGTGCCATCGGTGCACCTCGTTGACCAGGCAGGTGCGGGTCAGGTGATCCGTATGGAGTGGAGCGGCGACGAGGCCACGCAGGATCGGTGAACGGCGCACGCCCCGACCTGTAAGAAGAACGTAAGTTACCCATAGGTAGACTCGCGCCATCGGTCGGTCCTGGGAGGGTCCGGCACCAACGAGGCGCGTCGGTCAGGGGGACCGGGCGGATGCGCCGTCAGGGAAACCCGAGGAGTTACATCTATGTCCGCAGGCACTGTCGCAGCGAGCGTAGTGACCCTGTCGGGCGGCAGTTACACCACCGTCATCGTCGTAGCGCTCATCGCGGTACTGGCGTTGGTGGTGGCGGGACTGCTCGTCCGCGAGGTACTCGCCGCCAGCGAAGGCACCGACAACATGAAGAGCATCGCCGAGGCCGTCCAAGAGGGCGCGGCAGCTTATCTGAGTCGGCAGTTCCGCACGCTGAGCATCTTCGCCGTCATCGTCTTCTTCGTGTTGTTCCTGCTTCCGGCGGAAACGACCAACGAGCGGATCGGCCGCTCCATCTTCTTCCTGGTGGGGGCTGTGTTCTCCGCGGTGACCGGCTACGTGGGCATGTGGCTCGCCGTGCGCGCCAACGTCCGCGTGGCCGCCGCCGCTCGCGAGGGCAAGCCGGGTGAGACCAAGGCGATGCGGATCGCATTCCGCACCGGTGGTGTCGCCGGCATGTTCACCGTCGGCCTGGGGCTGCTCGGTGCCGCGATCGTGGTCCTCGTCTACAAGGGTGAGGCCCCCAAGGTATTGGAGGGCTTCGGCTTCGGCGCGGCGCTGCTGGCCATGTTCATGCGTGTCGGTGGCGGTATCTTCACCAAGGCTGCTGACGTCGGCGCGGACCTCGTCGGCAAGGTCGAGCAGGGCATCCCCGAGGACGACCCCCGCAACGCCGCCACCATCGCGGACAACGTGGGTGACAACGTCGGCGACTGTGCCGGTATGGCCGCGGACCTGTTCGAGTCCTACGCGGTGACTCTGGTTGCGGCGCTGATCCTCGGCCAGGCGGCCCTGGGCAGCCTGGGTCTGGTGATCCCGCTGGTCATCCCCGCCATCGGTGTGCTGACCGCCATCATCGGTATCTTCGCGGTGTCCCCGCGGCCCAACGACCGTTCCGGGATGGCCGCCATCAACCGCGGGTTCTTCATCTCCGCGATCATCTCCGCGGTACTTGTGGCGATCGCCGCCTTCATCTGGCTGCCGGACCGTTTGGTCAAGCTGAGCGACTTCGAGCTCGTGCGCGACCGGCTGTCGCTCGATGTCACGACCCTCGAGGTGCTCAACCCCCGCTTCCTCGTGATCGCGGCGGTCCTCATCGGCATCATCCTGGCCGCGGCCATCCAGCAACTGACCGGCTACTTCACCGAGACCAACCGCAAGCCGGTGGACGATGTGGCCCGGACCTCGCTGACCGGTCCGGCGACCGTGATCCTGTCGGGTATCTCGCTGGGTCTGGAGTCGGCGGTGTACTCGGCGCTGCTCATCGGTGCCGCCGTGTACGGGGCGTTCCTGCTCGGTGCCGGTTCGATCACGCTGAGCCTGTTCGCGGTGGCGCTGGCCGGTACCGGTCTGCTGACCACGGTGGGCGTCATCGTCGCGATGGACACCTTCGGCCCGGTCTCCGACAACGCCCAGGGCATCGCGGAGATGTCCGGCGATGTCGAGGGCGAGGGTGCACAGGTCCTCACCAGCCTTGACGCCGTCGGCAACACCACGAAGGCGATCACCAAGGGCATCGCGATCGCGACGGCGGTGCTTGCCGCGACCGCGTTGTTCGGTTCGTTCCGCGACGCGGTCCAGCAGGCGACCGAGCAGGCGGGCGACGCCCTGCAGGGCCTGAGTGTCCAGGATGCGACGCAATACCTCGGCATCCTCGACGTGTCCAACCCGCGCAACCTGGTCGGTCTGCTGATCGGGGCGTCGGTCGTGTTCCTGTTCTCGGGTCTGGCCATCAACGCCGTGACCCGCGCCGCGGGCGCGATCATCTTCGAGGTGCGCCGGCAGTTCCAGGAGCACCCGGGGATCATGGAGGGCACGGAGAAGCCGGAGTACGGCAAGGTCGTGGACATCTGCACGCGGGACTCGCTGCGCGAGCTCAGCACGCCCGGTCTGCTGGCCATCCTGACGCCGATCGCTGTGGGCTTCGGCCTCGGCATCGGTGCGCTCGGGTCGTTCCTTGCAGGCACGATCGCCACCGGCGCTCTGATGGCGGTGTTCCTGGCCAACTCCGGTGGCGCCTGGGACAACGCCAAGAAGTTCGTCGAGGACGGCAACTTCGGTGGCAAGGGCTCTGAAGCGCACGAGGCGACCGTCATCGGTGACACCGTGGGTGACCCCTTCAAGGACACCGCCGGTCCGGCGATCAACCCGCTGATCAAGGTCATGAACCTGGTGTCGCTGCTGATCGCACCGGCCGTGGTGGCCATGTTCCTCGAGGGCAACGGCCTGCGCTGGGTCATCGCCATCGGGGCGCTTGTCATCGTCGTGGGCGCGGTCGTGATCACCAAGCGGCGGCCCATCGCGGTCAGCCCGGAGGAGATCGCCACCGCCGAGGCGAAGTAGTACCAGTACCCTCAGCGACCCCCGTCACGGCTGCGGCCGGGCGGGGGTCGCTGCTGTACGCCGGTCCGCCGCACCAAGGTGGCGTTGTAGGAGCAGCCATTCCGGAACCCGCCATCTTTGTGCGTGTTCTGCGCCGGTTGCGTACCGATATGTCTGTTCCTGTCCGCGCAAAGGTGGCACGAACTCCTCGGCGCCGCCACTTTCGTGAGGGCACCCCCGGGCGCGACGCGTCCGCCCGGCGTGCGCGAGAGTGGCAGCGTGAGTGTTGCGATCGTGACGTGCAGGAACATGCCCGAAGAGGACGTCGACGAGGAACTGCTGCTCGGGGCCCTCACCGACGCCGGACTCGACCCCGCCTTGGTCGCCTGGGACGACCCGGTGGTCGACTGGTCGCGGTTCGGCATGGCGGTTCTCCGGTCGCCGTGGAACTACATCGATCACCTCGACGAGTTCCTGGAGTGGGCCGTACACGCGGGGACGGTCACCCGGCTGTTCAACCCGGTCGAGGTGGTCCAGTGGAACACGCACAAGGGCTATCTGCGGCAACTCGCCAAGCAGGGCGTGCCGGTCGTGCCGACGGCTTGGCTGGGAGTCGGTGAGGAGCTCGACCTCGGCGACCTCATGGCCGACCGGGGCTGGCACGACGTCGTGGCCAAACCCGTGGTGGGTGCCGGCTCGTTCCTCACCGATCGCATCACCGACCCTCGCTCCGATGCCGCGCAGGAGTTCTGGCGGACGCTGTGCACCGACCGGGAAGTGATGGTGCAGCCATACCTGCAGTCCGTCGAGGAATACGGCGAACGGTCCCTGATCTGGATCGACGGTGAGTTGACCCACGCTGTGCGCAAGAGCCCACGGCTCGGGGACGCCGAGGAGAACGTCTCGCACGCCCTGCCCATCGCCCACGTCGAACGGGAACTCGCCGAGGCCGTGATCGCGGACATCCCGCACGAGTTGCTCTACGCCCGCATCGACCTCATCCGCGACGATGACGATGAGCCACTCTTGGCCGAACTCGAACTGGTCGAGCCGTCGCTGTTCCTCAAGCAGGAGCCCACCGCACTCAAGCGCCTCGTCAGGGGCATCGCCGAGCGCCTGTGAGTTCGGTCCTTCTACTCACCGGCGCGACCGGGATGGTCGGCCGGGAGGTCCTGCGGCGGGCGGCCGCTGACACGCATTACCGCTCGATCCTTTGCCTGGTGCGGCCCGGCCGCGAGGGCGATGCCCGGTCCCGCCTTGAGGCCCTCATGCGGGACTCCGGGATCGACCCGGCGCGGGTCGTGGCGATCGACGGCGACGTCACCGAGGCCGGCCTCGGTGTGGACGCAGGCGCGCTGGACGATGTCACCGATGTGATCCACTGCGCAGCGACAGTGTCGTTCGACCTTCCGCTCGACGAAGCGCGCCGGATCAACGTGGACGGCACCGCACACGTGCTCGAGGTGTGCCGGTCCTTGCCGGCGCTGCGCCGACTGGACGCGGTCTCCACCTGTTACGTCGCGGGTCGCCGGGAGGGGCTGATCCTGGAATCGGACCTTGAGCACGATGCCGGCTTCCACAACACCTACGAGCAGACCAAGTACGAGGCCGAACTGTTGCTGCGCGACGCGATGGCGGACCTGCCGATCGCCGTCCACCGCCCATCGATCGTGGTCGGCGATTCCCGCACGGGCCGCACGGGCGCGTGGAAGGTCCTGTACTGGCCGCTGAAGGTCATCGCCCGCGGGTGGCTGCCGGTCATCCCCTACGACCCGCAGTCCCGCTTGGACATCGTGCCCGTCGACTTCGTGGCCGACGCGGTGCTGAGGCTGTCGCAGGATCCCGATGCGATCGGTGGCACCTTCCATCTCGCTGCCGGACCGGGCCGCGACACCACGACCGGGGAGATGTTCCCGCGCGTGTTCCGGATGCTGGACAGGCGCCCGCCGGTGCGGGTACCGCCGGTCCTGTTCCGCAACGTCATCCGGCCGTTGCTGATGCTGGCTCCGAACGACCGCCTCCGCCGAACTCTGCGCGCGGGACTGGTGTACCGGCCCTACTTGGAGTTGCGTCTGCAGTTCGACACCTCCGCGGCCGACGCCTCGCTCGAGCCGGCGGGTGTGCGATGCCCCGCGGTCCTCGACTACATCGACACCATCGTGGCGGCCGCGCTGGAGTCGGACTTCGGCAGCCGCTGAGCGTCGCGACAGGCATCGAGCCCGCACGGCGCACAATACTTGGGCCCATGTCACAACGGCTCACGTCCGGCCAGCGGTTCGGTTACGCCTTCGGGTCGTTCGGCACCGGAGGGTTCGCGACTGTCCCCGGCTTGGTCCTGCTGTTCTATCTGACGGACATCCTCGGTGTAGCCGCGGCGGTGGCCAGTCTCGTGGTCTTCCTCCCCAAGGCCTGGGACGTGATCATCGCCCCGGTGGTCGGCAGCATGTCCGACAAGACCATGGTGCGCACAGGGTCGCGGGCGAAGTGGCTCCTGATCGGCGGCCTGATCATTGCGCCCATGTTCGCCCTCACCTTCGCCGCTCCCGCCGGGCTGGAGGGCAACGCGGCGGCACTGTGGGTGGGAGTCTTCTTCCTGTTCGCGATCACCGGCTTCGCCACTTTCCAGGTCACGTATCTGGCGATGCCCGCGGAGTTCACCGACGACTACGCCGAGCGCACCAAGATCATGAGCATCCGGATCGTGTTTCTCACGCTGTCGATCCTGCTGTTCGGCGCCGGTGCCCCGATCCTGGTCAAGGCGTTCGGCACCGGGCGTCCCGGCTACGCGGGAATGGGGATCGTCGTCGGTCTGCTGCTGCTCGTCGCGACCATCGTCTGCTGGGCGATCGTGCGCAAGGCGAAGGCCTACACGCAGGCACAGAGCGAGCCGTCGTTGCACGAGCGCGTGGCAGCCGTACGGGAGAACCGCTGGTTCCTGCTGCTCATGCTGACGTTCGTGTGCCAGGCGCTGGGCGTGGGCGCCATGCTGGCAGCCGTCCCGTATTTGGCCACGTACATCCTCGGCGGTGGCGAACTGGAACAGACGCTGCTGTTCGTGTGCCTCGTGGCGCCGGCGGTGATCGTGATGCCGTTGTGGTCGATGACCTCCAGGCGGGTCGGAAAGCAGCGCGGGTTCATCATGGCGTCCACCATCTTCCTCGTGGCCGCGGTCGGCCTGTTCTTCGCGCGCAGCCTGCCGGGCGCCGCCGTCTACGTGTTGGTCGGCCTGGTGGGCGTGGCGTACGCCGGCATGCAGATGTTCCCGCTCGCGATGCTTCCCGACTCCGTGGCCGCGGACGCCGCGGTGCACGGCAGCCAGCGGGCCGGCGTGTTCACCGGTGTCTGGGCTGCAGGGGAGACCGTGGCGCTGGCACTCGGACCGGCCGTGGTGGGGCTGATCCTTGCCGCGACCGGATTCATCTCCAGCGAGGGCGGTAACACCGTCACCCAGCCCGACAGCGCGTTGACAGGGATCGTGTTGTCCTTCTCCCTGTTCCCCGCGGCGATGCTGTTGCTGAGCCTGCCGTCCTTGTTCAAGTACGACCTCACCGAGAACCGACTCAACGAACTGCGAGGATCACATGACTCTGCCGCCGCTTCCTGACCAGGGCCTTCCGGCCGAGGAGATCCTCGCGGCGCTGGCCGCATTGCGGGAACTGGACCTCGACTACACGAAGGCCACGAGTTACCACTTCGAGTCCGGGAACTCCCAGCTGCGCGAGGTGGCCAATGCCGCAGCCTCGACGGCGTGGGGTCGTAGCGGGCTGGACCCCACAGCGTTCCCCAGCATCGCGGCAGTGGAGAACGACCTCGTCGGCGCGGCACTCGATCTGCACGGGGGCGGACCCGAGGCGGTGGGCACGGTGACCAGCGGTGGGACCGAGTCCTGCATGCTGGCGGTGCTCGGAGCGCGCGAGCGCTACCGCCGTCGCGGCGGTGAGGGCCGGCCGACGATGCTCCTGCCGGTGACCGCGCACTCCGCGTTCCGCAAGGGCGCATGGTTGTTCGACGTCGACATCGTCGATATCGGGGTGGACGCCGACTTCAAGGCGGACGCCGACGCGATGATCGCGGCGATGGACGAGCGCACCGCCTTGGCAGTGGTGTCGGCGCCCAGTTACGCCCACGGGGTGATCGATCCCGTCGCCGAGGTTGCGGCGGCTGCCGCCGAGCGGGACATCCTGTGTCACCTCGACCTCTGCATCGGTGGGTGGGTGCTTCCGTTCATCCTCGAGGCCGAGGGTCGGCCGGCGGTGGACATGAGTATCCCCGGGGTGACCTCAGCGTCGATGGACCTGCACAAGTACGGGTACGCCCCCAAGGGTGTGTCGATCCTGCTGCACGCGAATCCGGAACTACGGCAGTACCACTACTTCGCCGATGCCGGTTGGCCCGGGTATCCGCTGATCAACAACACATTGCTGTCGAGCCGTTCCGCGGGACCCGGTGCGGCCGCCTGGGCAGTGCTGCACCTGCTGGGCCGGGAGGGCTTGCGCGAACTCGCCCTGAAATCCCGGGCCGGGGCCCTGCACATCGCGGACGCGGTGGAGCAGATCCCCGGGCTGCGCGTGGTCGCTCCACCGGAGTCCTCGCTGGTGTGCATCGGCGATACCGGTGCCCCCGAGGGCCCGGATGTGCGGGTCGTGGCCGACGAGGCGCACGCGCTCGGGTGGTCTCTCCAGGTCCAGCCCGCGCGCCGAGGGGGCCCCACGAACATCCACGTCACGGTGTCGGCGGGCATCGGCGATCGCGCCGACGAGTTCATCGAGGTCCTGCGCGAGGCGACGCAGGCGGCGACCGGGAAGGGCCGGGCCGACATCGACCCCAATCTTGCCGCGGCCGCCGCAAGCATCGATGTCGACGCCCTCGACCAGGCGACCATCGACGGACTGTTGCAGCTCGCCGGGTTCAAAGGTGAGGGGGGAGTGGGTTTACCCGATGAGATGGCGGGCATCAACGCCCTGCTCGAGGCGTCGCCGGCGCCGCTCGTGGAGGTGCTGCTCAAGGCCGTCTTCAGTGAGTTGTTCACCCCGAATCGGTGACCGATCGGCGCGGCCCGACCGTCGTTGTTGCGATGTTGGGAGACACGCGGGCGCGTCTTCCCAACTTCGCAACATTTGTGACCGGTGGTGGGTGACACCAACTGCGGGGTAGGGGCTTGGGCGGGGCGAGAGCGCAGTACCCCCCACTGGCGCAATGACACCCCGGTGTCGTACTGTGCCGATTCGTGCCCGCATCATGGGTCGGGGAAGGGAAACATGCCTGAAAGCACCGCACGCCGTTTGGTGATCGTCGAGTCGCCTGCGAAGGCCAAGACGATCCAGGGTTACCTCGGAGAAGGCTTCGAGGTGACTGCCAGTGTGGGCCACATCCGCGACCTTCCCGACAAGGCAGCCGACATCCCCGCGAAGTACAAGTCGCAGCCGTGGGCGCGTCTGGGCGTGGACATCGACAACAACTTCACTCCTATCTATGTGGTGAACGCCGACAAGCGGGCGCGCGTGAAGGAACTCAAGGACAAGTTGCGCGACGCGGACGAACTCCTGCTGGCCACCGATGAGGACCGCGAGGGCGAGGCGATCGCCTGGCACCTGTTGCAGGTCCTCAACCCGAAGATCCCGGTGCGCCGGATGGTCTTCAACGAGATCACCCGCGACGCCATCCAGAACGCCCTGCACAACACCCGCGAACTCGACCTCGACCTCGTCGACGCGCAGGAGACCCGCCGGATCCTCGACAGGCTGTACGGCTACGAAGTGTCACCGGTGCTGTGGAAGAAGGTCATGCCGCGTCTGTCTGCGGGGCGGGTGCAGTCGGTGGCGCTACGGTTGGTCGTCGACCGGGAGCGCGAGCGGATGGCGTTCGTGCGGGCGGGCTACGCCGACATCGAGGCCCTGCTCGACCCGGGCAGTTTCACCGCCACGCTGACCCACGTCGACGGGGTGCGGGTGGCGCGCGGCGACTCGTTCGACGACCGTGGTCAGTTGAAGAAGTCGGACGTGCGACATCTGGACCTGCCCGCTGCTGAGGCCCTGGTCGCGGGCCTGAGCGATGCGCGGATGACCGTGGAGTCGGTGGAGGAGAAGCCGGGTACGCGCCGGCCGTCGCCGCCGTTCATGACCTCGACGCTGCAGCAGGAGGCCTCGCGCAAATTGCGCTGGGGCGGTCAGCGCACGATGCGTGTGGCGCAGGGTCTGTACGAGCGAGGGTTCATCACCTACATGCGTACCGACTCGACGAACCTGTCGGAGACGGCGATCAAGGCCGCCCGTGACCAAGCGCGGTCGCTGTACGGCGACGACCACGTCTTCCCGGGGCCCAAGCGCGACTACACCCGCAAGGTGAAGAACGCACAGGAGGCGCACGAGGCGATCCGGCCCGCGGGGGACTCGTTCCGCACGCCGGGTCAGGTGACCTCGCAGTTGAACCCCGATGAACTCGCACTGTACGACCTGATCTGGAAGCGGACCGTCGCCTCGCAGATGGCCGACGCGAAGATCGCCACTACGACGCTGCGACTCGGGGCCACCACCGCGGATGGGGTGGCGACCATCTTCTCCGCCAGCGGAACCGTGGTGACATTCCCCGGTTTCCTCGCCGCGTACGAGGAGAGCCGCGACGACGACGACTCCGGTGACCAGCGTCGACTACCGCGTCTGTCCCAGGGCGACGAGGTGACGATCCGGGCGCTGAACGCCGAAGAGCACTCCACGAAGCCCCCGGCGCGCTACACCGAAGCCACGCTGCTCAAGGCCCTTGAGGACCGTGGTATCGGCCGGCCGTCGACCTGGTCCAACATCATCGGCACCTTGCTGGATCGCGGGTACGTCTTCAAACGCGGGACGGCACTCGTGCCGGCGTGGCTTGCGTTCGCGGTGGTGCGGCTTCTCGAGGACCACTTCACCGCCCTGGTCGACTACGACTTCACCGCCGAACTCGAGGAGATCCTCGACACCATCGCCGGTGGCGAGCAGTCACGCAACGTCGTGCTCGGTGCCTTCTACTACGGAGGCGCGGACCCGCGTGGTGGCCGGTTCGTCGGCCTGCACCCGATGATCGAACGACTGCCCGAGATCGACCCGCGGGAGAACTCCTCGTTCCCGATCGACGAGCAGATCGTGCTGCGGGTGGGGAAGTTCGGCCCGTACCTGGAGTCCGGTGAGAAGCGCGCCAACGTGCCTGCCGACCTGCCGCCCGACGAGTTGACACCCGAACTTGCCGTGGAGTTGCTCAATGCTCCGAAGGAGGAGCGCGCGCTGGGTGCCGACCCCGAGACCGGCCACGAGATTGTGACCAAGACCGGCCGGTTCGGCCCCTATGTCACGGAGATCCTGCCGGAACTCCCCGAAGGGGCCAAGAAGCCCCGCAAGACCGTGAAGCCGCGTACAGCGAGCCTGTTCAAGGACATGGATCCCACCACGGTCACTCTCGAGGATGCGCTGCGGCTGCTGTCGCTGCCGCGAGAAGTGGGCAAGCACCCGGAGGACGGCGAGCCGATCATGGCGCAGAACGGCCGCTACGGGCCGTACCTGACCCACGGCAAGGATTCGCGGTCGCTCCCCGACGAGGCGAGCATCTTCACGTGCACGGTGGACGAGGCGCTGGCGTTGTTCGCCCAGCCCAAGCGCGGTCGCGGCCGGCAGCAGGCCGCGCCCGGCAAGGAGATCGGCACGGATCCGATCACCGGCAAGAAGATCGAACTCAAGGAGGGCCGGTTCGGTCCCTACGTCACCGACGGCGAGACCAATGCCTCGCTGCGGGTGGCGGACGACCCGTTGACCATCACCCTGGAGCGGGCCAGCGACCTCATCAGTGAGCGGCGGGCGAAGGGCCCTGCGCCGAAGAAGACCCGCAAGCGGGCGGCCTCGAAGAAGTAGCACGGGCCGATCCTGCCGCGCGCGATTGTGACGTTGTTGCGGCGTGCCGCGGTCGATTGTCGCGTTGTTGCTGGTTTCGGCGCCTCGGAACCGACAACGACGTCGCACTCGCAGACGTGAACCAGCAACAACGTCGCACTCGCCGGCGACAACCAGGTACGTCTCACCCACTTCTCCCGACCACGGCCACGCGGGCCCGAACCTCGTGAGAGGGTGAGCCTGTGAGCGGTTTGTTCGTCGCCTTCGAGGGTGTTGACCGGTCGGGCAAGACCACTCAACTGCGCCTTTTGGCCGAGCGTCTCGGTGACAAGCACGAGGTGGTCGTCACCCGGGAACCAGGCGGAACCCCGGTGGCCGAGGCCATTCGGGTCCTGCTGCTCGCCGACGACGTGGACATGTCGGCTCGCTGCGAGGCATTGCTGTTCGCCGCAGCCCGGGCCGACCATGTCGAGCGGACCATCCGGCCGGCGCTCGAGCGCGGGGCCGTGGTGCTCTCGGACCGTTTCGTCGACTCGTCGCTGGCGTATCAAGGGGTCGCCCGCGGGCTCGGCGTCGAGGACGTGGAGCGGGTCAACATGTGGGCCACCGACGGCGTGATTCCCGACCTGACGATCATGCTCGACCTGCCCACTGGAACCTCCACCCAGCGCGACGGCGAGATCGACCGCATGGAGAGCGAGGGTGAACTGTTCCAGGCCCGGGTGCGCCGCGGGTTGCTGGACCTCGCGGCGCGGGACCTCCACCGCTACAGCGTCATCGACGCCAGTGGTTCGATCGAAGAAGTCGCCGACCTTGTATGGGCATCGATCCCGGACCAGTGGCGATGAGTGTTTTCGACACCCTCGTCGGTCAGGACCACGTCCGCGAGGTCTTGGAGGTGGCCGCCCAGGACGCAGCCGTCGAGCCCGCTGGACCCACGATGACCCACGCATGGTTGTTCATCGGCCCGCCCGGCTCGGGGCGCTCGAACGCAGCGATCGCATTCGGTGCCGCGCTGGTGTGCCCGCAAGCCGGATGCGGGGTGTGCCAGGACTGTGTCGCGGTGATGTCGGGGAACCATCCGGACGTCGAGGTGGTCCGGCCTGAGGGCCTTTCGTACAAGACCGAAGAGGCGCGCAACCTGGTGGGCCGCGCGGACATGGCCCCCACCCGCGCCCGCTGGCACGTGATCGTGCTCGAGGACGCCGACCGCCTCACCGAGTCGGCGAACAACGTTCTGCTCAAGAGCATCGAAGAACCGGCCAGTAGGACCGTCTGGCTGCTGTGCGCGCCCTCGGTCGAGGATCTGCTGCCCACGGTCCGTTCCCGGTGTCAGGTGGTGGGCCTGCGCACGCCGGCCACCGATGCGGTCGCTGCGTTCCTTGAGACGCAGGGCGTGGATGCCGGTACCGCAGCGTTCGCTGCCCGGGCATCCATGGGTCACATCGGTCGCGCCCGCGCGCTGGCCACCATCGAATCGGTGCGCAACCGTCGGCACGACGTCCTGATCATGATGCGCGACCTCTCGGACCTGGCCAGTTGTATGGCTGCTGCCGGCAACATCGTTGAGGCGGCGAAGGCCGATGCCGAGGCGTTGCTGTCCGAACGGGACGAGACGGAGCGTGCGGACATGATGCTCGCGCTCGGTGCCGGCGCGGAGGGTAAGGGCATCAAGCGTGTGACCAAGGCTGCGATGAAGGAGCTCGAGGACCGGCAGGCCGCGCGCCGCAACCGCGCCGTGCGTGATGAGTTGGACCGGGTCCTGGTGGATCTGCTCGCCTGGTTCCGGGACGTGCTCGCGTTGCAGGAAGAAGCTCCCGTCGAGTTGGTCAACGAGGAGATGCGTGTCGACCTCGAGCGGATGGCCGACGAGAGTTCCACCGCCGACACGCTGCTGCGGATCACGGCGATCCGTGACGCGCGGCAGGCGTTGAGCATGAACGTTGCACCGCAACTGGCGATGGAGGCGATGGTCGTCAAACTGCGGGCGCCGCGTCTGGCAGGGCGATGACCGCACTTCCCGCCACGATGCGAACCACAATGTTCCCATGAGCAAACCCGGCATCACCCCCACCAAGTGGCAGCCGCCCACACCCGTCGGGAAGCCACCGGCGTACAACCTGCCCGAACTGCACATCCTGCCGGTCCCAGGTGCGGGGCCAGAGGACGCACTGTTCGTCGACGACGCGATCTACACCGGTCTCGAGGACGGCCGCATCGTCAAGGTGAGCCTTGACGGTTGGCAGATCGAAGTGGTCGCCGACACCCAGGGCCGTCCGCTCGGTCTGGAACAGCACCCGCAGGGGGTGCTCATCTGCGATGCGGAGAAGGGTCTGCTGCTGCTCGGGGCCGACGGCCTGACGACGCTGGTGGGCAAGGGTGAACACGGCCTGCGGGTCTGCAACAACGCCGCGGTCGCCCCCGACGGCACCGTGTACTTCACCGACTCCAGCCAGCGCTTCGACCTTGAACACTGGACCGCTGACATCATCGAGCACTCAGGCACAGGACGGCTGCTGCGGCGTACCCCCGACGGAACGGTCGACGTGCTCGTCGAGGGCCTGCAGTTCGCCAACGGGGTGGCCCTCACCGACGACTTCGTCGCTGTCGCCCAGACCGGCCTGTACTGCGTTGACCGGGTGTGGCTCGCCGACGGGCGGCACGAGCCCTGGATCATGAACCTGCCCGCCTTCCCCGACAACATCGCCGAAGGCGACGACGGACTGGTCTGGGTCACGATGGCCAGCGCCCGCAAGCCGGCACTGGACAAGACCGCGGGACAGCCGTTCCTGCGCAAGATCATCTGGGCGCTTCCGGAGGCGCTGCACCCGAAGCCGGACAACCTGGTGTGGGTGCGCGCCTACGACACCGACGGGAACGTCGTCCACGAGTTCTGCGGTGAGCACGACCAGTTCTACATGTGCACCGGTGTGCGGGCGCGCGGCGGCAAGGTCGCCATGGGCAGCCTGAACACCACCGCGCTGGCCTGGTTCGACGTGTAGGGAACACCCGTGGACGACCATTCCTTGGCGCGCCCCCGCATGTGTCACGTACCTTAGATCTATGGCGAAGGGGAACAAGCAGAGCGACCACTGGCTCAAGGTGGTCGAGGCTGGCTTCTCCGCGGGCTTGGAGAGGTACCAGGCGTACCGCGCCACCAAGCCGAAGCGTCCGACCCCGCGCGAGCTCGTTCTGCAGCAGCGGCAGGCCATCATCGCCAACCACCAGAACCGGCTGGCCAGCCACGAACGCCGCCGGCAGCGGATGAAGACCCGGCAGACCGTGTACACCGCCGGTGCCGCAGGGGCGTCAGTGATGGGCGTTGTGGGAACGGTCACCCCGCAGCCCTCTCTGCTCTGGTTCACCGCCGCAGGTGTGTCCGGGATCCTGGCCTTCCTGACCAAGGAGAAGCGCGAGCACCTGCAGGCGCCGCCCATGCCGGAACTGCCTGCGCTGCCGATAGAACCCCTGCCGACCGGGACCCCCGGGTCCGATGAGATCGCGCGCTGGTCGCGCGCCGCGCACAGGTGGGACGATCTACTGCCCCTGGTGGACCAGATGCACCCCGACGCGGGCGTGCAGTTGCGCAAGGCGCTGGCCGATGTGGACCCCGCCCTGCGATCCCTCGTGGAGCGGCTCGGCACCCTGTACCGGACGACCCAGCAGATGCCGGGCACGCAGGCGGCCACGGCCGCCCACCACGCGAGTATCGAGGTCGCGGCCCGGCTGCGTGAAGGCGTGGAGGCCTACGAAGGTCTGGTCGCGGCGGCCGCCGAGTTGATCGCGGCCCCCGACTTGCAGCAGTCTGTGACGCAGATCGTGGGTCCGGCGGTACTCGACGTGCAGGCATACACAAGTGGCCTGCGGAAGGCGGCGGGGACCTTCGACCCCTCGTACTGACGAAAGAAGGTTCTGGTGGCGCGTAAGAAGGCTGTGGATCTGCCCGCGATCGTCGACGTGAGTCTGGCCGACTCGGATCGGAACTACGACAGCAACGTCACGTTCCTTGAGAAGGATTTCCGTGTGCTGCGGGTCGGTGCCGATGGTGACGTCGACCGCGCCGAGGAGATGATCCAGGAGTGGATGCCGGGCACCGCGGTGTTCGCGATCACGGGGGCGCGCGATGCCCGCACCGTAGGGATCCTGTCCGGCGATGAGAAGGACGCGCTGCGCCGCCTCGAGTCCGCCACCGGCGACGTTCCCACCACCAACGGACACCGCCTGCGTGACGTCCTGCAGGAGTGGACGGTCCGCAAGGTCCAGGCCGACCAGCCCGGCCTGTTCAGCAACGCGCGCACCGTCGTGCTCGGCGGCTCCAACCACCGCCGCACCGCACGTGTGCTGTCCGAGTACACCGACAACATCAAGTTCGCCGATGCCGTACTGCAGTTCGGGCTGCCGTCGATGCTGGATTCGTTCAGCGCGCTCGACCGCTTCGCCGGGGTCAGCAGCTGGTTCCTCAACCGCGTCCCCGACCAGATCAGCACCCCGGTCACGGCGCCAGGTCGGCGTTTCAACCAGTCTTTGCTCCGCAAGGCTGTGCGCGACGCCGACGTGCTGATCGCCACCTACGACGAGCTCATGATGTTCGGGCTCGAGGAGTTGGCCGGCAAGACGCTGATCACCTCAGCGGTGTCGGAGGAACGGCTCGAGGCACTCCACGAACTCGGCGTCGATCTCGTGCTCGACGACACCCCGCAGCCTTTCGAGGGCATCACGGTCAACGCCGCGGTGCTCGAGGCACTCATGCTCGGCCTGACAGGGGCTGAAGAGGCGCGGCTCACCGACGACGACCTGCTCGACATGATCACCTCCGCCGGACTCGAGCCACGCTCGCTGTACCCGGGCGGATTCAAGCGCAAGAGCCGCTTCGCCTTCGTGATCCACCCGCTGTCGCAGCAGTACTTCCGCAAGGTCGAGCCGCTGAACACGATCGCCAAGGTGTCGCCGCAGGTCGTCATGGACGGCGTGGAGAAGGCGATCGCCTACGCCCCGCCCTTCACCTACAGCCACGTCACCGGTATCACCTCACCGACGGGTGCGGAGGCCGAGGGGTGGCTGATCACCGTCAGCGGGACGCCGAAGCAGCTGCTCGCGCACGACCCCGAGTTCACCTACAAGCGACTGCTGCAGGCCGCGGACATCGCCAAGAAACTCGGTGCTCAGATCATGGGTCTCGGGGCCTTCACGAAGGTCGTGGGTGACGCCGGTGTGACGGTGGCCAAGCGCGCGCCGCTGCCGATCACCACGGGCAACAGCTACAGCGCCTCGGGTGCGTTGTGGGCCTTGCACGACGCGCTGCGCCGACTCGGGATCGCCGACGTCGACGAAGAGGGCCGTCTGCTGGGCAAGGCCATGGTGGTGGGCGCCACCGGGGCCATCGGTTCGGTCTGCGCGCGTCTGCTCGCGATGGCATGTGACGAGTTGTGGATGGTCAGCCCGGAGGCGGCGAAGTTGCTGGCGCTCAAGGCCGACATCGAGAGCGAGAACCCGCGCGCCAAGATCTTCGTGGCGGCCACCCCGGATGATGCGCTGCCCGACATGGACGCCATCGTCACGGCCACCTCAGGTGCCGGGAAGCGCGTGTTGGACATCATGCAGGTGAAGCCCGGAGCGGTCATCACTGACGTTGCGCGGCCCCTCGACCTCTCCGCCGAGGACGTGGCCAAGCGCCCCGACGTGCTGGTCGTGGAGTCCGGAGAGATCCTGCTGCCCGGCGATGTCCACATGAAGAACATCGGGCTGCCACCCGGCGTGGCGTACGCGTGCCTGGCCGAGACGATCGTGCTTGCGCTCGAAGGTCGGTACGAGACGTTCACGATCGGGCGCAACATCGAGTGGGAGAAGGTCAAGGAGATCTACAAGCTCGGCCTGAAACACGGGATGAAGCTCGCGACGATCTCCGGAGTCAACGGCGTCTACACCGATGAGGATCTGGCCCGGGTGCGCGACCTCGCACTGGCCAAGCGCGATGAGATGGCCGAGGCCTGATCAGTCGTCGGCCACCTTGGGCTTGATCAGCATGTCCGACGGGGCCGCGCCGTAGCGACCCACGCCCACGACGTTGAGTCCGTGCAGCCAGGTCATCGTCAGGTCGTAGGTGGTGGCGGCGTTGTCGTTGCTGCGGCGGAAGTCGTCCGGCCGGCCGCGCATCGGCCACGGTCCCGGAAGGTAGAGAACCACCCGGTCCTCGACGGTGCGCAGGTCCCGGCGGACCTGCTGGGCGGCCATGATCGCGGCGGTGCGCAGCAGGCGACCGGTTGCCGTGCTCTCCTGCTCCGGGGCCATGACGGTGAAGCCGCAGTCGAGCACCACGATCGTCTGCGCGCCCTGGTCGGCAGCGATCGAGATCGGCACGTTGGCCACCACGCCACCATCGACGAGCTTGCGGTTGCCCCGTTGGACCGGAGGGAAGACCAGCGGGATCGCCGCACTGGCCAGCAGCGCTGAGACCAGGTCCCCACTGGTCAATGGGACCGGCTCCCCGGTGTCGAAGTCCGTGGTCACCGCTGTGAGCGGCAGCATGAGTTCGTCGAACGTGCGTGCCTGCACGGCGTTCTCGATGACCGCCCGCAGCCCTGTGCTGGGAACGGCGGAGGCCTTGCCCTTGGCCACGTTCAGTGCGGTGCCGAGCATCTTCCCGAAGACGGCCTGCCGGGTCATGCTTCCCCACAGGTCGTTGAGGCGTTCATGCGCGGTCGCGGGGTGCTCGGCGAGGATCGCGCCGTTCAATGACCCCACCGAGGTACCCACCACGAAGTCCGGGGTGATGTCGGTTTCGGCCAGAGCGCGCAGGTGACCCACCTGTACCGCGCCGTAGGAGGCCCCACCACCGAGCACGTAGGCGATGGGGCGGGGCAGGCTGTCGGCGATCCTCAAACGCACCCGTTCATTGTCCACGTCCGTGACCCCGCAGGCCCGATGACTACAGTCGAGGGGTGAGTCCACGACTGTTCGCAGCGGCTGCCGCTGCGCTCTTCGCCCTTGCCGGGTGTGCGTCGGGCAGTGACCCCGCCACCACCGTCGGCCCCAGTCAGGCCATCTCCGTGGAGCCGGAGGATCCCGCGCTGGCGGCCTACTACGGCCAGAACCTCGTCTGGACCGGATGTGGCGGCAAGTTCGAATGCGCCACGATGTCCGTCCCGCTGACCTATGACGAGCCGGACGGCGAATCCATCGATGTCGAACTCATCCGGCTGCCGGCGGGGAACCCGGATGAGCGTCTTGGTTCCCTGGTGCTCAACCCCGGCGGGCCGGGCGGGTCCGGGATCGAGTACGCACGTGCTGCGCGCGTCGTGGTCACCGGGGATCTCCTCGACCACTACGACATCGTGGGCTTCGACCCCCGCGGGGTGGCGGACAGCACGCCCATCGAATGCCTCACCGACAGGCAGCTCGACCGCTTCCTGAACGTGGATCCCAACCCGGAGACCGACGAGGATGTCGCCGCTACAGTCGCGGTGTCGAAGCGCTTCGGCCCCCGGTGCAAGACCAACTCCCCGGACCTCGCGCCCAACATCGGCACCCCCTTCGTGGCCCGCGATCTCGACATCCTGCGGTCCCTGGTAGGCGACGAGAAACTGAACTACCTCGGCAAGTCCTACGGGACGTTCATCGGAGCGACCTACGCGGAGTTGTTCCCCTCCCGAGTGGGCAAACTCGTCCTCGATGGCGCTGTCGACCCGGCGCTGACGAACGCCGAGGTGAGCAAGGGACAGGCCATCGGATTCGAGAAGGCGCTGCTGCGCTTCACCGAATGGTGTGCCGGTGAGAAGGACTGCCCGACCGGCGACGATCCGCAGGCCGGAGTGCAGAAGATCGCCGACTTCCTCGCCGATGTTGAGACCAACCCGCTGCCCGCCGACACGGGACGCCCGCTGACAGCCGCGCAGGCCACCACCGGTGTGATCGGCAGCCTGTACTCCGCCGAGGAGGGGTGGCAGTCTTTGTTCTACGCCCTCGACAGCGCGTTCCAGGGTGACGGGTTCGGGCTGCAGGCACTGTCTGACTGGCTCACTGAGCGCAAGCCGAACGGCACCTACGCGAACAACGCCAATGAGGCCCTCTACGCGGTCAACTGCATCGACCGTCCCGATCGCTTCGACCCGGAGGCCACGCAGCAACAGGCCCAGGAGTGGAGCAAGGAGGCGCCGATCTTCGGAGCGGCCCTCGCATGGGGAAACCTCCCCTGCTACTACTGGCCGGTGCCGGCAGTTGACGAGCCGGGGCCGATCGCTGCGCCTGGTACGCCACCGATCCTGGTGGTCGGCACGGAGTACGACCCCGCGACCCCGTACGAGTGGTCGGTCGCGCTGGCCGACCAACTCGAGTCCGGCGTGCTGGTGAGCTGGATGGGTGGCGACGGGCACACGGCGTACTACTCGGGATCCAAGTGCATCGACAACGCGGTCGATGACTACTTGGTCAAGGGCGAGGTGCCCGAAGACGGCCTGGAGTGTGGGTAGGCGGGCACCCGCGAGCCCGCTGATCAAGGCTGGTGAAGGCCGCCATCAAGATCGCTTCAAGGTCCTTCAGTGGCCCTTACAGGGGTAGGACCGGGCCCCTACGGTGAGTGGAGTTCCGTCCCGTAGCAGAGGATTCCCATGCGCATCACCGCGGCATTGTTCGCCGTCTCCTTGGCCGTACCGCTCACGGTGGGCGTCCTCACACCGGCCAGCGCCGAGAACGCGCCGGTGACCATCGCGGTCGTCGGAGACGTCGCGTGTGATCCGGCCGAACCGGCGTTCAACAACGGGCTCGGCACCCCGGCCGGTTGCCAACAGAAGGCGGTGGGTAACGCCATCCGCGGGATCAAACCCCAGGCGTTCCTGGCACTCGGGGATCTGCAGTACCTCGACGGCACGTACGACAAGTTCATGGCCGCCTACGACCCGGCGATGGGTGATCTGAAGCCGATCACCTACCCCATCCCGGGAAATCACGAGTACAAGACCGTCAGCGGCGCAGGCTATTACAAGTACTTCGGTGCGGCCGCTCATCAGGAGAGCCGAGGAACATACAGCTTCTCCGTCGGGGCATGGCATGTCATCGCGATCAACTCCACCGCATGCACGCCGAAAGTCCCCTGCGGGCCCGGCAGTGCCATGGCGAACTGGATCGCCGCCGATGTG
>CALFYG010000069.1 GCA_937952095.1 uncultured Micrococcales bacterium | reverse complement strand
CCGTTCATGTTGAAGATCGAGTCGCCGGTGATGAGGACACCGGACTCCCGATGCAGCAGGCTCACGTGACCCGGGGTGTGCCCGGGGGTGTGCCGGACCAGCAGTCCCCCTGCCACGTCAAGGACGTCGCCGTCGGTGATCGTGCGTGCCACGGGGCACGCGGCGAATCCCATACCGGGTAGGCGGTCGAGCATCTCGAGAATGGGTGAGGAGTACGGCGCCGGCGTGCCGGACCGGATGTACTCCGCGTCATCGACATGCACGTCCGCCCCGTCCGCGCTGGTGTGCGGCAGCAACCGCGCCGCGGATCCCGCGTGATCACTGTGCGCATGGGTCAAGATGATCCGCTGCACGTCCCGCGGGTGCTTGCCGAACGTGGCGAGTCCGTTGACGATGCGCTTGGTCGCGAAGCGGGTGCCGGTATCGACCAGCGTCACCGAACCGTCGGCCTCGATGAAGGCGAACGAGTTGATGAAGTCGCCCGCGGTCGGGATCCGATAGACGCCCGGACCGAGAGCGACGACACCCATGGCCTAATTATTGCTGTTCAGGATGGCCAGGAAGCGCAGGATCTCCAAGTAGAGCCACACCATTGTCACGACCAGCCCGAAGGCCATCCGCCACGAATAGGCCTCCGGAAGGCCTTCGTTGATGCCCTCCTCGATCGCCGCGAAGTCCAGGTTCAGCGAGAACGCCGCCAGTGCCACACCCACGACACACAGCAGCAGACCCAGGCCGCCGACGCCGTAGAAGCCCCAGCCGCCACCGACGCCGAACAGCGCCGCGACAAAACTCATCAGTGCGATCACGAGGTAGGACACCATCGCGACCAGCATGATCTTCATGAAGGTGCCGTTGACCTTGATGATGCGAGTGCGGTACAGCGCCAACATGACGCCGAAGGCCACGAACGTACCGATCACGGCCTGGACGATGATGTTGGCATCGCTGCCGGAAGCGGCCACGTAGTCCTGGTAGAACATGCTGATGCCGCCGAGGAACACACCCTCGACCAGCGAGTAGCTGAGCACCGTGCCGGCCTTGGGGAGCTTGCGGAACGCCCCGACGAAGAAGATCACCAGTGCGACGATCATCGCCGCGAACGGCAACCAGGGCATCGACGGAGTGAGCACCCATCCGATCCCGGCACCGATGAGCAGCGCGACGAACGCCAGGCCGGTCTTGGCCACGACGTCGTCGATGGTCATCGGACGTCCCGCTGCGGGCACCCCTACCGTCGGCTGGGTCTGCTGGTCCAGCGTGGCAGTACCGGCAGCGGCCTGCTGGTAGGCGTTCACACCCTCGTTGTACGCGAAGCCGGGCTGTTTCTCGATATCCCGGAAGATCGGGTTCCTGGATTGCATTCATTCCTCCTTGGAACAAGCGTACGGGCAACCGATGACACCCGCCACCACCGCCACGGGTACGTAAAGCATCATTTACGTTTCACGATATATGCAACAGGTCCGAGGCCCGCCTCATTCCGAGCCCTGACCTCGAAGCGGGCCGGACCGGCAGGGACCTTGCGCAGCACCATCTTCTCCGCACTGGTCGCACGCCAATCGCCCTTGCCCACACGCACCCGGTAGCGCACGTCCATGCCTGTGCGGGTCGGAGGCTGCCAGGAGACCGTGGCCTTGGCGCCCGCTCGCTTGACCCGCAGAGCCTTCACCACGCCGGGTTTCACAGGTGTGGCGACCTGCCGGGATGCAGCGGTGCCCGCCCCGCGCTCGTTGAAGACGCGCACCTCGACGGTGTGCCTCACCCCCCGGGTCAGACCGGAGACCCGCAGGCGGGTGCCGGCCGTCGTCTCCTGCCACTGCCCGGACTCCCGACCGAGCCTGGTCACGCGGTACTGCAGGCCGGCGATGTTCTCCGCCGGCAGTCGTAGTTCCAGCCGGGCCGAGGTCTTGGAGGGGTATGTCACGCTGCGGATCTGCGTGGCACCTGGAAGGGCCAGTGGCGTCACTGGCGCCGACACCGTCCACGGGCCCTGACCGAACACGTTCTTGGCCGCGACCCGGGCCTCGTAGGTGACACCGTTTGCCAGGTCCTGCAGCAACTTCTGCCGAAGTGTGCTGTTCCACGGGTCGGGGGAGATGACCCACGGTCCACCGGCCTGCCGGTACTCCACCGCATATCCAGTGACCGCCCCGGTGCCCGGATCACCGGGTTCGTCCCAGGACAGCGACACCGCACCGTCGGCACCGGCGGCCGTGAGCCCCCCGACCGGTCCCGGGACGCGCGGCGCGATCGTGAGAGCGCGCGACACGTCGAGGATGCCGGCGCCGCAGGACCCGGTGCAGTTGCTTCCCACTGGGAACGGGCGGGTGGTGTCGCGCAAGTGTTCGGCGACCGCCGCCGGTGACATCGGCCGCGCCTGCTGGAGCAGTGCCGCGGC
>CALFYG010000068.1 GCA_937952095.1 uncultured Micrococcales bacterium | reverse complement strand
GTGGGCCCGAATCAGGCGACTTGTCCGTTTCTGCCTCGGCGGCGACCCCACAACTGGGCGCGGCCGAGACCTGATCGGCGTCGTGCGCCCACTTGTGGTGTGTCAGCCCTGCAGGCGCTGCCTCACAATGCCAGAAACGGTCTTGCCGTCAGCTCGGCCCTTGGTCGCAGCCGTCACCTTCTGCATGACCGGCCCCATGGCCGCCATGCCGGTCTTGCCGTCAGCTGCCACGTCGGCGATCGCCTGGTCGATGATCGCTGAGACCTCGTCCTCGGTGAGTGGGGTGGGCAGATAGCCGGTGAGCACGCCGAGTTCGGCCTCTTCCCGCTCGGCGAGTTCAGGGCGGTTCGCTTCGCGGTACGCGGTGGCCGCTTCGCGGCGCTTCTTGGCTTCCTTGTCCAGAACCCCGAGCACCTCGTCGTCAGTGAGCTCCTTGGCCTGCTTGCCGGCCACCTCGGCGTTGGTCACAGCCGCCAACGCCATCCGCAGAGTCGCGGCGGTGAGTTCGTCGCGGGACTTGATCGCGGTGTGCAGGTCGGATTGCAAGGTGTCTTTCAGGGCCATGTGGTCATCCTGTCATGTGACCTCGGCCATAGCCCCGGAGTTGTCGTGCGTGCGACCATGGTCTGGTGCATCCCGTGGCGAAGATCGGCCTGGCGGGCATCGGAACCGGTGTCGCCACGCTCGCCTACGCCCTCTGGGAGGCTCACCAGTTCACCCTGCGATCGGTGCGCGTCCCCGTCCTGGCACCTGGATCGCGTCCGGTGCGGGTTCTGCAACTCACCGACCTGCACCTGACTCCGACACAACAGGACAAGATGGCCTGGGTCAGGTCCCTGTCCGAGCTCGACCCCGACTTCGTGATCCTCACCGGTGACCTGCTGGGCCACATGGATTCCGTTCCTTACCTGGCAAAGACCCTTGAGCCGCTCAACGGCGTGCCCGGCGTCTTCGTCTTCGGGTCGAACGACTACTGGAGCCCGAAGTCGGTCAACCCGTTCAAGTACTTCGCGAAGAACCGCGAGCCGAAGATGTCCACCCGGCGCCTGCCCACCGACGAGCTCGAGTCGGAGTTGCTCAACGCGGGATGGCAGAGCCTGAACAACACGCGCGGACGGATGCGGGTCCTCGGCAACAGCATCGACATGCGAGGCGTCAACGACCCCCACATCCGTCTCGACCGGTACGACGACGTGGCGGGGCCGTTCGATCCGGACGCTTCATTGCGCCTGGCGGTCACCCACGCGCCCTACCTTCGGGTGCTGGACCCGATGGCCGCCGACGGCGCGGACCTGATCATCGCCGGACACACGCATGGCGGTCAGGTATGCGTGCCGGGGTACGGCGCGCTGGTGACCAACTGCGATCTGGACACCCGGCGGGCCAAGGGTTTGTCCACTCATGAGGGCGCCGCGCTGCACGTGAGCGCCGGCCTGGGCACCAATCCGTACGCGCCCGTACGGCTGGCTTGCCCGCCGGAGGCGACGATGCTGCACCTCGTGCCTCGGGGCCACTAGGGCGGTCGGTATCCTTGCACTGCAAGCCGGGGTGTGGCGCAGCTTGGTAGCGCGCTTCGTTCGGGACGAAGAGGTCGTGGGTTCAAATCCCGCCACCCCGACCACACACAAATGGGGCTCCACGCCAGTGGGGCCCCATTTGCGTGTGCGCGGCAGGGCTATGGATTTGGGAGGACCGAGGCCGAAGGCCGAGGGACGGCTCCCGCCACCCCGACCAATGACTAAGGGGCTCCACGAAGTGGGGTCCCTTAGTCATTGGTCAGGGAAGGCAAAGGATTTGGGAGACGATGGTCCGCAAGGACCATCGGCGGCTCCCGCCACCCCGATTGTGACGTTGTTGCGGTTCCGAGGGCACGAGTGTGACTTCGTTGTCGGTTTCACGCCCCAGAACCAGCAACCGCGTCACACTCGCGGGATTGAGGCGGCAAAAACGTCACAGTCGTGCCTTCGCACGCGCCGCGACCTCACGCCCGATCGCTGCTCCGATCCACAAGCTCGCCGGGAGTCGCCTGAACAAGCACCTCGTAGGCACTCACACGGTCGGAGGCGCTCAACATCACCGGGGCTGCGGCCACCTTGGCGTCGAAGGAACCGAACCCCCGGCGCATCGATCCGACATCGCGCCACTGGGTGCTGATGATCCACACATCGGGCTCATCGGGGCTGCGACCGACCTGGCCGCCGATGAAGCCTTCGGCGGCGGCGAGGACCTCGAGCAACTGCGTGGCCGGGGCCAGGAAGTCGTCACCGGCGCTGTGTTCGGTCACCACGATCATGCAGCAAGCCTGCCACGGTGCACCCCAGGCTGAGCCCCTAGCCTGGGGTGATGCGCCTGGCACCCAAGCACTGGAGCACGGACACGTGGTGGTGTTCGATGCACGGCCACGTACTGCCGGGCGCCGACGCGCATTACCCCGGCCGACAACTGTCTGTGCCGCTCGACGAGACCACACAACTCGCCCGGTGCCTCCGCTGCGACGACTGGGTGCGCACCCAGACACCGCCGGCAGAAGCCCTGGAGGTGGACCTCCCGCGGCCCCTGCGAGGCAAGGCGCTCGACGAACTCGTGGTCATCCGGGCCATCGCCCTTGAGCGTGGCCTGCACGTGCTCTTCTTCCTCGCCATGGCGATTCTGCTGTTCCTCGTCGAGATCGGACTGCCGGCCCTGAAGAGCGACGCGCAAGCCGTACTCACCGCACTGGACCAGACCCGTTCGGGGCATCAGTTCCTCGCGAAATGGCTCAATGATCTGGTCAACCTGGACGGCGGACACGTCTGGGTCCTGGCCATGATCGCCCTCGGCTACGCGGTCCTCGAGGCTGTGGAGTGCGTCTTCCTCTGGCGAGGCAAACGCTGGGCCGAGTACCTCACCGTGGTGGCAACGGCGGCATTCCTGCCACTGGAGATCTACGAGATCGCCGAGAAGGTGAGCCTGTTGAAGGTCGGGGCGCTGCTGGTGAACCTGGCGATCCTCGCGTACCTGGTCTGGACCAAGCGCCTCTTCGGGGTGCGTGGGGGACTGTCGGGACTGGATCGGGAACTCGCCGTGGACGTCGACTGGGACGCGCTGCACCACCGTGCCCCCGTGGACGCGACAGGGCGCGGACCCGAGGTCGGATCCGCGCCCTGAGCGTTCGATCTAGCCGAGCAGCTTCGCCTTCTGCGCGGCGAACTCCTCGTCCGTGAGGATGCCCTGCTCGTGCAGTGCACCGAGTTGCTTCAACTGCTCGATCTTGTCGTCCATCCCGCCGGTGGGGGCGGCGGCAGGCGCGGGAGCCGGCGCGGGCTGTGCGACGGCTTGCTGCGGCTGCTGCTGGGCCTGCTCCTGCTCAGCCTTCTTCTCCCAGCGGCCGTACTGGCGGCGCGAGACTCCGTTGGACACAGCGGTCGCCGTCCCCGCGATGACTGCGGTGCGGGCGACTCCCCGGATCAGACCTGGCATCAGACGTTCTCCTCTTGTGCTTCGAATGCTGCGATGAGTGCGTTGACGGGGATCCGACCGGTCGCGATCAGGTCGGCCCCAGCCTTCCGCAGGGCGGTGGCGAACGGCGCCGCCCAGGTGTTCTCGTAGACCAGGATCGCACCGATGGCACCCGGCGTCATGATCGCCGCTGTCTCGGCGATGTCCTCGTCATCGAGGATGCCGGTGGCTGCCCCGGCGAAGACCG
>CALFYG010000067.1 GCA_937952095.1 uncultured Micrococcales bacterium | reverse complement strand
CCGTGTGCGCAACCGTGATGTCGTCGACGGCCGCCCACGGGGCTATCTGCGCACGTTCGGGGTGTCGCGCATCACGATGCGCTCCATGGCCTTGCGCGGCGAACTGCCTGGCATCACGAAGTCGTCCTGGTAGGCGAGCATGGCTGTTCCGAAGCGCAAGAAGTCCCGCAGTCGGACCCGTTCCCGGCGGTCGCATTGGCGAGCCGATGCGCCGTCATTGGTGAGCGTGGTCGTAGATGGTCGCGAGGTGAGGGTGCCGCGCCGGCTTGTTGCGGCGGTGAAGCGCGGGCTCGTTCCCCTCGCTTGACAGATGCAGTAATAATCAGGAAACTTGCTTCTAGCGAAGGGGAGTATCCACGACGCGGTTGTCGACAGTACGGCACATGCCCGGCACCCGTGGGGCGCAGCGCCTGGAAAGACCTTCGGCCGATACGACCGAAGGAGTCATGCAGTGAATGTGCCGTTGTGGGCCTGGTTCGCCGTCCTGGGCGTCATCCTCGTGATGCTCGCCGTGGATCTGTTCGCGCACCGCGACGCCCATGTCATCAAGGTCGAGGAAGCCGCGATCTGGTCGGCTCTGTGGGTCGCCCTCGGGGTGGGCTTCGGGGCCGTGATCTGGTGGTGGGCCGGCTCGGAGTTCGCCGCCCAGTACTACGCGGGTTACCTCATCGAGAAATCGCTGGCGATCGACAACGTCTTCGTCTGGGCGATCATCTTCAGTTACTTCGCCGTGCCTCGGCAGTACCAGCACCGCGTGCTCTTCTACGGGGTCGTGGGGGCGCTGGTCTTCCGCGGTGCCTTCATCGCCGCCGGCTCGGCCCTGATCGCGTCGTTCGCCTGGATCCTGTACGTCTTCGGGGCGTTCCTGCTGATCACCGGGTGGACGATGATCCGCAAGCGCTCGGAGCACATCGATCCCTCGAAGTCCAAGGTGATGAAGCTCTTCAAGCGGGCCGTCCCGAGCACCGACGAGTACCACGGGCAGAAGTTCTGGATCAAGCAGGGCGGGAAATGGTTCGCGACCCCGCTGCTGGCGGTGCTGGTGCTCGTGGAGACCACGGACATCATCTTCGCGGTGGACTCGATCCCGGCCATCTTCGCCGTGACTCAGGAACCGTTCCTGGTGTTCACCGCCAACGCCTTCGCCATCCTCGGACTGCGCGCCATGTACTTCCTGCTCGCCGATCTGATGCACCGTTTCGTGTATCTGAAACTGGGCTTGGGGCTGGTCCTCATCTGGGTGGGTGTCAAGCTGCTGCTGCAGGTCGATATCTACAAGATGCCGACGTGGCTGAGCCTCGGAGTTGTGGCTGTGATCATCGCTGTGAGCATCGCCGCGAGCCTCTTCGTCACCCGACGTGGAGATCAGGTGTCGCCGAGGGATAGTGTGTACCGCGGCGATGGGAGTCCGGATGACGACGGAAGCGCGCAGGAAGTGGACCTTCCTGACCAACCACGGACACGTACTGGTCTACGTCCACCGCAATCCTGATGCGCGGGTCCGGGATATCGCGACCGCCGTGGGGATCACGGAACGCGCTGCCCAGACCATCCTGTCCGACCTCGAGGGTGCCGGGTACCTGCGGAAGACCAAGGTGGGCCGCCGCAACACCTACAGCGTCAACACCAAGGGTGCGTTCCGGCACCCCGAGGAGGCCGGCCACCGGATCGGCGATCTGCTCAACCTGTTCGACTGAGCCTTGGCGATCGTCGAGCGGAACCCGCTGCCGCGGATCCTGCTGGAGAGCCGGCAGGAGTTGCACGAGTGGCTCGTGGAGAACCATCTCGAGCACCGTGGCTTCTGGCTGGTGCAGTGGCGATCGGTCACGGGTCGTCAATCGATCGCCTACGACGACATCGTCGAGGAGTGCCTCATCTTCGGGTGGATCGACAGCACGGTGCAGACGTTCGATGATGAGCGCAGCGGTTTGCGGTTGACCCCGCGTAAGCCGAACAGTGTGTGGTCCGCGCCGAACAAGCAGCGGCTTGCCCGACTCGAGGCGGCCGGTCTGCTGCAGCCCGCGGGGATCCGGGCCGTCGAGGTGGCCAAGACGAACGGCATGTTCACCTTCCTCGATGAGGTCGACGCCATGGTGGTCCCCGACGACCTCGCCGAGGCACTCGGCGATCTGCGCCCGGTCTTCGACGGGTTCACCGACGGCCGGCGCAAGCAGGCCCTCTACTGGGTCAAGTCGGCGAAGCGCCCGCAGACGCGGGCCGACCGGATCGAGAAGATCGTGGCGGCGGCGGCCGAGGGGCGTTCGGTGTTCTGAGTTCGTCTCAGGCCGGAATCCGCAACACCTGTGCTGACCGGTCGAACAGCGCGGTCCAGTCCGTGAGCCACGTCGCCACCACCGGCCGCGGATCGCTGCCCGTTCCATGCCAGTCATCGGGGGTCGCGAGATAGTCGTCGATCGCCTGGCGCAGGTCGCGGACCGTTGGGGCGGTCTCGAACTCGGGCAAGGCGCCGTCGAAGCCACCCGCTGTGCTGTCGTCGTCGAAGGCGGGCTGCAGATCGCACCAGGCGTTGGTCGCGGCCATCAACTCCTCGCGGGCGTTGTTGGCTCCCGCCATCAGGGGGCCCGACAGCTGGATCGGCAGGGGCGTCTGATCGCCCCGCAGACGGATGATGCCCACGGCCTGCGGCATCAGCCGCGCCGCGAAGTCCACGTGGTGCACGGTGTTGGCCAGAGCGGTCCACCGTTGGAGCGCGACGGCTTTGGGGGGGCGCTGCGCGATCGACAGGTCCAGCGCCTCCTGTGCGCGGTCGAGTGCACTCTCGGAGGTCGACTTGTACTCGGCCAGCAGTCGGTCGTTCACGGCTCCGCCGGCCATCCAGTCCGCCGACGCCACGTAGTAGTCGCAGGCCGCCTGCATCGCTTCGCGCAGGCGGGTGTACAGCGTCTCGACGACGCCACGCGGCCACATCAGAAGGCTCACCACGAGGCTGATCGCCAGACCCAGGCCCACGTCGATGAGGCGTGCGGCGGCGGTGTCGAGACGGACCGGGGACAGGATCGAGAACATCGCGATGACCACGAAGCTGAAGCCGGCCTGGCCCACCGCGAACGACAGCGTCCCCGGTGTGTAGGCAGCCCAGAACAGAGCGATCGGGAACAGGATCCACCAGACGACCTCGTTGCCGCCGATGATCTGGATGCACACCGCGGACAGTGCCACGCCCGCGGTGGTCCCGATCAGCGCCTGCTTGGCGGTCCGGCCGGTGCCGAGGGCGTCGAAACGCAGGGCGCTCAGGGTGCCCAGCACGATCCAGAACGGGTGTTGCAGGCTCACCGATTTGGCCACGGCGATGCTCAACGACAGCGCGACCGCGGAACGGACGGCGCTGCGGAACCAGGGGGACTGCCAGGACAAGTGCATGCGCAGTCGGTCGAGTGGGCCGGGAGGCTTCTCCTCCAGCGCGGGCACCCCTGGTGGATCCGAGCGCTCATCGCCGGGCCGTGGCTTCACGGCGATCGTTTGATCGGTGATGCGGGAGGTGATCAGCGTGATGACGCGTACGGGGAAGGTGTCCTCGATCTGCTCGCGCAGGTACTCCGGCGACTTCGTGCTGCGGTTCTCGGCCAGCCAATCGGCCGTGAGGTCGAGGTTCTCCGTGCGGATCTCGAACAAGGTCGCCGACGACAACGGATCCCTGTCGCCGCGCAGCCGTGACGCACAGGCCCGCAAAGCGTTGGAGATGCGGGCGCACAGGTGTGCGGTCATCTCTGCCACCTGCTGATCCTTGTGGTCGGCGACGTCCTCCCATTTCTGGAGGTACCGCAGGCGGCTGACCTCGTCGACGAGCTCGGCCAGCGCGCGGTCCGCGTTTGTGACCCCCGAGGGGCGAAGCAGGTTGCCGTCGTACTTGGCGTGCAGGGCGGCGATGGAGGAGTTGACCCGGTCGCGTGCGGCGAGCAGCTCCTCGTGGGTGCCGTGGTGCACCCAGCGGACGTCGGAGGCATCAGCGACCGCGTCGAGGACCTCGGCGATCAGGCCCGGGATCGGGAGGTTCGCCTGTGACGGCCAGAGGAACACGGCTGCGCAGGCCGCGGCCAGGCCACCCAGGGTCCATGACGCGAGGTCCGGAAGGACGACGGCGGGGGTCGAGGCGGTGAGGGCCAGGACCATGGACAGCAGCAGAACACTCTGGGCGGCCGCGATGAGTCCGCGCAGGACGGCGAGCAACCCGACGACCATCGCCACCACGGCCATCGCGACGACCGCGGTCCACCGCTGCTGACCGGCGAAGGCGCCGATCGCGATCAGGGGGATGCCGGCGGCGGTGGTGATCATGTAGGCGATGAAGCGCTGCCGCAGCGGTCCGCCGAAGTCCGCGAAGACCAACAGCGACAGTGCGGCGAACGCCCCCATCAGGGCGCCGTCGGACACCCAGGGCAGATTCAGTAGGACAGCCAGCGTCACGGGAACGGTGAGGGCCACCCGACTGCCACGCCGCAAGGCGCGATGGTCGGGGTCCTTGGACTTCAACCAGGCCCGCAGCGAGGACGACACACGCCGCAGCGTACTGGCTAGATCAGGACGAATGCTCCACGCACGTCGCCGGCCTCGAGGCGCTGCAGGGCCGTGGGGGCCTCGGACAGGGGCAGGGTCTCGTACTGGGTACGGATGCCCGCCTGCGGAACGAGCGCGAGGAAGTCCCGCACGTCCGCGCGCGTCACATTGGCCACCGAACGCAGACTTCGCTCCCACCACAGGTCGTCGTAATCGAACCGCGGGATCCGGTCGAGGTGGATCGCGTTGATCGCCACGGCGGCGCCCCGGTCGACGGCCCTGAGAGCAGCCAGGACCACGTCGCCGCTCGGCGCGAAGGTGACCGCGGCGTCCAACGGCACCGGGAGTCGCTCGTCGTAGGTCCCCGCCCACGCTGCGCCGAGTGCCCGGGCCCTCTCTGCCTCGGCAGCGGACCGGGTGACCACATAGCTCTCGCAGCCCCAGTGGTTGGCGACCTGGATCGCAATCGTCGCCGACGCGCCGAAGCCGAACAGCCCGAGTCGCATTCCGGCGGACTCCGGGCCGATCCCCGCGACCCGCAGACTCCGGAACCCGATGACGCCGCCGCACAACAACGGCGCGATGGCCTCAGGATCACCCTCGGGCAACGGGTGGACGAAGTCGGTCTTGGCCGTGACGAGTTGGGCGTAGCCGCCGTCGCGGTCCCATCCGGTGAACTGCGCGGATTCGCACAGGTTCTCCCGGTCGCTGCGGCAGAAGCGGCAGGCACCACACGCCTGTGCGAGCCACACCAGCCCGACGCGGTGGCCCTGCAGGGGACCCGGGGAGAGGACCTCGCCGACGACCTGGTGGCCGGGGATCAGGGGCAGGCGATGCGTCGGGATCTCGCCGCGCAGGATCTGCAGGTCGGTGCGGCAGACGGCCGAGGCCTCGACGCGGATGAGAACCTCGTCAGGTCCTGGCTGCGGATCGGGTCGTTCCCCGACCACCAGTGAGTCGACGGCGGTCATCGTTGCGGCTCGCATGGCCCCAGTCTGCCCTTGTAGCCGCTGAGTCTGCGGTACTCCGGTGAGAGGTTCACGGCTGTTTCGGGCTAACGGATGGACGAGGGACTAACGGATGGACTGGGGACTAACGGATCCGCGCCACGGACCGGCGGCGCGGCGACCTCGGACCCTCAGCGCACCGACGCGCGGTGCAACCGATCGCCCACCGCAACCGCCAAGGCACTGCCATCGGCGGGCGGCTGGGCCCAGACCGCGGGCAGGCCGAGAGCATCGGCGTCGCGCAAGGACCGGTACAGGACCGCGGCGAAGGCCCGGGTGTCCTCGGGCTCGGCCAGGCGCACCGCACCTGACGGCGTGGGCACCTGCTTGAGTGCCAAGAAGCCATCGCCCGGCGCCGGATGGTCACCGAGATGCACCTCGGCCCGCGGCGCGTAATGCGATGCCAGGC
>CALFYG010000066.1 GCA_937952095.1 uncultured Micrococcales bacterium | reverse complement strand
CGTCGACGGGTCGCAGGCCCTCGACCGGGACATGCTCGACGTCTGATTCACTCCACGGGATGGTTTCCCTCGCCGCCGACGCACATGCCGACTTCGCGTGCCGACAGTGAGCATGATGGGGGCAATCAGCTGGGCAAACTGGACCCGGAGTGTGTGACGGCGCTGCGTCGTGGGTTCGAGGAGTCCGAGGCGATCAGGACGCGCTACCCGGACGACTAGAAGTCGTACATCTGCAGGGCGCCGGTGGCCACGTCGTACATGCCGCCCACAACGACGACGTCATCGGGGATGAAGGGGAAGGACCGGATCCTCTGCACGTCCGCCTGCAGTGTCGCCAGCGGGTCGTCGATGGTGCGGAACTCCAGGGAGCGGGTGTCCACGCCGTATTGGTCCAGGATGCTCTCGTGCACTTCCGCTTCGGTGCTCTTGGCCATCCGGCAGTCCGTGTGCGGCATCACGATGATGCGGTCCACATCCAGCAGGTGGGTCGCGAGGACGAGAGTGCGCAGGACGTCGTCGGTCACACGGGCACCGGCGTTGCGCAGGATCTTCATATCGCCGGCCCGCATGCCCAGCGCCGCCAACGGGTCGATCCGGGAGTCCATGCAGGTGATCAGCGCCAGACCCTTCGCGGCGCGACCTGACATCGCGGTTTCGTGGTAGGAGTCCACGAAAGCCCGGTTCCCGGCGATGACGTCGTCGAACTTGTCCATGACACCTTGAGCGTAACTAGGCCGACGACTCGCCCGATGAGTGGCCCGGGAAGACCCCATGAGTGGGATCGATGATCGGGGCCGCGTTGTTCACGGCCAGGGCGGCTTCTCCGAAGCCGATCGAGATCAGCGGGACCTTGCCGGGATAGGTGGCGATGTCCCCAGCCGCGTATACGCGGGGGCGGTTGGTCGCCATCGTGGTGTCCACGAGGATGTGCCGCTTCTCCAGTTCCAGATCCCATTGCGCCATGGGTCCGATGGAGGCGATGAATCCCAGGGCCGCCACGACGGTGTCGGCGGGAAGGTCCAGGGTCTCGCCGGTCTGCTTGTGGGTGACCTCCACCCCGGTGACTTTGCCGTCGCCCTTCACCGCAGTCACCTCACTCGAGGTCACGAGGCGCACGCCGAGCTCGCGCACCCTGTCCACTGTTCCGGCGTGGGCGCGGAAGGCCTCCCGGCGGTGTACAAGGGTCACGCTGCGGGCGATCGGGTGCAGCGACAGTGCCCAGTCGAAGGCCGAGTCTCCTCCGCCGACGATGACCACATCGTGCCCGGCATGAACATCGAGTTTAGGCACGAAGAACACGATCCCCTCGCCGGTGAAGGCGTCGGCGGCGGGCAGGGGCCGGGGCTGGAACGCGCCGATCCCGCCGGTGATCAGCAGGACCTTTGCGTCGATGGTCCGGCCGGACGCGGTGACCACCTGCACGCCGTCGTCGGTGTCCATCAGGTCGACGGCCTGATCGCCGAGGACGTATTCCGGCGAGAAGGCATTGGCCTGGGCCGCCAAACCCTCGACGAGGTCGCGGCCTCTGATCTCGGGGAATCCGGCGACGTCGAAGATGAGCTTCTCCGGGTACATCGCGGAGATCTGCCCCCCGATCTCCGGCAGCGTGTCGCAGACGACGGTGCGGAACCCCCGGAAGCCCGCGTAGTAGGCCGCATAAAGGCCGACCGGCCCGGCCCCGACGATCAGCATGTCAGTGGACAGGTTCATGACTGCATCCACTTGATTCCACAGCCCATGGCCGGGCGGTGCGGCTCAGGCACCGGGCGACCGGCCTGGACGTCAGCGATGGCCTCGCGCAGGAGGTCGCCGGTTCGTGGCTGCCCGTTCTTCGGCGACGAGGCGTCGAATGCTCCGCGATAGGCCAAGCGGCCGGCCGCGTCGTAGAGGAAGAAATCCGGTGTGCAGACCGCGCCGAAGGCTTTCGCCACGCTCTGGTCGGTGTCGATCAGATATGGGAAGTCCCAGCCGGCACGGGCGCTCTGCTCGCGCATCCCGTCCGGGCCGTCCTCGGGGTACTCACTGGTGTCGTTGGAGGTGATGGCCACGGCCCGGATGCCGCTGTCGGTGACGAGTCGCCCGAGGTCCTGCTCAAGCCAGCGGACGTAGGGGCAGTGGTTGCAGGCGAACACCACCAGAAAGGGCTCATCCCCGGCCAGTGCCGGGAGATCGTGGTCGACCCCGTCCACATCAGGCAGCGTCACGGCGGGGAGGGGAGTGTGCAATTGCGTCTTCTGGGATTCCACGGCCACGCCCTCAGGCTATCGGCGGCGGGTCACAGATCCCGGTAACCGGGCGACACCCACCGTCGGAGGACCTATGCAGTCGCACACCCCCTTTCGTCCGATATGACGGAGGCCAATTGCCCGCATTGCGGTTCACTGGATTCCGAATACGAAACGCACGCACTCGTTTGAGTGAAGAGCCAGACCATTGCTCCATTCGGGTTACCCCGACACCGATCTAGGGAGAGTCGGAGGGCGGTGGAAACGGATGCGTACCGGTACGTCAGCGTCCCGCAGCCTTCACGACCAGCGGAAGGTGTGCAAGCGGTCCCACAGTGAGCCACCGTCACGCTGCGTCGTCTCAAGACCGGCGAATCCCCGCCATCCGAGGTCGCAGGCACCAAGTCCGCCCCCCGCGTGCGACGCTTGAATGGTGGAAGCGGTGATCGGCGCCCTGGTGGGAGTGGCCATCGCGACTGCCTCCGATCCCACCGACGACGTCAAGTGGAACAAAGGTTCAGGTCCGGCCCAGATGGCCAAGGGTCTTCCCAATCCACCGGGCTGGTACCGCGCGGCGGTGGGCCCGCGATCCACAGACAAGGTGCTCTACCTGACGTTCGATGACGGACCCTCTTCCGCCACCGCTTCGCTGTTGAAGGCCCTCGACAGATACGACGCCAAGGCCACGTTCTTCGTCACGGGCAACGCCGGGATGCACAAGTCACAGATCCGCAGGATGGCCCGTGCGGGGCATGCCATCGGAAACCACACCTTCAACCACCTGCGCCTCACCCAATACCCCACGAAACGAGTGCGCTCGCAGTTGGTCAGCGTGAAACGCCTCGTGGGATCGGCTCTCGCACCATGTATGCGGCCGCCCTACGGCATGATCAACGCCCGGGTGGCGAAGACCGCCATCGGCCTGGGCTTCCAGCCCGTCATGTGGACCGCGCACATCGAGGACTGGCAGCCGCACAGTCTTGCCTGGACCATCGATCGCCTTCAGCAGGACACGAAGCCCGGCGCGGTGATCCTGATGCACGACACCCACAGCCAGACAGTGGCGGCGGTCAGAGCGATGCTACCCCGGTGGGAGAAGCGCGGCTACCGGCTGGAGACGGTGCCGGCTTGCCGGTGATCACGCCACGGAGTCACCCAAGGGGTGGCCACAATGGGCGCAGAAGTGATCGTCTGCAGCGTGCCGCGCGCCACAGTTCGGGCAGAACAGGTCCTCCTGGTGAGCCGCGGAAACAGCGGCCGGGGTCGTCATCGAGGTTTCCTGTGCCTCAGTCGAGGCGCGTTCTGCCGGCCGACGGCGCACGGCCACGATCGCTACGAGCGCAACAGCAACCAGGCCGAGGACGATCAGCAGCCACAGCCACCACATCCGCAGTAGCGCGCTCGAGGAGGGAAGCTCCTCTGCCTTCTGCAGGTAGTCCTGGGCGAACTGGTGGCTTGGCACGGTGCTGAGAACCGCGTCGAAGTTCTCGATGGCGACTTCGCGATCTCCCGCGAAGTAGGCGGCGAGACCCGCTCGGTACTGCTCGGTCACCGGACCCAGGGTGTTCTCGACACCCTCGGCGCGAAGCAGTTCGTCGATGTTCGACGAGGGCTGGACGAAGTTGAACGGTTGGGTTTCCCCTTCGATCTTGAAGCTGTTCACCCCGATCACGTCTCCGGTGAGCCCGACTGTGGGCCCTCCGCTCATCCCGCCCGACACGGCCGCACTGATCTCATACACGGGCAGAAGGCCGCCCTCGGTTGTCTTCTCCGCGCTGATCGTCCCTTCCTTGAAACTGGGGTTGAAACTGGCGTCGGTCACCAGGTCCACCGATGCGGGGTACCCGACCGCGACGACCTCGGTGCCCACTCCGGTCGTCGAGTTGTCGGACAACGGCAGCACCGTCAGGTTCTCGGCCTCGATCTTCAGCAGGGCGACGTCACCTTCGCCCACCGGGCGCAGATCCACCACTCGCGCGGGCAAGGCCTTGCCACTCGGTTCGCCGGACACGGTCACGCCGTAGGCCACGGACACGTCGAGATCCGCTGTTCCTTCGGTGCTCGCTCCGTCGATCCGCCAGTTGCGGGCGAACGTGGCGATGGTCTCCATGGAGGGCGTGGCCTCGTAATACTCGTTGGCATAGGCCCACTCGACGACCTGGCTGAGAATCGCTTCTCGCACGGTCGCGTCGTAGTCGACGCAGTGCCCGGCGGTCGCGATGTACCCGTCCGGATTGACGATGAATCCGGTGCACTGGAACGACGTGACGAACGGCTCCTGCGTGAAGTAGCCCTTGTTCGTCTCGTCGTAGACGTAGCCCGACCACGTGATCTGTTCGTAGACCACCGCGGGCTGGACCAGTGCCTGAACCTGCTCCAGCGGCGCGACCGGCGGAGGTTCCGACATCGGGTGGGTTACGGCTGGTCCAGAGGCCACCGAGAGGCCACAGACGACAGTGAGGGCGATGGATTGCAAGATAGCGGACATGATCCCCTCCGGCGCGGAGGCCGACGGGGGCCGCAGCCTCCCGATTCCAGGGTACGCCTGATGATCAACTCGGTGTCATCGAAGATCAGCTGAACAGCACCCCGTCCACCACCGCCGGTGGTGGTGCTGCGCTGCCGATGACGATCTTCGCGGCAGGGCTCTGACTGCCGGAAGCATCCCTGCGTTCATCGACCTCCGGCAGCGGTAGCGGCTTGCCACCGGGGGAGCAGGCCAGCGGGCTGATGGCGACCCAGCCGGTGAGCAGTGCCGACTCGGCGGCGAGGAGGCGGTGGCATCGCACACCCACACCGTCGCGCCCCGTGCGGGGGAAGGCCTGCAGCGAGGTCACCTTCACGCTCGTGGCTGCCGCACCCGCTCCGGCGACCGTGACCACCAGGGACGTATCGCTGCCGACCCCAGCGGCGACCACGTGCGCGCCGTCCTTGAGCTTCATCCCTGCGACGCCGCGAGCGCCTGCACCCTGCACCGGAACGCTGGACACCGCACTGCGCAACAGCTGTCCGGCGGAACTGATGAACACCACGTCGTCGGCCTCGGTCGCCGGGAACGCGGCCACAAGTGCATCCTTCGGCTCCAGGCTGATCGCCGTCTTGCTGCCCGGTTCCACGAGGAAACGCTTCACCTTGCCCAGGGCGGTGACCAGAACGACCGTCGCGTCGAAAGCAGCCACGCCGGCGATGGCGGTTTCGGGTGGCAGGTGCAGGAAGTCACGCACAGACACGGTGGCCTTCAGTGACGGTGAGTCGGCGGTGGCGGGCAGGGTGGGCAGGTCCACCACCTCGAGTGGAACCACCTGCCCGGTGGTGGTGAACACCGCGACCTGTCCGCGGGTGGTCGCGGGGAGGACCCCCAGGAGTGCATCGTGCGGCACCCGTTTGCTGCCGGCGTGCGGGGCCTCCTCGGTCGCGGAGCGCGCAGCCATCCCGGTCACCGACACCAGGACCCGACAGGCCTCGTCGGGGATCTCGAGGTCCGCAGCCGTGATGGCCGGCCCGGCCGAGTCGAGCAAGACTGTTCGCCGCGGCGTGCCGAACGTGTCGGCCACCTCGGCGAGTTCGGCGTCCAGGGTGCTCTTCAGTACCTCGTCACTGGCTAGCAGCTCCTCCAGCGAAGCGATCGTCGCGTTGAGTTCGTCGCGCTCTGCCTCGAGTTCGATCCGTGAGAACTTGGTCAAGCGGCGCAGGGGCATCTCGAGGATGTAGTTGGCTTGTTCCAGTGAGAGTTCGAAGATCTGCATGAGGCGGGTGCGCGCGGCGGCGGTGTCGTCGCTGCCGCGGATCACCTGGATGACCTCGTCGATGTCGAGGATCGCGATGAGTAAGCCGTCGACAAGGTGCAGGCGTTCCTGTGCCTTCTTGAGCCGGAAGGCGCTGCGGCGGCGGATGACCTCGACCCGGTGGTCGAGGAAGACCTGCAGGAGTTCGCGCAGCCCCAGCGTCTTGGGTGCCCCGTCCACGAGCGCCACGGCGTTGATCGTGAAGTTGTCCTCCAGCTGAGTCAGCCGGTAGAGGTCGGAGAGCACGGCGTCGGGGTTGAAGCCACTCTTCACCTCGATGACCAGCCGGGTGCCCTGCTCGCCGTCGGACAGGTCGGTCACCGCGGAGACGCCACTGATCCTCTTGGCGTCGTGAAGCTCCTTGATCTTCTCGATGATGCGTTCGGCGCCGACGTTGTACGGAAGTTCCGTGATGACGATTCCGCGCTTACGGGGGGTGAGTGACTCCACCTGTGCCGTGGCACGGATCTTGAACGAGCCTCGGCCGGCCTCGTAGGCATCACGGATCCCGTCGAGACCGATGATCTGGCCGCCGGTGGGCAGATCCGGTCCGGGCACGTAACGCATGAGTGTCTCGAGGGTGGCCTTCGGGTGTTTGAGGAGGTGGCGGGCGGCGGCAACAACTTCGGACAGGTTGTGCGGGGCCATGTTGGTGGCCATTCCGACGGCGATACCGGTGGTGCCGTTGACGAGCAGAGCGGGGATCGCTGCCGGCAGCACCTCCGGCTGTACTTCGCGGCCGTCGAAGTTCGGTCCGAAGTCGACGACGTCCTCGTCGATGGCGTCGAGCATGGGTCGCGCGGAGGCGGCCAGGCGGCACTCGGTGTAGCGCATGGCCGCCGGGCCGTCGTCGGGGGAGCCGAAGTTGCCGTGGCCGTCGATGAAGGGCAGCCGCATCGAGAAGGGCTGGGCCATGCGGACCAGTGCGTCGTAGATCGCCGAATCGCCGTGCGGGTGCAGGCGGCCCATGACCTCGCCGACGACACGGGCGCATTTGACGTGACCGCGGTCGTTCCACAGACCCATCTGGCCCATCTGGTAAAGGATCCGGCGCTGCACGGGCTTCAAACCGTCGCGGGCATCCGGCAGGGCGCGTGAGTAGATGACGGAGTAGGCGTAGGTGAGGAAACTCGACTTCATCTCCGCGGAGACGTCGATGTCCGTCACGTGCCCCTCGTCAGGGGGGATCAGAGTGCCAGAGGCCATGGGCCTCATTCTCACCCACCGGACGTGCCGAACCGCGCAAGGGTGCGATGGGTGTGGATGGTGTCAGGCAGCGGAGTGGGACAGAGCCTCGATCTGCGCCAGGATCTTCTGGCGGTCGCTCTCAAGGTTGTCGCGGAGGAACGGATCCTCGGTGCTTGCGATGCGCGCTGACAGCAGCTGTTCGCGCTGGCGGAGAAGACCCAGGTCGGCGGTCATCATGCACCTCCAAACTGCATAATTCGTGGGCTGGTTTGTCCCACGACCGGAGTATCGGCCGTTGACAAGGTAGCCATTAGTGATTTCCTCAGCAACTCGGGGATTAGTTTAGCCCTTCGGCGTGTCGCGCCGTGCAGGGCTGTCCACAGCGCGCCCACGGCCATGTGGGCGCATGCTCGCTACGGTTGGAGCCATGACGTCTGAGCCTGTGACCGGATATCCCGAGCACTGGGAAGCAGACGTGATCCTCCGTGACGGCCGCATCTGTCACATCCGGCCGATCCGCCCCGAGGACCAGGAGGCCCTCGCCGCCTTCCACGAGAGCCTGTCACCCGAGACGGTGTATTTCCGCTTCTTCGCGCCCTACCCGAGGCTGACGGAGAAGGACCTGCTGCGCTTTACGAACGTCGACTACGTGGACCGTGTGGCGCTGGTCGCCGAGATCGCCGGCGAGATCATCGGCGTCGGGCGCTACGACCGCATCGATCGGGTGGAGGCGGAGATCGCGTTCGTCATCAGTGACGAGCATCAGGGTCGTGGACTCGGCTCCATCCTGCTGGAACACCTGGCCGTGGCCGCCCGGGAGCGGGCGATCACGCGCTTCGAGGCCGAGGTGCTGCCGTCGAACCGACGCATGCTCGCCACGTTCGAGGAAGCCGGCTACAAGCCGACCTCCTCGATGGACGAGGGTGTGGTCAAACTCCACTTCGACATCAGCCCGACGCAGTCGTCCCGCGAGGTCATGCAAGCCCGCGAGCACCGCGGTGAGGCACGTTCCATCGCGGCGCTGCTCGCCCCTCGGGGAGTGGCCCTGGTCGGGGCCAGCCGCCGCGAGGGGACCATCGGGAACATCCTGCTGCACAACCTGAAGGACGCCGGGTTCACCGGACAGCTTGTGGCGATCCATCCCGAGGCGGAGATCATCGAGGGCGTCGCCTGCTTCCCCTCCGTGTCATCAGCCCCCGGGCCCATCGACCTCGCTGTGATCGCGCTCCCAGCGGAACAGGTTCTCGATGCCATTTCCGACTGTGGTCGGGCGGGTGTGATGGGCGCCGTCGTTGTCAGCGCGGGGTTCGCCGAGGCCGGACCCGACGGTCGTGCCCTGCAGCAGCGCCTCATCCAGCACGCCCGGGCGAACGGGCTGCGCATCATCGGGCCCAATGCGCTCGGGATCATGAACACGGATCCGCACGTTCAACTCAACGCCTCGTTGATCCCTCCCGAGGTGCTGCGGGGACGGATCGGCTTCTTCGCGCAGTCCGGTGCGCTGGGCGTGTCCCTGCTCAAGACGGCCCGCGACCGCGGGCTCGGTGTGTCCACGTTCGTCTCGGCCGGCAACCGCGCCGACGTCTCCGCGAACGATCTGCTGCAGTACTGGGAGGACGACGACGCCACCAACCTGGTTCTGCTGTACCTGGAAAGCATCGGTAACCCCCGCAAGTTCGCGCGGGTGGCGCGGCGTCTCGGGGCGCGCAAGCCGATCGTGGCGGTGCGCTCGGGACGCAGTTCGCAGTCGTTGCCGTTGGGGCACACGGTGCGCCGCACAGCGTTGCCGGCGCAGGCGATCGACGCCATGTTCGAGCAGGCCGGGGTCATGCAGGTCGATTCCCTGACCGAGTTGTTCGATGTGGCGAGCCTGCTGACGTTCCAGCCGCTTCCCCGCGGGCGCAGGGTCGCGGTCATCGGGAACACCGATGCACTCGGCGTGCTCACCGCCGACGCCTGCGAGACCAACGGTCTCGACGTGGCCGGTGATCCCGTGCTGCTGAGCCACACCGCCGATGTCGCCCAACTCCGGGAGGCGGTGGCCGCGGCGATCGCGAACCCTGATTCCGATGCCGTCATCGTGCTGCATGTGCCGGTCATGCGAGGGGACAACCTCAGCGTCGGTGACGCGCTGCGCGACCTGGCCGAGGACTCCACCAAGCCCATCCTGACGGTGCTCATGGCCGAGGATCACGACCGGCGGGTGATCGAGGTTCCAGGTCCTCATGGATTGCCCGGTCGCGGGTCGGTCCCGGTCTTCCACGAGGTAGAACCGGCGGTGAAGGCGCTATCCACTCTGGTGTCCTACTCGCGCTGGCTGGACACCCCTCGGGGGACCGTGCCGGAACTGCCCGATGTGTCCCCCCGGCGGGCCCGCATGGTCATCCAGGAGGTCCGGGACAAGGCGGTCTCCGTCCACGGTGAGCACTCGCTGGTACCGATGGACAATCAGGATCTGCAGCGCATCCTGGAGTGCTACGGGATCCACCTGTGGGATTCCTATGTGGTCACCAGTGAGGCCCAGGCGGTGGCCGTGGCCAGCGAGATCGGGTATCCGGTGGTGATCAAGACCGCTCACCCCGGGCTGGTCCACAGACCCGATCTCGGGGGCGTGCGGGTCAACCTGGAGAACGAGGCCGCAGTGCGCACGGCGTACCTGTCGATGATCGCCACCCTCCCGCCGGAGGCGCAGAAGCGCCTCATCCTGCAGCAACAGGCACCGGCCGGCGTCGCGTGCGTGGTGGAGAAGCGAGAGGACGCTCTGTTCGGGCCGGTGGTGTCCTTCGGCATCGCGGGGGAGGTGACCCGGCTTCTGCAGGACCGTGGCTTCCGGATCCCCCCGCTGACCGATCGGGACGTCGACGACCTCATCAAGGCGCCGAAGGCCGCACCTCTGCTGTTCGGATACCGGGACTCCCCGCCGGCCGACATCGAGTTGCTGGCCGGCCTCATCCACAGGATCGGGCAACTGGCTGACGACCTGCCGGAGATCACCCGGCTGGAGCTGAACCCGATCATCGTCTCGGGACGCAGCCTGGCTGTGGTGGGCGCCGGTGCGTGGTGTGGTCCGGCGATGATCAGGGCGGACCTCGAGGCGCGCCGACTCCCCGGGTGAGACGGGTCGGCATCCCCCACTCGGTCAACTGTCCTGCCGGTCCCGGCAATCGGGTGTCAAGATGTATGTCATGGCGACACTCCCGACCCGGCCCACATTGCGGGAATCGATCGAACGCACGGGGTACTACCCCGACGTCGTGCAGGACGTCATGGACAACGCTTTGGGCCGTGAACCCGTCCTGGATTTCATCGTCCAGCACGAGACGACCTTCGACCGCGCCGACGAGATCCGTCGCCACATCACCGTCCTACTGCTCACTGAGAGCCGCCTGCTGGTCGTCCATGTCGACGAGCACTCCGACGGTCAGCCCAGCGGGGCCGTCCAGGCGACCTCCACCACCGAGTCGGTTCCGCTGTCCACGATCGGCCCGGTCGTGGTGCAGCGGGTGGTGGACAACCCCGCGCACTTCCGGCCGGGCGACCTACCCTCGGAGGTCGTGCTCACGGTCAACTGGGGGAGCATCAGCCGTATCGATTTGGAGCCGGCTACCTGTGGGGATCCGCAGTGCGAGGCCGACCACGGGTACACCGGGGCGCTGGCCGTCGACGACTGGAGCCTGCGGGTGTCGCGCGCGGCGGACGGCGACGAGGTCGTGGAGGCGACACTGCGGTTCGCGGCGTCGCTGATCGCCGCGACGAGCGGCTGATCCGGCGGCTCAGAAGATCCGGCTGGGATCGTCCGTCAAGGCCGGCTGCACCGGCTCCACGGAAGTCGCAGCACTGCGGGCGGCCGCCCGGGCGGCGGGGTGCTGAGCATCCCAGTGCCGCGGCAGGGCCGGCTGGCCGGTCTCGGTGATGTCGACGACCCGGCGGGGTTTCACGAGGTCGGCGGTCGCGGCATCGGCCGGCGTGAGGGTTCCCTCGCTGACCCGGAAGATCAGGCTGAGCACGTCCTCCGTCGTGGTGCTGGCGTCGATGCGCCACGTCGAGTCCTCCGTCTTCCGGCAGGACCACATGAGCTCCTCGACCGGAACGTCGGCGCGGCGGGCGGCACGGTCGACGAGATCCTCCACCGGGACCTGTTGCCCGGCGGAGTGGATCGAGAGCCTGCGGGCCCGCTGGATCACAAAGTCCATCTCAGCCATCACCGGTTCGGCGAAACGCTGCACGAAGTCCTCAGCCAACCCGGTACGGGCGGCCACGTCCTCGATGCTGTGGCCTTGGCGGATCAGCGCCTGGATGTCCCGGGGGGTGATGTTCCCCGGCGCGGAGCGCACCGTCGAACGCTGGAGTCCTCGGCGCACCGACGCCGCGAGACTCTCGTCCACGGGCAGGGTGTACTGCACGCCGCGGCTGTCGACGAGCACCATGTGTGCCCCGTCGTCCGACAGTCGCTCGAACTGCAATTCCCGCATAGGTCGCTGCCCCCAGACAGTCTCATGTGATGGCTACCTCAGTGTGGCAGACCTGAGTCCTCGGGCCCGCGCACGCCGATGCGGCGTGTCTCACACAGTGCCGGTCTTGGCCGCGATGATCTCCAACGCGCGCACCTCGGCCCGGTGCACCTCGCGGCTGCCGGCCCAACTCGCGGCGCACGCGGCGAGGGCACACCCGGCCGTGACCAGGTAGGCGACGTGCGCGCCCCGGGAGTCGATGATGACACCGGAGACCGGTGCGGCGATCGCCAGCCCCAGGGCCATCCCCGTGCTGGTCCACGTGATGCCTTCGGTGAGTTGCGCGTTCGGCACGATCCTTTCGACCAGAGCGGTCCCGGAGATCAGCACCGGGGACACCGACAGGCCGGCCAACAGGGCGACGGGCGCGAGGACCGCGACGTTCGGTGCCAGGGGGAAGCCGAGCGTGACGACCGCCATCACGCTGAGCATCAACGTCATCCTGCGGCCATGGAACTCCGGAGAGCGCATCGCCCCGTAGGCGAAACCCGCCAGCAGAGAGCCGAAGGCGTAGATGGCCAGGAGCACTCCGGTCGCGGAGGTGGCGTTCTGCTCCTGGGCGAAGGCCACAGTGACCACCTCGAACGAGCCGAAAATCCCACCGATGAAGACGAAGGCCACGAACACCAAGGGCATCCCGGGCTGCAGGATCGCCGGCCGGCCCACGCGCTTGGACTTGCCGTGGGGTGCCGGTTCGGTGCGGCGCTGGGGCACCAGCCAGGTGGTACCTACGAGCACCAGCAGGACACAGACGATCAATGCCGCGGTGGGGTGCACCTGCAGCGCGAGCACGGTGGCCAATGGCGGTCCGATGACGAAGACCACCTCGTCGAGGATGCTCTCCCAGGCGTAGGCGACATGGATCCCGTCGGACCCGGGGAGCACATACGCCCACCGCGCGCGCACGAGGGATCCGAAGTTGGGCATCATCATGCCCGCGCCGACGGCCAAGGGGATCACCAGCCACAGCGATGACCCCATGTCCAGGCTGACCAGCAGGGCCACCATGAAGACTGTGTAGGCGGCCACCGCGAACGGCAGGATCCGGTGCTGGCCATGCCGGTCGATGAATCCGCTGACCACCGGGCCCCCGATGGCGGCGGCAACCGCGAAGCTGGCCGCGATGGTGCCCGCCACACCGTAGGACACCCCCTTTGAGGTCTCCAGGAGCACGATGCCGAGGCTGATCATCGAGATCGGCAGGCGGCCCACGAACCCGGCCCCCGTGAACGACGGTGCGCCGGGGGTGCGGAGCACATCGCGGTAGGGGGCGAACACGGCTCAACCCTAGGTGGATGTGCGGCGCCGGCGTACATCTGGGCACGATGGGCACATGGATGCGGTTCTACTTGTGTCGTTCGGCGGTCCGGAATCGGTCGAGGAGGTCATGCCCTTCTTGCGCCGGGTGACTGCCGGCCGCAATGTGCCCGAGGAGCGGTTGCTGTCCGTGGCCGAGCACTACTACGCCCGGGACGGGGTTTCCCCGATCAACGCCCAGAACCGCGTTCTGCTTGCCGCCCTGCGTGCCGAACTCGCGTCCGACGGGCTCGCTGTCTACTGGGGCAACCGCAACAGTGCCCCGTGGCTCACCGATGCCTTCGAGCAGATGCACGCCGACGGTGTCGATCGCGTGATCGCGGTGTTCACCAGTGCCTACTCGTCCTACTCGGGCTGCCGCCAGTACCGCGAGAACCTTGCCGAGGCGGCCGCCGATGTGCCCGTCGCCGTGGTGAAGATCCCCGCCTACTACAACCATCCCGGTTTTGTGGCCGCGAACCTCGAGCACCTCGAGAAGACCCTGGCGGGGGTGGGCGAGGGCGCGCATGTGCTGTTCACCACCCATTCGATACCCGACGCGATGGCCGACACGTCGGGGCCCGGGGGTGGGCAGTACGTGGCACAGCACCAGGCGCTGGCTGAGCACCTGATGTCGCAGATGGCGGTGCGGGCCGGTCGTGATCTCCCCTGGGAGTTGGTGTTCCAGTCCCGGTCCGGACCGCCGCAGGTGCCTTGGCTGGAGCCCGACATCAATGACCGGATCGAGGAGTTGGCCGCCGAGGGGGTGCGCGAGGTGGTGGTCGCCCCCATCGGCTTCGTGAGTGATCACATGGAGGTCGTCCA
>CALFYG010000065.1 GCA_937952095.1 uncultured Micrococcales bacterium | reverse complement strand
GGGCTCATCGAGGAGCACACCTCGACCATCGTGTTCACGAACTCCCGACGCGTGTGCGAGCGGTTGTCCAGTCGCCTCAACGAGCTGGCGTCCGACGATCCCGCGGACGACTCGGTGCCCGCCGAGATCATGGCCATGGCCGGTGCCGCACGGGGTTCCGAGCAGGTGGTCGCGCGGGCCCATCACGGCTCGGTCAGCAAGTCGGAGCGGGCCGTGATCGAGGATGCACTCAAGGCGGGTCGCCTGCCCGCGGTGGTCGCGACGAGCAGCCTGGAGCTCGGGATCGACATGGGCAGCATCGACCTCATGGTCCAGGTCGGGTGTCCCCCGTCCAGCGCCTCCGGGCTGCAGCGCCTCGGGCGCGCCGGGCATCGTCTGGACGCCGTGAGCAAGGGTGTGTTCTTCCCGACCCACCGTGCCGACCTACTGGCCACCACGGTCGCGGTCCGTCAGATGAGGGCGGGCCGGATCGAGGCCACGAAGGTACCTCAGCATCCCCTCGACGTCCTGAGCCAGCAGATCGTGGCGATGGTCGCCATGGCCGACTGGCACACCGACGACCTGTTCGAGGTGATCACCGGCGCGTCGGGTTACACACGGCTTCCGCGCTCCGCGTTCGATGCCGTCCTGGACATGTTGTCCGGACGGTACCCTTCCGACGACTTCGCGCAACTGCGACCGCGGCTGGTCTGGGACCGGACCACCGGCATGCTGACCGCACGTCAAGGCGCACAGCGCACCGCAGTGATCTCCGGCGGGACGATCCCGGACCGTGGGCTGTTCCCCGTGTTCATCGTCGGCACCAAGGACTCCCGGGTCGGCGAACTCGACGAGGAGATGGTCTACGAGTCGCGGGTGGGCGACGTGATCTCGCTGGGCGCATCGTCGTGGCGCATCGAGGAGATCACCCATGACCGCGTGCTGGTCACCCCCGCCCCTGGCCGGCCCGGCAAACTCCCCTTCTGGCACGCAGATGCGCAGGGCCGCTCCTACGAGATGGGCGAGGCGATCGGCACCTACCTGCGGGAAGCCGAGTCGGCCCGGCTTGTGGAGTTCGTCGGATCGGATGTCTCCGGCTTCGCCCGCGACAATCTCGTGGCCTATCTGACCGAACAACTCGCGGCCACCGGCACGCTGCCCACCGACCGACGGATCCTGGTGGAGCGCTTCCGCGACGAGATCGGGGACTGGCGTCTCGTGGTCCATGCCCCGTGGGGCGCGCGGGTGACCGCACCATGGGCCCTGCTGGTGTCCAGCGAGCTCACCGCCCGCCTCGGTATCGACGCCGACGTCATGGCCACCGACGATGGCCTGGTCCTGCGACTGCTGGACACCGAGCAGGACTCCGGTTGGTGGGAGGCGCTTCTGGACGCTCTGCTGGTGGATCCCGATGATCTGACCTCGCTGCTCACCCGGGAGATCACGCGCAGCGCGATCTTCGCCGCGAAGTTCCGGGAGTGTGCGAGCCGCGCACTACTGCTCACCCGCAACGCGCCGGGACGCCGAACCCCTCTGTGGCAGCAACGACAGCGCTCCGCGCAACTGCTCTCGGTTGCGGCCGACTACCCGAGTTTCCCCATGGTCCTCGAGGCCGTGCGCGAGTGTCTGGACGATGTCTACGACGTACCTGCCCTTCGCCACGTGATGACGAGCCTGCGTGACGGACTGATCGACCTCGAGGTGGTCGAGACCCCGAGTGCGAGCCCCATGGCCCAGTCCCAGATGTTCTCCTACGTCTCGGTCTTCATGTACGAGGCGGACAACCCTCTGGGCCAGCAGGCGGCAGCCCTCGAACTCGATCAGGGGTTGCTGGCCGACCTGCTCTCCGACGCCGACCTCCGCTCGATCATCCCGCAGGAGGCGATCGACGCCGTTGAGGTCGAACTGCAGTGGCGTCAACCGGGCCGGGTGGATTCCGTGGACCGCCTGACGGACCTCTTGCGGGAGGTGGGGTTCCAGACCCACGACGACCTCGCGAGTCGAGAGATCGATCAGGAGATCGTGGCCGAAGCACTCAAGAGCCGTCGCGCGTTCACCGTGCGCCTCACCGGGCAGGAGGTTGTCGCCGCCGTCGAGGACCTACCGCGTCTGCGGGACGCGCTCGGTGTGGTGCTCCCCCCGGAGGTGCCGCTGGCGTTCACAGAACCCGTAGCCGATCCAGTAGGAGACCTCATCGGCCGCTACACCCGAACGCACGGGCCTTTCAGTTCCCGGGAGGTCGCCGAGCACCTCGGCCTCGGACTCGCGCTCGTGGAGCAACTCCTCCGCGATCGCAAAGACCGCGGCCAGCTGCGGTGGGGCCGTTTCTCCGCGGTCCGTCCGGATGGCCAGTGGGTGGATCCCACTGTGCTGCAGCGCATCCGTCGTCGCGCGGCGGCCATTCTTCGGGGCGCCCAGGAGCCGGTGCCGGCGCAGCGGTTGTGCACATTCCTGCCACGGTGGCACGCGCTCGGTTCCCCGGGGCGTGGCCCCACCGGCGTGATGAACGCGATCGAGAGACTCGCGGGATACGTGGCGGCAGCCACCGTGTGGGAACAGGATCTGCTGCCCGTGCGCGTGAGCGACTACGCGCCCCACCTGCTCGACCAGCTCACGTCGGCCGGTGACCTGATCTGGTGCGGCACTGGCCGGCTGGGCGCCAGCGACAGCCTCATCACACTGGTCCCCGCCACGCATGAGGATCTGCTGCCGCCGGTGGACGACGAGGATCTCACCGAGTGCGAGCAGGCCGTCTGGGACATCATCGGTGGCGGCGGAGGTTGGTTCTTCCGGGATATCGCGGCGCGACTGCCGCAGCAGGGGGCCGACTGCTTGGAGGCGGGACTGTGGGGACTCGTATGGCGCTCGATGGTCACCAACGACTCACTCGAACCGCTTCGCAGAATGCGCCGCGGAGCCCGGCCGCAACGGGCACGAAAGCCGATGGCTGCCCCCATGCCCGGACGATGGTCGGCCATCCACCGCCCCAGCGCACCTGACCGGGGGCTGCTGTGGGCAGAGACCCTCCTTCGTCGCCACGGAGTGGTCGATCGGACAGCAGTGGCCGGCGAGCGGATACCAGGGGGCTTCCACGCACTGTTCTCCGTCCTGCGCCGACTCGACGATGCCGGACGATGCCAGCAGGTCTACGCCGTCCAAGGTCTCGGGGGCGCCCAGTTCGCAACCCCCGCTGCCCTGGAGCAACTGCGCCAGTCGCGGGCCTCTGAACCGGTCCTGCTGGCTGCCACCGACCCTGCGAATCCTCTGGGTGCCACGGTGGCGTGGCCGGATATCGACGCAGGACGCCCGATGCGCAAAGCCGGTGCCCTGGTTCTGCTGGGAGATGAGGGACCACTGTTCTATGTCGATGCCTCAGCTCGGTCGCTGCTGGCATGGGGAGAGCCGAACCCTGATGATCTTGGCGCGCTGCGCGAACTGCTGTCACAACGCCGGGAGCGGGTTCTCATCAAGCGTGTCAACGGAGACGACATCTTCGCCTCTGAATGGAGGGAGCACTTGGTCGGGGCGGGATTCCGCCTCACACCGTCCGGTCTGCGCTGATCAGTTGCCGGCGCGGGCGGCGTTGTCGCTGACCGACCGCATCACTTCACTGAGAGGGACCTCGAGGGCCCCGCAGATGGCGGCCAGCAACTCGCTGGAAGCCTCTTTCTGGCCACGCTCGACCTCGGAGAGGTAGCCGAGCGACACGCGAGCGGATGTCGATACGTCCCGCAGCGTCCTGCCCTGATCCATGCGTCGCCGACGCAACTCATCGCCAACGATCTGTCGCAGTACGACCATCTCTCCTCCTTCCGTTGGCTCGACTGTAATCGAAGCCTGTGTCATCAGCATCTGCTCACAGGCAGTGTTAACGACACATTTACTCCAACGAAACAGCCTCCCTTTCGTATTCCAAGGCGCGCAGAAGAAGTTCCATGGCTGCCTGGCAGGTCTGCTGCCGGATGTCATACCTGTCGCCTTCGAGGTGTAGTTCCAGCACCTCGCTGTAGGGACCTGACACGCCCACGAAGACGGTTCCGACCGGCTTTCCCTCCTGCGTCGCTGGACCTGCGACTCCGGTCGTGCTCAACGCCCAGGTCGATCCGAAGATCGCCAGGATCCGGTCGGCCAGCGCCACGGCGACTTCTGCGGACACCGCGCCGTGCTCTCGCAGAAGCACCGGGTCCACAGCCACCACGTCCCGCTTCGCATCGATCGTGTAAGCGACCACACCGCCACGAACGACCGCCGATGCACCAGGGACATCGGTCAACGACGCGCACAACAATCCGCCCGTCAGCGACTCCACGGTGGAGACGGTCTCACCGCGCTGCTTGAGGGCATTGATCAGTTCAGGTGCCGTCTGCACGCCGGGCTCTTTTCATCGCTGTCCGCTCACTGTTCCTCCGCAGATGTATGGCCCGCACGATGTAGTCGATACCTGTCAGCACCGTCAGAGCCACGGCGACCAGCATGACCCATCCGCGCACATCCGCAACCCAGCCATCGACGGGGATGATGTACAGCAGGATCGCGAGCATCTGCATGACGGTCTTGGCCTTGCCCCCCCGGCTTGCGGGGATCACGCCATGGCGGATCACGATGAAACGGGTCACCGTGATCGTGATCTCACGGCCGAGGATCACGACAGTGACCCACCACGGAAGTTCGCCGAGCCAACTCAGGCCCAGCAGGGCCACCCCGGTGAGCGCCTTGTCGGCGATCGGGTCGGCGACCTTGCCGAAGGTTGTCACGAGGTTCCGGGCACGGGCGATCGCACCGTCGGCGAGGTCGGTGGCGCTGGCGACCACGAACACGATCGCGGCCAACCACCGGGAACGCTCGGACTGCCCGGAGTCGACAAGTAGCAGGTAGCCGAATACGGGAACGAGCAGGAGCCTCAGCATGGTCAGCGCATTGGGCAGGTTCCACAGCCGTGACGGACTCGGCGGGTCCGCCATCGGGTCGGGGCGGCCCCAACGCCGCGGCTGCTCGGTCATGATGTGATCTCTGCTACCAGATCAGCCCCTTCGGAATCCACCACACGGGCCACCACGACCGGCGCGACCGGATCCCCGAGCAGTCGCGTGGACCCGTCCTCAGGGCCTTGGAACTGGGTCTTCCCAGCGTCGACCACCACGCGCACGGACTCCCCCACGCGGGCCGCTGCCCGCTGCGCCATCACCTGCTCGGCGACCCCGGCCACCAGGTCGACCCGAAGTGCGATCTCGTCCGGATCGAGGTGCTCGGGCAGGGAGACCGCCTCAGTGCCCTCCTCATCGGAGTAGCCGAATACGCCGATCGCATCGAGCTGGGCGCGGTTGAGGAAATCGACCAGCACGTCGAGGTCATCGGCCGTCTCACCCGGGAACCCGACGATGAAGTTCGAGCGGATCGCCGCCGCGGGGTTGACCTCCCGGATCCTGTCGACCAACGCCAAGAAGTCGTCCCGACCACCGAACCGTCGCATCCTACGCAGGACCGCGGGACTGGCATGTTGAAACGACAGGTCGAAATACGGCGCCACACCCACAGTGCTGCCGATGATCCGCACCAGATCCGGTCGCATCTCCGCGGGCTGCAGATAGGCCACCCGGACCCGCTCGAGCCCGGGAGTCCCCGACAGGTCCTCCAACAGGCTCTCGAGCAGTCGCAGGTCGCCGAGATCCTTGCCGTAGGAGGTGGAGTTCTCGCTGACCAGGTTCACCTCCAGCACCCCTTGGTCCACCAGCCAAGCCACCTCGTCGATCACCTCGGTGGGGCGCCGGGACACGAAGGCCCCACGAAACGACGGAATGGCACAGAAGGTGCACCGCCGATCACATCCGGAAGCGAGTTTGACCGAGGCCACCGGCCCTTCCGACAGGCGCCTGCGCACGCCGATATGGCCCGGCAGGACCGTGAGGTCGCCGGAACGGTCCGAGGGCGCCGACGGTTGGAGTCGCCGCCGGTCATGGGGGGTGTGCGAACTCAGGTGCTCGCCGGCGAGCAGCCTGCGCAGGGCCTTCGGCATGTCCGGGTACGCGTCGAAGCCGAGCACCGCGTCGGCCTCAGGCAACGACTCCTGCAACTGCTCCCCGTACCGCTCAGCCATACAGCCGACCGCGACCACCTTGCCCGGCAGGTCGGAGGCCTGCATCACCACGTCGATGGAGTCGCGCTTCGCCGCTTCGATGAAGCCGCACGTGTTCACCAGGACGGTGTCGGCGGTTTCCGGATCAGCCACGAGGTCCCACCCGTCGCGGGCGAGATCGGCCGCCAACTCCTCGGAGTCCACCTCATTGCGTGCACAACCGAGCGTGATGATGGCGACCGACGGCCGGGTCACGGGTGGTCGCCGCCCACCCCGCGCAGATCCGCGATCACGGCCGGCAGGTCATCCGGGGTCACGAGCACCTCGCGCGCCTTCGAACCCTCGCTGGGGCCGACCACGCCGCGCACCTCGAGCAGATCCATCAGTCGGCCGGCCTTCGCGAAACCGACCCGCAGCTTGCGCTGCAACATCGAGGTCGAGCCGAACTGGGTGCTCACGATCAACTCCGCGGCCTGGCAGACGAGTTCGAGGTCGTCGCCGATGTCATCGTCGATGATGGCCCGCGAGCCCTGGGCCTGCGCGATGTCCTCCCGGTAGGTCGGAGCCATCTGGGCCTTGCAGTGAGCGACGACGCTGCGGATCTCGTGCTCCGGGACGAACGCACCCTGCAACCGGATGGGCTTGCTGGCACCCATCGGCAGGAAGAGCCCGTCGCCCTGCCCGATGAGCTTCTCGGCCCCCGGTTGGTCGAGGATGACGCGACTGTCCGTCTGGCTCGAGGTCGAGAACGCCAACCGTGAGGGCACGTTGGCTTTGATCAGGCCGGTGACCACGTCCACACTGGGTCGCTGGGTCGCCAGGACCAGGTGGATGCCCGCCGCCCGCGCCAGTTGCGTGATGCGGACGATAGCGTCCTCCACGTCTCGCGGCGCGACCATCATCAGGTCGGCCAACTCGTCGACGATGATGAGCAGGTACGGGTAGGGCTGCAAGGTCCGTTCGGTGCCGGGCGGCGGCACGACGGTGCCGGCCGCCACCGCCTTGTTGAAGTCGTCGATGTGGCGGAAACCGAAGGCCGCGAGATCGTCGTATCGGGTCTCCATCTCCTTGACGACCCACTGCAGGATGTCGGCGGCCTTCTTGGGGTCCGTGACGATCGGCGTGATGAGGTGGGGAATGCCCTCGTAGATGCTCAACTCGACGCGCTTGGGGTCGATGAGCACCATCCTGACCTCGTCCGGAGTCGCGCGCGACAGCACCGAGGTGATCAGGGTGTTGATGCACACGGACTTGCCGGCTCCCGTGGCTCCCGCGACCAACAAGTGCGGCATCTTCGCGAGGTTGCCGCACACATAGCCGCCTTCGACGTCCTTGCCGAGACCGATCAGCATGGGATGGGTGTCCGATTGCGCGACCCGGCTGCGCAGCACGTCGGACAGGCTCACGTTCTCGCGGTCGGTGTTCGGGATCTCGACGCCGATCGCACTCTTGCCGGGGATCGGCGCGAGGATTCGCACCTCGTTGGATGCGACGGCGTAAGCGATGTTGTTGGTGAGCGCCGTGATGCGCTCGACCTTCACGCCGGGGCCGAGCTCGATCTCGTACTGCCTGCGCGGCGGCGTGAAGCCGGCGGAGGGCGTGCGCTGGCTCGTGGACTTCGCCCGGTCCCAGCGGGGGCACCTCGGCACGATCCAGGTGAACTTCGGCGAGCCGCTGGACCTCGCGGCGTCGTTGCGCCGGCACGGCGGGCTCGGGGCCGACGTCGCCCCCGCGACGAAGCGGCTGGCGCGCAGCAAGTCGTCGTTCGAGGTCATGACGC
>CALFYG010000064.1 GCA_937952095.1 uncultured Micrococcales bacterium | reverse complement strand
CTGATCTCGGTGGTGTTCAGAACACCCAGACAGAGGAGGTCCTCGTGGTTCACCGTAACGCGCCGTTGAATGTCCGTGGCCGGGAAATCCTGGTTGAGCGTGTGTGTCGGCACGGTCGTCCGGTCAGTCATGTGGCCAAGGAGATGGGCATCTCACGGCAAACAGCCCACAAGTGGATCAACCGGTTCCTGCAGTTCGGCCGGGCCGGGCTGCAGGACCGCTCCAGCGCCCCGCACCGTCATGGCACCCGGACTGCGGTGGCAGTGGAGCAGCAGGTGGTGCGACTACGGTTACGTCGTCGGCAAGGACGCGACTGGATCGCTGAGCGCACGGGGGCCTCGCCGCGCACGGTCAGCCGGATCCTGACCCGCTACCAGATGCCGGCGCTGGCCGAAATCGACCCGGTGACCGGGCAGCGGATCCGGGGCGGGCCGGTCACGTCACACCGCTACGAACGGCCCTGCCCGGGGGATCTGCTCCACATCGACGTCAAGAAGCTGGGCAGGATCCCCGACGGTGGCGGCTGGCGGCTGCACGGCTTCCACACCCGTCACGCCGGCAACCGGATCGGGTTCGACTACATTCACACCGCCGTGGATGACCACTCCCGGGTGGCCTACGCCGAGGTCCTGCCCGACGAGAAGGGCATCACCGCCGCCGGGTTCCTGCTGCGCGCCGCGGCCTGGTTCGCCGAGCACGGCGTCACCATCAAAGAGCTGCTCAGTGACAACCACCGGTCCTACACCGTCAGCGGACACTTCGCCGAGGCGGTGGCCGTGCTCGGGGTCAAGCACCGCACGATCCAGCCCTACTGCCCCTGGCAGAACGGCAAAGTCGAACGCTTCCACCGCACCCTGGCCCTGGGCTGGGCCTACGCCCAGCCCTACCTCAGCAACGACCAACGCACCGCAGGCTTGCCAGCCTGGCTGAACTACTACAACCTGGAACGCAAGCACCACGGCATCGGCGGTTACCCACCCATCAGCCGACTCGACCTGTCAACAACGAGCTGACCCACGACAGTTAGACCTTGGCGGGCGTGAACCTCTCACCGATGTGTGTAACCTCTAACGGCTTTGCGGCGGGGCCGCCGTCTCAGTCGCTCGGGACCGCGCCCACCCCGGGCAGCGCCAGCATCCGATCCAGCGCGACCCGGGCCCAATGGGCGGTGTCAGGGTCGACGACGATCTGGTTGACGATCCGGTCCTCCGCCAGGCTCTCGAGCGCCCACACCAGGTGCGGCAGGTCGATGCGGTTCATCGTGGAGCAGTAGCAGATCGTGCGGTCGAGGAACATGATGCGCTTGTCCGGGTGCTGCTCGGCCAGCCTCCGCACCAGATTCAGCTCGGTGCCGATGGCCCAGGAGGTCCCGGGTTCGGCAGCCGCCAGGGTCTTGATGATGTACTCGGTCGATCCCACGTAGTCGGCCTTGAGCACCACTTCATGCTGGCATTCCGGGTGGACGAGGACGTTGACACCGGGTTCTTTCGCCCGGACCTCATCGACGCTCTCCGGGGTGAACCTCCCGTGAACGCTGCAGTGGCCACGCCACAGGATCATCCGGGCATCGGCGAGTTGCTGGGGTGTCAGCCCGCCCCCGGGCTTGTGGGGATCGAACACCACGCAGTCCGCGAGGTCCATGTCGAGGTCGAGCACCGCGGTGTTGCGGCCGAGATGCTGATCGGGGAGGAAGAGCACCTTCTCGCCCTGCTCGAAGGCCCACCGCAGGGACTGTTCGGCGTTGCTCGAGGTGCAGATGGTGCCGCCGTGCTCGCCGGTGAAGGCTTTGATGGCTGCGGTGCTGTTCATGTAGGTGACCGGGATCGTCACGTCGGCGATGCCGGCCGCCTCGAGTGTGCGCCAGGCGTCCGCCACCTGGTCCGCGGCCGCCATGTCCGCCATCGAACAGCCCGCTGCCATGTCCGGCAGGACCACGATCTGGTCGTCGTTGGTGAGGATGTCGGCGCTTTCGGCCATGAAGTGCACACCGCAGAAGACGATGAACTCGCTGTCCGGCCGGGCGGCCGCCTTCTGGGCGAGCTTGAAGGAGTCTCCGGTGACGTCGGCGAACTCGATCACCTCGTCGCGCTGGTAGTGGTGTCCGAGGATGAAGGCCCGATCGCCGAGGGCGTCCCGCGCGGCACGTGCGCGGCGCACGAGGTCCGGATCGCTGGGAGCCGGCAAGCCGCCTGGGCAATCCACCCCGCGCTCGCTCAGAGGATCCTGACCCTCACCGAGCAACAAGAGCAGCGGGGAGGGTTCGGGTTCGGTGAAGGTGTTCGCCACGTCCCCATGGTGGCACGCCCCGCCGGGCGAGGCGACATGCGTTTGCCGTGGGCGGATCGGCCTGGGCGATGGCACTAAGGGCTGCCTAACGCGGATCTGTGGCAGTATGGGAATACGGCCCCTCGACAATCGGTTGACGCGGGGGAACGTTCGAAAGGAAACAGTTGATGAGCACTGAGACGACCCCGTCGGAGACCACGACCGGTGTGATCCTCACAGAGGCGGCCTCGTCCAAGGTGGCGGCGTTGCTCGCCCAGGAGGGGCGTGACGATCTGGCCCTTCGCATCGCGGTACAGCCGGGCGGCTGCTCCGGATTGCGGTACCAACTGTTCTTCGATGAGCGCTCGCTGGACGGTGACACCCGCCTCGACTTCGACGGCGTGACCGTGGTGGTCGACCGGATGAGCGCCCCGTACCTCGGCGGTGCCAGCATCGACTTCGTCGACCAGATCGACAAGCAGGGCTTCACCATCGACAACCCGAACGCCACCGGGTCCTGCGCCTGTGGCGACTCCTTCCACTAACCCCTGACGTGGCCAGCGAGAAGCGCGAACTGGTCGGCTTCTCGCGGTCCATCACCGCCGACGACATGCTCGTCGGCTACCGGCGTGGCATGTTCGCCATGTCGTACTGGGGGGTCCTGTACCAGTGGTGGTCGCCCGATCCGCGCGGTGTGCTGCCGCTCGACGGGTTGCGTGTGACGCGCAGTCTGCGCAAGAGCATGCGTCGCTTCGACGTGGTGATCGACGCCGATTTCCCCGCTGTGCTCGCCGCCTGTGCGGATCCCGAGCGTCCCGGAGGCTGGATCGATCCCGGACTCACCGAGGCGTACCTGGAACTTCACCGGCGCGGCTACGCCCACAGCGTCGAGGCGCGTGACGCCTCTGGCCATTTGGCCGGGGGCCTGTTCGTGGTGTCCATAGGTGGCTTCGTGTCCGGCGAGTCGATGTTCCACACCGCCACTGATGCCTCGAAGGTAGCGCTGGTCGGACTGGTCGAACGGCTGCGGGAAGCTGGCGGCCCGGTCCTGTTGGACACCCAGTGGCGCACGGAGCATCTGGCGACCCTGGGCGTCGTCGACATGCCCCGCCGGCGATATTTGCGGGCACTGTCGGGCGTGTTGGACGGCCCTACGGTTCTGTGACTTCAGCGACCACAGTCACCGCAGTGACTACAACAAAACGCCAGTAGCCGTCCTCATCGACGGTCTGCCGCAGCTCGGCGGGTCGCATCCGGCACCAAGCGGGTACATCCGTGAGGGAGACGGGGTCGTCGGCCAGCAGTTCGATGACCGTGCCGGCGGGGACATCCGCGGCGGCACGGGCCAGGGCGATCACGGGATAGGGACACCGGGTGCCGCGAGCGTCCACACAGATGGTCACAGGTCCGACGTCCCCATCTGCGCCCGCACCTCAGCGACGACCTCGACCAGCGCGACCCCGAACCCCGCGACGACATCATCGGGCAGATCCGGGGGCAACCCCACTCGCAGGTTGCCGCCGGTGAACCCACCGACGGCTGCGAGCACATGACTGGGCTGACCGTGGCGCGACGCGCACGCAGACCCGCTTCCGACGGCGTAGCCACGGGAGTCCAACCGGGTCTGCAGGGCTTCGGCGTCCACGTAGAGCACGGAGACGCTGAGGATGTGGGGCGCGTCCTCAGGGCGGCCGCCGCGGACCTCGATGCCCCTGATCCCGCGCTCGAGCCGCTCACGCAGAGCGGCGATCTGGCGGCGCGCGCTGCGTCTGGCGGATGGCGCCGCGGATAGCCACTGCTGTGCCGCCGCAGCCGCCACTGCGGCCGCGGGAACGTTGGCAGTCACCGCTCGACGCAGGGGTATGGGGGAGCACACGGCCACGGCTCCAGGGACGCCTCCCCAGGCACGGGCATCGAGCAGTACTCTCGACCACCCAGGTGGGAGGTCGACCCACCCGAAAGCCGCGGAGGCGTCGAGGACGACCAGGGATCCTGTGGCCCGCGCCCAGGCGGTCAGGTCCCGCTGAACGGTTCCGATCTCCTGATTGGCCAGATTCGTCACCAGGACCGCAGGCGTCGGCAGGTCGTTCAACGCCGTCTCGGTGACGCGCCCGTCGGCATCCACGTCGAGCACATGGTGCGGCAGGCCGCCTGCGGCGGCCGCTTCACCGCACGCCTCGATGACCCGAAGAGCGTCGACGGCGGTGGTTGCGACACAGACGGCGCCTGAGCGAAGTTCGGAGACAGCTGCTGCCACAGCGGCTCCGATATCAGGACAGAAATGCACCTGCCGTGCGCCCACTGCCTCGGCAAGGGCCGCAGCGCTCTGTTCGAGCAGCATCGAGGCCTGCTTGCCCTCGTGGTAACCAGCCGTCGGGTCTGCCCACCCTTGCTGCGCCGCATGGGCGTACCAGCGCGCCACGCGGTCGGATACCGGCCGCGAAACAGCGCAATCCAGCACGAAACGCGACATGTCGAGACGGTACCGCCCCTCGCGCCTTTACTGCCGGGATGGTTGCGCTAGTGTCTGCCGAGAGAGACCTTGCATTGTCTTTACGTGCGGAACTGGGCTGGGAAGGGTTCGATGACTCGAAAAACTGCGGGAAGGCGTCGCCGGCAGACTGCTGTCGTGGCGCTCGGCAGCGTCTCCGCGCTGCTGCTGGCAGGGTGTTCGCAGAGCACCGTCGACGACTGGAAGCGGTTCGGCTACCCGGACCCCGCCACCGAGCAGGGCGACACGATGCTCAGCCTCTGGGTCGGCTCGTGGATCGCGGCGCTAGCGGTGGCTTTCCTCGTGTGGGGCCTCATCTTCTGGTCGATCATCGTCTACCGCCGTCGTCACGCCTCGGATCCGGCTCCTGACCAGGTGCGTTACAACCTGCCGATGGAGATCATGTACACGATCGTGCCGCTGATCATGATCGGGGGACTGTTCTTCTTCACCGCGCGCGACCAGTCGCAGCTGATCAAGGTCGAGGACGATCAGGACGTCACCGTCGGGGTCGTCGGATTCCGGTGGTCGTGGACCTTCAACTACGTGGATCAGGACACCTACGAGATCGGCACACCGGAGGAGGACCCCGTCCTGTACCTCCCTGTCGATCAGAAGGTCAAGTTCGAACTGACCTCGCCCGACGTCATTCACTCGTTCTGGATCCCCGCGTTCCTCTTCAAGATGGACGTCATCCCCGGTCGGACCAACGAGTTCGAAGTGACCCCCAACAAGGAGGGCACCTTCCTCGGTAAGTGTGCGGAGTTGTGCGGTGTGGACCACTCGCGCATGCTCTTCACTGTGAAGGTCGTCAGCCAGCAAGAGTTCGACGCACACATGCAGGAACTGCGGGCGAAGGGCCAGTTCGGCCAGTTGACGCCTGGCAGGACGACAGAAGCGGCGCAAGGAGTCTGACGTGGCAATCCCCGACGAACCCATCTCGCCCACGCCCGACGACGCCTCGGCCAAGAAGCAGGCCAAGGTGGCCGCGAAGGCCCACCGCCGTCAGGGCTGGGGACAGACAGTGGTCAAGTGGATCACGTCCACTGATCACAAGATCATCGGCCAGCTGTACCTGATCACGTCGTTCGTGTTCTTCCTCATCGCCGGCCTGCTCGCTCTGGCCATCCGCGGCGAGTTGGCGCAGCCGGGCACCCAGATCCTGTCGAACGCCCAGTACAACCAGGCGTTCACCATGCACGGCACGATCATGCTGTTCCTTTTCGCCACGCCGCTGTTCGTCGGCTTCGGAAACGTGATCATGCCTCTTCAGATCGGCGCGCCGGACGTGGCGTTCCCACGGCTGAACATGTTCTCGTACTGGCTGTTCTTCTTTGGTGGCCTCACAGCTGCCCTGAGCTTCCTGGTGCCCAGCGGTGCCGCCGACTTCGGGTGGTTCGCCTACCAGCCGCTGAGCAGCACGGAGTTCACGCCGTCGGCCGGTGCTGACATGTGGTACTTGGGCCTTGCGATGGGTGGTCTGGGAACCATCCTCGGATCGGTCAACTTCCTGACGACCATCTACACAATGCGTGCCCCGGGCATGACGATGTTCCGCATGCCGATCTTCACGTGGACCGTCCTCGTGACCTCCGTGCTGGTGCTGATGGTGTTCCCGGTCCTTGCAGCCGCGTTGCTCGTCGCCTTCATCGACCGTGAGTTCGGCACCGTGGTGTTCGACGCTGCGAACGGCGGAGCCATCCTCTGGCAGCACCTGTTCTGGTTCTTCGGCCATCCCGAGGTCTATGTGCTCGCGCTGCCCTTCTTCGGGATCACCAGCGAGATCCTGCCGGTGTTCAGCCGCAAGCCGATCTTCGGCTACAAGGGCCTCGTGTTCGCCACCCTGGCGATCGGCGCGCTGTCGATGGCGGTGTGGGCCCACCACATGTACGTCACCGGTGCAGTGCTGCTGCCCTTCTTCGCGTTCATGACCATGCTGATCGCCGTTCCCACCGGAGTGAAGTTCTTCAACTGGGTGGGAACGATGTGGGGCGGCTCGCTGACCTTCGAGACACCCATGCTGTTCACACTCGGGTTCCTCATCACATTCCTGTTCGGCGGGGTGACCGGGATCATGCTGGCCAGCCCACCGCTGGACTTCCAGTTGTCCGACAGTTACTTCGTCGTCGCGCACTTCCACTACACGGTCTTCGGCACCGTCGTCTTCGTGATGTTCGCCGGGTTCTACTACTGGTGGCCGAAGATGACCGGAAAGATGCTCGACGAGCGGATCGGCAAGATCCACTTCTGGCTGCTGTTCTGGGGCTTCCAGATCACCTTCCTCGTGCAGCACTGGCTGGGCACCCAGGGCATGCCGCGTCGTTACGCGGACTACCTCCCAGACGAGGGCTTCACCCTGCTCAACCAGATCTCGTCGTTCGGATCGCTCATCCTGGGCGTTTCGACGCTGTTCTTCCTCTACAACGTCTACAAGACATGGCGGTTCGCGCCGAACGTCACCGTTGATGACCCGTGGGGATGGGGGGCGTCGCTGGAGTGGGCGACCAGTTGCCCACCGCCGCGGCACAACTTCGTCTCGCTTCCGCCCATCCGGTCGGAGCGTCCGGCGTTCGACCTGCACCACCCGGAGGTTGAGGGGATCCTGTCGCAAAGCGTTGTGGAGGGTCTCGTCGGTTCCGGTTCGGGCACGAAGGGAGTGGAGCAGTGAAGGAGTCCGGTTACATCTGGGGTCTCGGCACGATCTTCTTCGCAGTCGTTGCCGTCGTCTACGGTGTGTGGTCCCAGGACTGGGCAGGAACCACCGCCTTGGCCTTCACAGGGTTCATGACGGCACTGGTCGCCTTCTACTCGCTCTACACCGCCAGGCGGCTGGACAACCGCCCCGAGGACGACCAGATGGCCGAACAGGAGGAGGCCGACCCCGACTACGGGTTCTTCAGCCCCCACTCGTGGTGGCCGTTGCCGTTGGGCGCCAGCGCGATGATGATCGCCCTGGGTCTTATCTTCGCGACCTGGCTGATGATCGCAGGCGTGGTCTTCCTGGTCCTCAGCACGATCGGACTCGTGTTCGAGTACTACCGCGGGGACTTCGCGCACTGACGCTGCAAGGCACGGACAAAGCCCTGGCCCGATGGCCGGGGCTTTTCCGTGGAACGACCGCCGCGCCGGCAGCGTCTCACACACGTGTCTGACTGGTATGTCCATTTCGTCGCGTTCGAGGGTGATGTGACTCACTGTCGTACGACCGTTCGGCAGGTTTAGAAAGGGTGCCCTACGTGGCACACTGAAAGTGTCGGCGTGTTGTCCGCCCGGACCGGTCGGCATGCGCGACTATCGACGCAGGATCGTAGTGAGGTTTGATGAAGAACGCTAAGCGAAACATTGCCGTCGCCGGAGCCGCTGCTTCGGCGCTGCTGATCAGTGGCTGTGGGCCGACGCTCATCGCGCGTAGCCAGACGCCCGAGCAGTCAGCTGTGGCGATGCAGATTCTGCCTGGGGTGGACCGCAAGGCCCCCGTGAACCAGCCGATCGTGGTTGTGGCAGAGGACGGCACGCTTGCCGATGTGGCGGTGCAGGGCCCCAAGGGTCTGCTGAAGGGTTCATACAACCCTGAGCGCAACACGTGGACCTCGAAGGCGTCCACGTTGGACTTCAACACCAAGTACACGATCGAGGCGACCGCGACCAACGGCGCGGGGAACCCGACGACCGTCGAACGCACCATCAAGACCGTGAACCCCCAGACCTTGGTGGGCATCAGCTCGGTCAGTGTCGCCGATGATGTGACAGTCGGTGTGGGCATGCCCATCCGCGTGACGTTCGATGCTCCCGTGAAGAACAAGAAGGCAGTCGAGGAGCAGCTGCAGGTGAAGACCTCGACCCCTGTCGTCGGCGCCTGGAGCTGGGAGTCCGACGAGGTCGTGGTGTTCCGGCCCAAGAAGTACTGGCCCGACAACACCGAGATCGAGGTCGTGATGCCGCTCAAGGGCGTCAAGACCGGTCCCGGCGCCTATGGCGAGGCCAACAACGAGATCAGCTACCAGACCGGCGACTCGATGGTGTCGGTGTACGACGCCAACAAGCACACGCTCGTGGTCAAGAAGAACGGCAAGGTCGTCAAGAAGTTCCCGGCGACCAGCGGTAAGCCCGGCTTCGACACACGGCAGGGTGTCAAGGTCATCACCGAGAAGCTCGACTTCGTCGTGATGGACGCGGCCACTGGTGGAACGTCCGAGGACGACCCCGAGTACTACCGCCTCGACGTCAACTGGGCGATGCGCATCACGAACTCCGGTGAGTTCGTGCACGCCGCGCCGTGGTCGGTCGGGTCGCAGGGCTACGCCAACGTCAGCCACGGATGCATCGGGTTGAGCACGGACAACGCCTACTGGTTGTTCCAGAACTCCCGTGTGGGTGACGTCGTCGACGTCCGCAACACCGGCCGGCCCCAGGACCTGGGCAACGGCATCACCGAGTGGAACGTCTCCTGGAAGAACTGGCTCGACAACTCGAAGACGGGACCGGTGACCACCGACCCGATCGAGCAGCCGAGCGCCTGACACGAACTCAGGACGCCCTGATCCCCACCGCGGGGATCGGGGCGTTCTGGCGTCTCACAGCCCACCGTTTGCGACGTTGTTGCCCTGTTTCGGGCCGGGGGAGGGCAACAACGTCGCAATGCGCCCGCGAGCACGTCAACCAAATCGCAAACGGTGCCGGGCCAGTCGCAGCAACCCCGCAGGTGACCCTGTGGGGTCCGGCAGCGGGGTGCTCACCGGCCCGGTGTCCCAGAGCTGACCAGGTCCGTCAGGAGGGTGGCGCAGTCGCAGTTCCCGACAAAGACGCCATCAAGGGGTTGCCCGCGCCGCCGTGGGTGAGCTCCAGATCCGCCGAGTAATCACCTGGCATGGTGCCGAGGCCTGGAACGAATTCAGCGTGGATGCTGCACGTGGCAGATGCGGCGAGCGTCTGGCCCGCGCAGGTCTGCGACACAATGCCGAACTTGTCCGCGTCACCGCCGGTGATCTGGACGCCATCGGCTGGGATCGTGACCGAAGCACCGCCCGTGTTGGTGACGGTGATCGGATCGAACGACGTGTCAGTACCGACAGCAGTTGTCACCGACGGCACCGGATCCGGTGCGAAAGACAGCGCGGGTGGCACACCTGTACCCGTCAGCGGCACCACAGTCGGGCTGCCGGGGGCGTTGCTGGCGATCTGCAGGCTGCCCGACCGGCTGCCGTTGGCCGTCGGGTTGAACAGCACCTCGATGGAACATGTCTGTGCAGGCTGCACCGTCACGTCATCGCAGGTGCCTGTGAAGTCGAAGTCGTCCCGGTTGGTCCCCGCCAGGGTGACCCCGCCTGCGGGGACCGTGAGGCCGGCGCTGCCGGTGTTCGTGACGGTGACCGTTGTGTACTCCGACGGGTACCCAGGCGCGTGCGGGCCGAAGTCAACAGACGCCGGGCTCACCGAGACCTCGGGAGCCGTCTGGATCCACTCCGCCGACACCGGGACGTCCACGTATCCCGTGGGGTTCATGTTGCCGCTCACCCGCACCACGGCTCGGTGTTTGCCGGGGGTGGCGGGGTCGTAGTCGATCCGCACGAAGCACCGCTGACCGGGACCTACCGTGGCGAATCCGCAGGAACCCGTTCCAGGGCTCTCCGTGAAACTGTTCCGATCACCGCTGATCACGGTCACGAAGGTGCTCTTGAGGTCCGCGTTGCCGGAGTTGCGCAGGTAGAACGCGATGGATTCCACCGGTGCTGTCGGGCTGGTGAACGTCGGTCCCACCAGTTCCTGGATCTTCTTGCCGTCGGAGTCCTCAACGGACACACGTGGCGCAGGATCACGCCCGGGGCCGGCCGCGACAGCACCGGTGGCATCCGAGAAGTCGTCAAGCACCGTGCGCTCACCGCTGCCGTCCGTTCGTGTGGCAAACAAGGACTGTGCCTGGGCCCGGTCGAGTTCGCCCAGGAAGAAGAGTTCCTTTCCGGAGTAGGCGAGTCCTTTGAGATTCACCCAGGGGCGTGCTTGGTACACGGTGGATGGCCTGTTGTCCGCATCCAGGGTGCTTACCTTGTTGTCGCTCGTCCAGTAGGGAGTCCTGCCAACTATGGTGAGTCCAGGCACCCGGGTGCCTGTCAGACGCGGCGGTTCACCAGGCGGATATGCCGGTGATGACAGGGAGGCCCCGCCGGAGTGCGTGACCGCGAAGTACCACTGACCATGTGAGGCAGCCATTGCCGTGATGTCGGGGGCGCTGCTGCCATCAATGCGTCCATCGGGGAGAAACTTGCTGCCGATGCGGCCCTTCTGACTCCACTCGATGAGATCTCCCGCGCCGTGGCTGTACACAACGATTGCGTCTGCAACCTCGTTGGTGGGGATGAAATCCGCCTCGACGTTGTCGCCGTCGAGGTCCGCCCGGCCGATCCCCTTGCTGTGGGAGAAGTAGATCTTGTCCGCATGGACGGCGATCGCGCGTACTTCCTTCACGCCGGTGATGAATTTCGGCTTGATGTCGGTTCCGTCGGTACGCACCCGTCCGATGCCATCGGTGTGCCCCCAGTACACGTAGTCGTAGACAGCGATGATCACGAACTGCATCTCGAAGGAACCGCCGCCCTTGCCGCCGGTGGCGATCTTGCAGGTCAGGCTGGCGCTGCTGCTGCCTGCGCTCACCCCACCGGGTAGGTCGTACGCCACGCTGTAGGAGGAGCCGTTGTCCACGGGTGCGAGGGTCTTCGTCCCGACCTTGTCCCAGGTGATGGTGCAGGTGTCGCCCAGACCTGTGCCGTCCCCATACGGCCCGGCGAACTCCAGCAGAAGGCGTCCGTCGCGACCGCCCGGGATGCGGTACTCGGGGATCGCACCGCCGGATGCTGCGATCTCGACCTGCGGGCCCGACTGATCGACGGGGATGAAGGTCACCTTGGTGAATCCGCCGGTGGTTCCCGCACACCCCGACAGCACGGACCCTGCCGCAACCGCGGAGGCGCCTGCCACCAGCCACTTGAGGATGCGCGCGCGGGCGCTACGCGGGCTCACTTCTTCACCTTCACGGGGGAGGAGTGCCATACCTGGAACCCACTCGTGAAACTCCCGGTCGCGACGGCCCGTAGTTGTCCCGGCCTGCGCTTACCCCTGGTGAACGTGCACTTCGCCCGGGACTTCTTGACCTTGGCCTTGCACACGGTCTTGGTCTTGGAGTCGACGATCCGGACCGTCCCAGAAGCCACTGGTGTGGGTTGGACACGGGGATCCTTGAAGAGGACCTGCACCGAGATGGTGATCCGCTTCTTGGAGGCTGATCGCTTGGGGGTCGTGGCCCGCACAGTGATCCCAGAGGATTTCCGGCTGTGGTTGAGTGCGTTCGCCGAACTGCTCACACCGGCTTGCAGGTTGTCCGCCAGGAACGGCAGCATCACATCGCCGAGAATTCCCGAGCCCTTGGCGCGGGCCACGTTCAGAGTCATGAGGGTCTTAGTGGACGTCTTCTTCTTCAGTTTCAGGTCCACGACTCCAGACATCGAACCGAGTGCGGACTTCGCGGACAACCGCATCCGGATCAGACGCGGTGCCACCTTCTTGACGACGTTCATGTCGACGTCCTGCTGGACCTCGCCGAGTGCCGGGGCATAACCCACCAAACGCATCCGGTAGCCCTTGCCGGACTTGGTCACCGAGGCGCAGCCCGGAATCAGGCTGCACAGCGCCGACGCGTCGGTCTGCCCGAACCACATGGCGTCACGGGGCGCCTTGACGACCGCACTGCGAGACAGCCCCTGCAACTGAGCGGGGGCGGCTGCGACGTCGGGAACGGTGCTCAGCCCGGCCGCGACCAAGAACGCGCTCAGGACCGACGCCGCCACGGTCACGCGGCGGTCAGGCGCAACCTTGCCTTCCATGTCGTCCCTCCCTCGCCCCCGTCACATTCGGACTCGGCGACACGGTATAGCCGTGGGTGGCTCGCGATCGCGGAATGAAGGCGGCGGCGGGTGCCTTTCGAGAGAGGCTGTCACGCTTCGTGATCAACGAAGGACTCATGAATGGCGGATCACACGTGCGGGGTTACCCGCCACGACGGTCCTTGCCGGCACATCGTGGGTGACCACGCTGCCGGCGCCCACGACACTGCCGTCGCCGATGACGAGGCCAGGCAGGATGATGGCCCCGCCGCCGATCCATACGTCATCACCGATCCGAACCGGTGCGCCGGATTCCCACCCCTCGGCGCGCTGGGCCGCATCCAGCGGATGCGTGGCGGTGAGGATCTGCACGCGCGGCCCGAGTTGGCACCGTGAACCGATCCGGATCTCACAGACGTCGAGCAGGACGCAATCGTAGTTGAGGAAGGTATCGGCCCCGATGTGGATGTATTGCCCGTAGTCGAGGCGTAGTGGGGGAGTGACGGTGACACCGGGGCCACACGAGCCCACCAGTCGCTGCAGCAATTCCGATCGAGTCGCCGGATCGCTGGTGTTGAATTCCGCGAGCGCCTGCTGAGCTGCCAGGTAGTCAGCACGCAGGACGGGATCATCGGCCCGGTAGGGCTGTCCACCCCGCATCCGGTCGCGCATCTCAGACACGCCACAGAGCCTACGGTGGCTACGGGCATGAAGAAGGGCCCTCACCCCGTAACAACCGGGGAGAGAGCCCTTCTCGCGCCTTTGAGGGCTACTTGTCGTCGTTCAACGGGTCGTGAAGCACCGATCCGTCGTGCGCGGGCACCAGGCGACGATCCTCTTCCATCACCGGTGCTGCTTCCTCCACCTCGTGGCGCAAGTGGGCCTCTGCGGCCTCGAGCTCCTCGCGGGTGGGCAGCGGGATGTTGTCCGCGTAGTAGAAGTTGGACAACTTCGCCCGCAGTCGGTGCATACGCGCTCCGGGCTGGCGGACCCCGTTCTCGTCCATCTCCTCGGGTGCCGGCAGCGGAATCCGGTCGGGCTTGGACATCAGCACGGCCTTCTCCTCGTCGGAGATGGGGGCGTGGATCTCGATGAACTCACCGTGCGGAAGCCGCAGGATGTTGCCTGTCTCCATGCCATGGAGCAACTTGTCGCGGTCGCGACGCTGCAGACCAAGACAGATGCGTTTGGTGGCGATGAACACCAGTGGTGGCACCACGAATATCGCAATGCGCAAGAACCACGTGATGGCATTGATCGACAGGTCGAAGAAACTGGCGATCAGGTCGTTGCCGCCACCGATCCACAACAGGATGTAGAACGACAACGCCATCGCACCCAGAGCGGTCCGCACGGGGGCGTTGCGCGGACGGTCCAGAAGGTGGTGCTCGGACTTGTCGCCGGTAGCCCATTGCTCGATCCACGGATACAGGCCCATCAGCGTGAACACGATGCCCGGGATGATGACGGCCGGCACGAGGATGTTCCAGCTGATCGTGTATCCGAAGATCACCCACTCGACGTTGGGCATCATGCGCAAGGCACCTTCGAGCCAGCCGATGTACCAGTCGGGCTGCGACCCTGCTGTGACCTGGTCGGGCGTGTAGGGCCCGTACAGCCAGATCGGGTTGATCGTGACCAGTCCGGAGATCAGTGTGATGACGCCGAACACTACGAAGAAGAACCCACCGGCCTTGGCCATGTAGATCGGCATGAGGCGGTAGCCCACGACGTTCTCGTTGGTGCGTCCCGGCCCGGGGAACTGGGTGTGCTTCTGGTACCAGACCATGATCAAGTGCGCCGTGAGCAACGCCAGGATCAGACCTGGGACAAGCAGGATGTGCACCGCGTACAGCCGACTGACGAAGTCGGTCCCTGGGAACTCACCACCGAAGACGAAGAAACTCAAGTAGGTGCCGACCAGTGGGATCGAGAGCATGATGCCCTGCGCGATCCGTAGGCCCGTACCCGACAGCAGGTCGTCGGGGAGGGAGTAACCCGCGAAGCCCGCGAGCAGCGCCATGGTCAGCAGACCCACGCCGATCACCCAGTTCATCTCACGCGGCTTGCGGAACGCCCCGGTGAAGAAGACGCGGCAGAGGTGCACGGAGATGGCGGCGATGAAGAACAGCGCGCCCCAGTGGTGGACCTGACGCATGAGCAGGCCGCCACGGATGTCGAAGGAGATGTCGAGTGTGGAGGCGTACGCCTCGGACATCTCGACGCCCTTGAGCGGCACGTACGAGCCGTTGTAGACGATCTCGACCATCGATGGCTTGAAGAACAGGGTCAGATAGACCCCGGACAGCAGGACCACGATGAAGCTGTACAGGGCGATCTCGCCGAGCATGAACGACCAGTGCTCGGGGAAGACCTTTCCCATGCTGCGCTTGAGGAAGTTGCTGGAGGCCAGTCGATCGTCGACCCAGCGCACCGACTTACCTGCTGTTTTCACCGTCGCGCTCATGCGTCGCCACGCTCCCAGAAGCTCGGACCCACGGGCTCTGCGAAGCCATCTTTGGCGACGAGGAACCCTTCTGGATCAATCGTTATTGGTAGTTGTGGTAGCCGGCGCGCCGCGGGCCCGAATACGACGTTGCCGGAGTCAGCCAGATCGAACGTCGACTGGTGACAGGGACACAACAAATGATGCGTCCGTTGTTCATAGAGCGCAATCGGACAGCCCACGTGGGTGCAGATCTTGGAGAAGGCGAGGATGCCGCCGTAGTCCCAGTTGTCGCCCTGCTGAGAGACGATCTCCTGCGGCTCCATGCGCACGAGGATGATCGCCGCCTTCGCCCGGGCGTTGAGGTTGCCCTCCTCCTCCTGCACCAGCGGGAGGTCGGCCGGCATCGCTGAGATCAGACCGCCCATGGCCAGGTCCGAGGGACGCACGGGCCGCCCCGTGGGGTCGGTGATGATCCGGGAGCCCGGCTTCCACAGGGTCTCGCGTAGCGCTTCCTCCGGCAGTGGGCCGAGGTCGCGCAGCATCACGATCAGCGGGATCGGGAACAGGGCCATCGCCGTGATCAACGAGCGGCGGATGATCGGCCGCTGCGCGAACCCGGAGTCGGCCGAGTAGTCATCGAACGCTTCGATCGCGGCTTCACGGTCCTCGTCGGTGGAGGCCAGCGAATGCCGCAGCTGGATCTCCTCCTTCTCGTTCATCAACTTCTTGGACCAGTGGATGGCCCCGGCGCCGATGAGGAAGATGGCCAGGCCGAACGTCACGCCGAGGGCGATGTTGCTGGCGTTGACCGTCCCGAAGCCCCAGATGTACACGGACTCTTCGACCGGGATCGCCACGAACGCGACGACGAACAGCACGGTCATCAGAGCGGATCCCAGGAACATCAGGGCGACCTGGCGTTCGGCGCGGCGCGCTGCTTTCGGGTCGACGTCGGTGCGGCGCGGCTTGTGGGCCGGCAACGCCGCCGCGGCGGCCTCGATCGCAGCAGCCTCGTCAGTGGCGGTGGTGGCAGGCAGATTGTCGTGGGTGCTCAACGGACTTTCGCTCCGATCCAGACGGCGACCGCGATGAGTGACAACAGCCCGGCGGTCCACAGGAATAGGCCTTCGGTGACGGGTCCGAGACGGCCGAGGGCGAGGCCACCGTTGTTCGGCTCCACCTTCAGCGACTCGATGTAGGCGATGAGGTTCTTCTTCTCCTCAGGCGTGATGGTCTCGTTGCTGAAGACCGGCATCTGCTGGGGTCCGGTCACCATCGCCTGCCAGATCTGCTCAGGTGTGGCATCCATGAGGCTGGGTGCGTACTGCCCGTTGGTCAGCGCCCCGCCACTACCGGCGAAGTTGTGGCACTGGGTGCAGTTGGTGCGGAAGATCTCCCCGCCCTCGGCGAGGTTGGCGTCCTCGAGGTCGAGTTCCTCCTCCGTGGGGTTCGCCGGGCCGGGACCGAGCGTTGCGATGTACGCGGCCATCGCGTCGATCTCGGCCTGCGAGTAGATCGGAGGCTTACGCGCCGCTTGGGCGTCCGGAACCGCGAGCGGCATCCGGCCGGTGCTCACCTGGAAGTCGACGGCTGCCTCACCCACGCCGATCAGCGAGGGGCCGCCGTTGCCGCCAGTGGCGTTGTCGGCCTCGATGCCCTGGCCCTCGAGGCCGTGGCAGGAGGAGCAACCCTCGAGGAACAACTGCCGACCCACCTGGATCTGCTCCACAGAGCCCTCGGCGGCGATCGGCTCGGGAGTGGGGGTGGTCTCCGCGTTCACGACCGCGTAGCCCGAGCCCACGAGCAGCAAGGCGCCGCCCATCAGGATGCCGGCGCCGAATGAACGCCGGCGACTGCGCTTCTTCATCGAACCTCGCATCACTTGACCAGGTAAATGGTGGCGAACAGGGCGATCCAGACCACGTCGACGAAGTGCCAGTAGTACGACACGACGATCGCCGACGTGGCTTGCTCATGGGTGAACCGCTTGGCGACGTAGGTACGGGCCAGCACGAAGAGGAATGCGATGAGGCCACCGGTCACGTGCAGGCCGTGGAAGCCGGTCGTGAGGTAGAAGACCGACCCGTACGGCGACGAGGACATGGTCAGTCCCTCATGCACCAACTCGGTGTACTCGGTCACCTGCCCGCCGATGAAGATCGCGCCCATGATGAAGGTGATGATGAACCACTTGCGCAGGTTCTTCACGTCGCCGCGTTCGGCGGCGAACACACCCATCTGACAGGTCACCGAGCTCAGCACCAGGATCGTGGTGTTGATCGTCGCGAACGGGATGTTGAGCAGGCCGGTGTCGACCGCCCAGATCTCGGGGTTCACCGACCGCAGGGTGAAGTACATCGCGAACAGCGCCGCGAAGAACATCAATTCACTGGCGAGCCAGATGATGGTCCCGATGGCGACGTTGTTCGGCCGGTCGACGTGACCAGCCGGCGCCAGCCGGGTCGTCACAGCAGATGCATTAGCCACGTCGCGATTCTGGCAGGTTTACCTCCTCCAAACCGAACGACCCCCCGAATCCGTGGCATTTTTCCCGAATCTGCCGTTCATCAGCCCGTTCATCGGGTCGCTCGTACCCCTGAATCGGGGTTTCCGGGCCGTCCTGGCGGCGCGCCGACCCCGGCAGCCCACTAGCATCGGGGGCGGAGGTTCTTTCATGGCGCGTGCGTTGAAGGTCGTGGTCTACAGCGACAACGTCGACACCCGGCAGCAGATCATGCTTGCGCTCGGTCGTCGGCCCTCGCGGGAGTTGCCCGAGGTCGAGTACACCGAGGTCGCCACCGAGCCGATGCTCATCCGCACGGTCGATCCCGGCGGTTTCGATCTGCTGATCCTTGACGGTGAGGCGTCCCCGGCCGGGGGCATGGGGGTCTGCCGACAGCTCAAAGACGAGTTGTACAAGGGCCCGCCGATCCTCGTGGTGGTCGCCCGCCCGCAGGATGCCTGGTTGGCCACATGGTCGCGTGCCGACGCCGTGGTGTCCCACCCCATCGAGCCCATGAGTTTCGCCGAGGCAGTGACGGACCTGCTCCGGTCGCGGGTCGCGCTCGACGCAGGCTGACTTCGGCGCCACTCACCGAATCACGGATCACCGCACCGCCCCAGTCCCATCTGAGGCCCGCATAGGCTGACTCCCATGACCGAATGGCCACAGATCTTCTCCGCATTGTTCGCACGGCGCCAGTTGCAGCCTGAACAGACCCAATGGGCGATGCGGGAGATCCTCGAGGACCGCGCCACTCCGGCACAGATCGCGGCCTTCGCGGTGCTCATGCGAGCCAAGGACGAGACGCCCGAGGAGATCATCGACTTGCTGTCGGTGATGCTGGAGCACGCGACCTCGGTGGCGGTGCCCGGGCCGGTGCTCGACGTGGTGGGAACCGGCGGCGACCGCGCCCACACCGTCAACGTGTCCACCATGTCGGCCATCGTCGTGGCCGCCGCGGGTGCTCGCGTCGTCAAACACGGCAACCGGGCGGCGTCGTCGCAGTCGGGATCGGCCGACGTGCTCGAGGCCCTCGGGGTGGTGATCGATCTGCCCGCGCAGGCGGTGGGTCTCTGCCTGGAGCAGGCCGGCATCGCGTTCTGCTTCGCGCCGGTCTTCCATCCCGCTCTGCGGTTCGCCGGCCAGGCCCGTAAGGATCTGGCCATTCCGACCTTCTTCAACATCCTCGGGCCACTTGCCAACCCGGCACGTCCGGCGGCAGCCCTGGTGGGATGCGCCTTCGAGCCCATGGCCCCGGTCATGGCCGACGTCCTGCACAAGCAGGGTGTGCGGGCGCTCGTGGTGCGCGGTCTCGACGGCCTCGACGAGATCAGCACCGAGGGTCCCACGACCGTGTGGGACGCCACAGGACCGCGGGTGAGCTTGTCGCAGTTCACGCCGGAGACGTTCGGAGTTGCCCGATCGCCCTTGTCGGCCCTGCGGGGTGGGGACGCCACTCGCAACGCCGAACTCGCACGTGACGTGTTCGCTGGCGGCGGGGGACCGGTGCGCGATGTCGTGATCGCCAATGCCGCCGCTGCGTGGGCAGCGTGGGCGTCCGTGAGCACCGCCGAGATCGACACCGCCGCCCGCATCCGCGAGGGGGTCGAACGTGTGACCCACGCGATCGACTCCGGTGCGGCCGCCACCCTCCTGGACCGCTGGATCGAGGTCAGCCGGTCCCTGCAGGGCTGAGCGGAAGCGCCCAACACCCGTCGATGTCGATGGGACGGGCGCCCTCGAGCCATCGCAGCAGCATCCTGCTCTCCGCTATGAGAGCGGAGGTGTCCGGGGAGATCGGTGGATCCACGTGCTCGGCGGCGGTGACGACCGCCTCCACAGCGGCGTACGGATCGTGCCCGACGGGGCAGAACGTCGCCCCTGCTAAACGCCCGTGCCGGATCACGTGGATGTCCCAGCCGCCGGGCCTACTGGTGGCGGCCACGATCTGCCGGACCTGACCGAATGCGCGCAGTTGCGCCGACGACCGGATCCCCAGCACGGCTGCATCAAGGCGGTTGCGCCATATCGCGGCCTGCTCGAACCGCTCCTGGGCCGCGAGACCCGACATCCGGACAGCGATCGCCTCTTCGATCGTGGTCGTGTCGCCGAGCATCACCCGGCGCGCCGAGGACGCGGTAACGGCGTAGGCCTCGGGCGGTACCTCTCCATCGCACGGGGCCGCACAGCGCCCGATCTGTCCGAGCACACATCCCTGACTGCGGTGTCCCGGGCGCAAACGCTGCGTGCACGCACGCAAGCCTGTGGCTTCTGTGATCGCCGCGGCCGCCTCCTGGGCGTCGGCCCGGCTGGAATACGGGCCGGCATAGACACGTCCGGACGTCTCGTCGTCGGTCACCGCGCGCACCACCGACAACCTGGGGAACGCCTCGGATGTCAGTTTGAGCCAGACGGCGCGTTCCGGGTGCCTTGACCGTCGGTTGTAGGGAGGTTTCCACTGCGCGATCAGCCGCAGTTCCCGCACCCGGGCCTCGAGGTCCGTCGCGCAGACGATGGCG
>CALFYG010000063.1 GCA_937952095.1 uncultured Micrococcales bacterium | reverse complement strand
TGAGGCCGTGCGTGCGCAGTTGCTCCTCGATGCGCGGACCCGCAGCACCGGCCTGTATACGCGCCGCTCGGCTCGCGGGATCGACCTCCAGGACATGGTCCATCCGGCGCAGGTCCAGGGAGAGCACAGCCTCGAAGCGGTCAAGGTCACGACCTTCGACACCCCCCACGACGCTGGTGCCGCCTCCATAAGGGATGACCGCGACGTTGCGGTGCCAACACCACTCGAGGATCCGTTCCACATCGGCTTCGCGGTGGGGGAACGCGACGATATCCGGAGCACTGGCGAAATCGCCGCGGAAACCTCGGATGATGTCCCGGTAGGCCTTGCCCAGGGCGTGCGTGGCACGGGCATGGTCGGATACGTCTGCCAACTCGCCGAGTTGGCCCGCACCGAGTCGCGGCGTCGGCAGGCTGGCGGCCTCAAGCGGGACTGCGGGTTCGGGCTCGACGCGGCCGAAGCCGAGGTACTCCACGATGCCGGGGGCCGCCTGCCGGATCTGGTCGGTGGACAGGGAACGATCGACATCGCCCCAGCCCCAGTGCTTGCGCATCGCTCCAGTCTACCCTACGGAAGGGGTCCCGGATCCCTGGTTCAGACCCGGGATCCGGCGTGCGCCGCCTTCACGTCGCGGCCCAGGATCCGACGTAGTCTGGCGCCATGACGTTCATGACCGCCGAACGAGCAGCGCTGGCCGAGACCGTCCGGGACTTCACCGCCGACCAGATAGCGCCCAGCCTCGACCTGTGGGAGCGGGAGGGGGAACTCCCCCGCGACCTGCACAAGCAGGCGGCGGCCCTCGGGCTGCTCGGGGTGGGATATCCCGAAGAAGTGGGCGGGTCCGGCGGCGACCTCGGCGATGTCATCGTGGTGACCGAATCGGTACTGGCTGCGGGCGGTTCGGGCGGCGTGATCGCCGGCCTGTTCACGCACGGCATCGCCATCCCGCACATCATCGATTCCGGCAACGAGGACCTCATCGACGCCTGGGTGCGCCCGGTCCTGGCCGGCGAGAAGATCGCCTGCCTCGGCGTCACCGAACCCGGTGGCGGATCCGATGTGGCGAATCTTCGCACGCGTGCCGATGAATCCGGTGACTCCTGGGTGCTCAACGGCGCGAAGACCTTCATCACCTCGGGTGCACGCGCTGATGTCGCGGTGGTCGCCGCGCGCCTGCGGGGCGCGCCCGGTGCGGCAGGGATCGGCCTGTTCGCAGTCCCCACCGACCAGCCGGGATTCCAGGTCACCAGTCGCTTGGAGAAGATGGGCTGGCACTGTTCGGACACCGCTGAGATCGGGCTCGTCGATGCCCGCGCGGAACTGATCACCGATGAGGGCTTCGCATCGCTGGCCCGCCACTTCGCGACCGAGCGCCTGAGCCTTGGTGTGAGCGGCTACGCCACGGCGGCCAGATGTGTGGACCTGACCAGGGAGTGGATCCGGGCGCGCGAGACCTTCGGCCGGCCGTTGAGCGCCCGGCAGGTGGTCCGGCACACCTTCGTGGAGATGAACCGTCGCACAGATGTCGCGCGCTCATACGTCCACCGGCTCGCCGAAGGTGGGGAGGTCTCTGTCCTCGACGCCATCTACGCCAAGCAGACCGGCGTGAACTGCGCGGCCTTCGTCACCGACCGTGCAGTGCAGTTGTTCGGAGGGATGGGCTACGCGCGTGGTGAGGTGGAGCGGCACTACCGCGACGCCCGGATCCTCGGTATCGGCGGCGGTGCGGACGAGGTCATGGCGGACCTGGCCGCCAGATTGCTGGGGTTGTAGCCGGGGTGGCTTACGACCCCGTTTGCGACGTTGTTGACAGTCAGCACGATCCGTTGCGACGTTGTTGACGCGTCAGGGGCCGATTCCGGTCAACAACGTCGCAAACCAACTGCAGCCCGGTCAACAACGTCGCAAACGAGCCGCCGTGGGTCCACATTCCGGGCGGCGCGGGAGATCGTCAGCCGGTGCGGTCGACCACGTAATCACAGACCGCTGCCAACGCGTCACGCGCAGCACCGGCAGGCAGTGGTTCGAGGCACTCGCGAGCGTCGTCGGCCCACTGCCGTGCCACCTGGCGGGCACGGGCGACAGCGTCGTGCCCACGCAGCAGCGTGAGCGCCTCCCCCACTTCCGCCTCGTCGAGCGGGCGGGTGAGCAGATCGGCCAACCGCGCATCCTCAGCAGCGGCGTCGCGCAGCACGATCAGGCCGGCGAGCGTGGGCACACCCTCCTTGAGGTCGGTGCCGGGCGTCTTCCCTGAGTCCACCGAGTCGCTGGTCAAGTCGACGAGGTCGTCGGCGAGTTGGAACGCCACACCGATGCGCTCCCCGTAGCGGGTGACCGTGTCGATGGTCGGCTCGTCGCAGCCGGCGAACATGGCCCCGAACTGCGCGGAGGTGGCGATCAGCGAACCCGTCTTGTCACTGAGCACCTGCAGGTGGTGCTCAACGGGGTCCTCACCGTCCGCCGGCCCTACGGTCTCGCGGATCTGTCCGGTCACCAGTCGCTCGAACGTACGGGCCTGGATCCGCACTGCTTCGGGTCCGAGATCGGCAAGGATGTCGGAGGCGCGGGAGAACAGGAAATCCCCGGTCAGGATGGCCACGGAGTTGTCCCACCGGCTGTTCGCCGAAGGGCGTCCCCGACGCATCGGCGCCTCGTCCATCACGTCGTCGTGGTACAGCGTGGCGAGGTGGGTCAACTCCACCACCGTGGCCGCGTCGTAGACCTCGTCGTTGTCCGCATCACCGAAGTCGGCGCACAACAGCGTCATGAGCGGCCGGAAGCGCTTCCCGCCCGCCTCGACGAGGTGGACCGATGTCTCCGTGACGAACGGGTAGCTGCTCTTGACCGCCTCATTGAGTCGGGTCTCCACGCGTTGCAGGCGGCCGCGCAATCCGTCGCGCAGGACCGGATCGGTGAGGAATGCCAAACTCGTCGGCACCGATCACCCCTATCTGATGAACGTGGAGGCCTTGTCTGCCAAGTCCAACACGGATTGCGGAAGCACGCCAAGAATCACGGTAACCGCAACCGCCACGCCGATCGCCACCGCGGTCAGACTACTGGGCACGACGACCGACGGAGCGTCCTCGGCGCGGTCGGTGAAGAACATCAGCACGATGACCCTCACATAGAAGAACGCGGCGATCGCGGAGGCGAACACACCGACGATCACGACCGGGGTCGCGCCGCCCTGGATACCCGCCTCGAACACCGCGAACTTGCTCGTGAAGCCCGAGGTCAGCGGGATCCCGGCGAAGGCCAGCAACATGATCGCCATCGCCCCTGCCACCAGCGGTGAGGTCTTGCCCAGGCCCGCCCACTGCGACAGCTTCGTCGCCTCACCAGCCGGGTCGCGCACCAGGCTCACGATCGCGAAGGCGCCGAGCGTGGAGAAGCCGTACGCCAGCAGGTAGAACATCGTCCCGGACAGGCCCGCGGCGTTGGTGGCGATGACGCCGATCAGCATGAAGCCGGCGTTCGCGATCGCCGAGTAGGCGAGCATGCGCTTGATGTCGGTCTGGGTCAGCGCCACGATCGCTCCGATGAGCATGGTCGCGATGGCCACCGCCCACATGACCGGCCGCCAGTCCCACCGCAGACCGCCGAGTGCCACGTAGCACAGACGCAGCAGTCCGCCGACCGCGGCGATCTTCACGCCCGCCGCCATGAACGCGGTCGCCGGTGTCGGCGCTCCTTGGTAGACGTCCGGGGTCCACTGGTGGAACGGCACCGCACCGATCTTGAACAGCAGGCCGACGAACAGCAGACAGGCGCCGGCGATCAGCAGGCCGTTCCCACCCGGGTTGGCCGCCATGCTCTCCACGATCCCGTTGAACGAGATCGTGCCCGAGAATCCGTACAGCATCGCCGCACCGAACACGAAGAAGCCCGACGAGTACGCACCGAGCAGGAAGTACTTCATGGCCGCTTCCTGGCTCAGCAGGCGCCGGCGACGGGCCATGCCCGCCAACAGGTACAGCGGCAGCGACATGACCTCGAGGGCCACGAACATGGTCAGCAGGTCGTTCGCCGTGGCGAACATCATCATGCCGCCGGTGCTGAACAGGAACAGCGGCCAGACCTCGGTCTGCAGCCATCCGCGTTCGGTGAACACCCGCTCGTCCTCGCTGCCCGGCAGGGCCGCGGCGGACGGTGCGAACGCGTCGCCGGCCGGATCGATCATCCGTTCGGCGATCAGCAACGCCGACACCATGGCGATCAGCAGGATCGAGCCCATCATGAACAGGCCAGGGCCATCCACTGCGATGGTCCCCTCAGCAGCAAGTTCGTTGGTGCCGGCCAACCGGACCACCACCACGAAGGCAGCCAGGAGCACCACCGCGACCAGCCACAACTGGACCATCCGGCGGTGCGGGCGGGACACGAACGCCTCGACGAGCACGCTCAGCACGCCGCCCCCCAGGACGATCAGCAGTGGCGCCACCAGGGCGTACTTGATGTCAGGAGATGTGAAGGTCTCCACCACGCCGTTCACTGTCCCTCCCCTTCCGCGCGGCACCCATCGGCGAAGTCACACTCGCCGGCCGGTCCGACCGTCGGGTCCTGCACACCCACCGCGACCAGGGTCTGGTCGACCGCGGGGTTGATGACGTTGAGGGCCGGGGCCGGGAACACACCGAGGGCGATGATCACGGCGACCAGTGGCGTGACGGCAAGCATCTCGCGGCCGGTCAGGTCCTTCACGTCCTCGCACCCCGGCTTGACCGGCCCGGTCATCGTCCGCTGGTACAGCCACAGCACGTACAGCGCAGCGAAGATGATGCCCGTCGTGGCGATCACGGCCGCCACCGGGTACCTCACGAACGTGCCCAGCAACACGAGGAACTCCGACACGAAGCTGCTCATGCCCGGTAGCGCCAACGAACTCAACCCGGCGATGAGGAAGAAGCCGGCGAGCAGCGGCGCGACTTTGTAGATCCCACCGTAGTCCTCGATGAGTTTCGACCCTCGTCTGGTCATGAGGAAGCCCGCGACGATGAACAGCGCCGCGGTCGAGAAGCCGTGGTTGACCATGTAGAGCGTCGAACCACTCTGGCCCTGGCTGGTCATGGCGAAGATGCCCAG
>CALFYG010000062.1 GCA_937952095.1 uncultured Micrococcales bacterium | reverse complement strand
GTGACCATGGCCTGGGCGCCGACAAGGGCATAGCGGTGCACCACAACGCGGTGCAACACGACCGCTCCTGACCCGATCAAGCAGTCGTCCTCGATGGTGCATCCCTCGAGGTGCACGTTGTGGCCGACCACACAGCGGTCACCGATGACGGTGTCCAGAACCCGCGTACAGTGCACGATCGTGCCGTCCTGGACCGAGGTCTGCGCACCCACGCGGATCGCGCCGTGGTCGCCGCGGAGGACCGCGGTCGGCCATACCGACGACTCCGGGCCGATGGTCACGTCGCCGATGAGCACGGCATCCGGGTGGACGAAGGCGGTCGGATCGATGACCGGGCGCTTTTCGCCGAGGGCGTAGAGGGGCATGCTCCTATCTCACCGGAATACTCGCCGGGGGCGCAACGGCAGGTGTCGGACCGCCCCCGGATGTACCGTAACGGGGCCTGATGTGGCAACATCGGCGGTCAGGAACGACATCTCGGGCATGAAATCCGGCCTCATGGTGTTGGCATGGACATCCACAATGTGAGCAGGAGAGGGAATGGCTACCGACTACGACGCACCCCGCAAGACTGACGAGGAGATGTCCGAGGACTCCCTTGAGGAGTTGCAGGGTCGCGTCAAGACCGCAACGGGTGGGGTCGACGAGGACGAGACGGAGATCGCTGAGAGCCTCGAGTTGCCCGGAGCCGACCTGTCGAACGAGGCCTTGACGGTTCAGGTCGTGCCCAAGCAGGAGGATGAGTTCACCTGCTCGGTCTGCTTCCTCGTGCACCACCGCAGCCAGTTGGCCTCGGAGAAGAACGGCGTCTACGTATGCACGGAGTGTGCCGGCTAGGCGGGAAGTTCACCCTGGGGCTGCTCGGCCCACCGGGCCATACCCTGCTGCACGGCCACGTCGACCAATGAGGCGACGACCGCGGTGGCCAGTGCCCAGATCAGAACACGCTTGAACGGCACTTCGACGTCGTCGTTCTTCGGGATCGCTCCGCCCTCGTGCCGGCGCGAATAGATGGCATTGAGGGACTTCCGGGTCGCCCATGCGGCGCCGAGGGAGACCAACGGGGTCAGAAGTCGCGGATTCACACATCCTCCAGAGGTGTTGTGGGGCCGATCCTATCGCCACTTCGGGCTGTGCGGCCCGGTGGCGGATCAGTGCTGCTCGAGGGCCGCGGCAAGTTCCTCGGGATGTGCCGAGCTGACCAGCCAGTAGGGGGTCGCTCCCTCGGTGACGTCGATCTTGACACCCTCCTTGGTGGCGAGGTTGCGCAGGACGAGGTGGGCACGCGGGTCTGCTTCTGGGCCGGCCACCACCTGCATCTCATGGGCGTGAAGCGGCAGGACGTGAGCGATGTCCTCACGCGCGAGCGATTCGGAGCCGATGCGTAGGCGGGCCTCGTCGACGCTGATCTCGAGTCCGCGTCTGCTGACCACCCAGGACAGAAGGGCCACGATGATCACGAACGCGACAAGTGCCACTGGCACTGTCACCGCGGCAGCCAGCGTGAAACTGAACAGGGCGGCCAGACCGATCATCACTGCGTAGAGCCACCAGGGCGGCCGCAGGACCTCGCGATATGTCATACCCGAATTGTCCAACGCGCACCGGGAGCCGGTCACACCCGGCCATAGGATCAGGGCGTGGGAGTAGAGGAGATCGTCTGGCCGGTCAGTCCGACGTTGGCGCCATCGAACGCGCAAATGCCCCAGCGTCACCCGGAGGCCGTCGCAGTGGGGGAGGAGATCCCCAGCCACTACGACCGCTGCTACGGCTGTGGTTCGAAGCATCCGGCCGGTCTGCACATGCGGGTGACGGCCGGGGACGTCGGGGTCCATGCCGTTTTCGAAGTCACGGACGTCCACCAGGGCGCCCCCGGGCTCGCCCATGGCGGTCTGCTGTCGACGGCGTTCGATGAGGCGCTCGGGGCGCTGAACTGGCTTCTCCTGGTGCCTGCTGTCACCGCGCGGCTGGAGGTCGACTTCCGTCGGCCGGTACCTGTGGGATCGGTACTTCACATCGACGCCCGGATCACTGGCGTCGCTGGCCGCAAGGTCTACACGCAGGCCGTCGGCCGCCTTGGCGCGGAGGGGCCCGTGGCGCTGACCGCCAGTGCGTTGTTCCTGCAAGTCCCCCTGGAGCACTTCCTGAACAACGGTCGCCAACAGGATGTGGAGGCCGCGGTGGCTGAGCGGACCGCCCCCGGCAACGGATTGGCGGTGAACCCGTGAACGTCCTCATCCAACGACTCGATCCCGATCTGCCGTTGCCGTCGTTCGCGCATCCTGGTGATGCCGGACTCGACCTGTATTCCCGAGTGGATGTCACGCTGGCACCTGGGGAGCGGGCACTGCTGCCCACCGGCGTGGCTATCGCGCTGCCCGCCGGGTATGCGGCCTTCGTGCACCCCCGCAGTGGTCTGGCCGTCAAGCACGGCATCGGTGTGGTCAACGGCCCCGGGACGATCGACGCCGGGTACCGCGGCGAGATCCAGGTGTGCCTTATCAATCTCGACCCCCACACGCCGGTGGTTTTCCACCGCGGCGATCGCATCGCGCAGTTGGTCGTACAGGAGGTGCCCGTCGTGTCCCTGGTCGAAGTCGAGTCATTGCCCGGTTCGGCGCGCGACGTCGGTGGTTTCGGGTCCACAGGCGGACATCGCGGCGCACACTGATGACCGGCCGCGTTACGGTGGGACGGGTCTATCCATAGGAGATGAGCAGTGTTCAAGCGACGCAAGAGCGGTTCGGACTCCGGCGAGGTGCCGGCTGACGAGGTCGTGACCGACGAGGTCGTGGTCGACGAGGTCGCCGGCGATGAGCAGCCCGCGGCCGAGTCGACGTCGGAGGGCCCCTTCGACATCGCGGACGCCCCGGCCGACGAGATCGCCCGGGTGGACCTCGGTGGGCTGCAGATCCCGATCGTGGACAACATGCAGTTGAGCCTCGAGGGTCACAACGAGGAGAACAACACCTTCGCCATCGCGGTCGTGGTACTCGAGGAGCAGCAGGCGGCCCTGCAATTGATGGCCGTTGCGGCGCCACGTTCCGGCGGATTCTGGTCGGAGGTCATGGACGAGCTCGAGGCGGAGATCTCCCAGGCCGGCGGCACGATGTCGCGCTCGGAAGGCCGCTTCGGGACCGAACTCAGCGGTGAGGTCCCCGCGCAGGACGCCAACGGCGCCACCGCAATGCAGCCTGCGCGGTTCGTGGGTGCCGAGGGCAATCGCTGGTTCATCCGTGGGATGTTCATGGGCACCGCGGCGACCAGCCCTGCGATGGGTGAGTTCTTCGAGGACATCCTTGCCGGGTGCATCGTCAACCGCGGCGAGCGTCCGATGGCCCCGGGCGACCTGATCCCTTTGACGCCCCCGCAGGGGATCGAGGCCGAGGAGGTCGACGAGGACGCCGAGGACGGCCAGTACGAGGACATGGAACCGTTCGAGCGGGGTCCGGAGATCACCGAGACCCGCTAGACCTCACCAGAGGTACTGCGCCAGAGCGGCCGATGACGGTACGTGGCGGGGGACGACGGCCAATGTGGCGTCCATGATGGCCGCCGCCCAGGCCCGCGCCACATGCTCTGGATGGGTCGGGTCGTCAGCCAGGGCCACAACGCGTGCGCTCGCCGTGATCGTCTCCAGTTCCGCGTAGTCGGGCGCGGGCTGTTCTGCGGCTACCCGCAGGGCGTGCGCCACCTGCGCGTCTGGCATTGCCGCCCAGGCCGTGCGCAGTTCGTCGAGGATCCAGTCGTGGGCGGTGGCCTGAGCGCTGATGTCCGCGAGGACCTCGCTGACGGACGAAGCATCGATCCGTCGTGCGGTGGTGCGGGTGAGAGCCGCGACCGATTCCGGATGGCCCATCCACGCCGGCATGACGGCGTAGAGCCTTCCGGCCCACCCGGTGGTGGCGCAATAGCGAGCGGCGGCGTGCGCTCCGAGCGACACCCCGCCGACCACATCGTGCCGGTCGAGGCCTTGGGCGGCGATGAGTTCCACCATCTGGGCCATGGTCATCCCGCGCACGTCCGGGGCGACCAGTGTCCAGCCCCGCTCGGCCGTGGCCGGCCCGAATGTGCGCGTGATGAACTCGGGTGTGGACCCGGCGCCGTGCAGCAGCAGGCACGTGGTCATGCGTCCCATTGTGGCGGTGGTCCTCGCTGGGCACGGGGTGCGCATCCCCAGGCGGTGAGCTGCGCGTACTCCGGTGAGCCGTACACGATCGCGCCAGGCTCACGTTGGTACCGAACTCTCAGGGGGACCGGGGTTGGGTCTCGTGAGCCCCGACCCTGGGCCAGACCAACTCCGGTGAGACCTTGTGCACTCCCGTTAGAGGTTCGCGGCCGTTTTCGACTAACGGATGGACCGGGGACTAACGGATGAACGCGGGTGGGAAGGGGGCGTCAGCGCCCGCCACCCGGGGAGGCGACAGGGACGGCGAGGGCCCGTACCCTGGAAGAGTGACCGCTGAGAAGACATGGCGTGCGCGTACGAGCACCGGGCAGTTGTGCCAGCACGTGACGATCTGCGATGCCGAGGTCGGTGAAGTCGTAGAGGTCACCGGGACTGTGCACACGGTGACGCTGCATCCGAGCGGCGGGGTGGAGTCATTCGAGGCCGACGTGTCCGATGAGACCGGGATGGTGCACCTGGTGTGGTTGGGCCGACGCCGCCTGACAGGCATCGTGCCCAGCCGGCGGATCAGTGCGCGCGGCCGTGTCGCCCTGCGCGACGGGCGGAAGGTCATCTTCAATCCGGAGTACGAACTGACGATCCCGGGCACCGAGTGACGGCCGGGGAGCCGAAGACGGCACCGGCGCACCCGGAGGCAGTGCTGCTTGAGCGCGCCCTCGGCGGCTGGCGGGGCATGATCGATTCCGCGCTGCCGTCGGTCGTGTTCATCGTGGTCTACATGCTCGACGGCCGGGTGCTGCAACCGGCGCTGATCGCCGCTCTGGGTACCGGCGCGGTGATTCTGGTTCTGCGACTCTTGCGCCGTCAGCCCCTGACGCAGGTACTCGCCGGCTTCGCCGGCGTGGCGATCTCCGCGTACGTGAGCTCCCGCACAGGTGAGGCTCGTGACTTCTTCCTCTGGGGCCTGATCGTCAACGTCGCCTACGGGGCGGCGTTCCTGGTCTCCTTACTGGTGCGTTGGCCGTTGATGGGAGTAGTGGTCGGGGCCATCACCGGCGACCCCACGGGGTGGCGCAAGGAGCCCGATCTGCGACGCGTGTTCGCAGCCGCCACGTGGGTGTGGGTGTTCGTTTTCGGTGCCCGCATCGTGGTGCAGGTCCCGCTGTATCTCGCCGGATGGGTCGGCGCCCTGGGAACGGCCAAGATCATCATGGGCTGGCCGCTGTTCCTCTTCGGGGCCTACATCACCTACCGACTGCTCCGCCCGGTCTTCGTGCAGAAGCGTCTAGCTGAATCGGCGGCCGAGCATGACGCCGATGAAAGCGCCGAGGAAACCCCCGAGGCCGAGCCAGATCCCGGGCACCCAGGGCAGGAAGCCCAGCACTAGGCCGACCACGCCGACCACTGCGGCCACGGCCAGTGCCATACCGGTTCCGCCGGAGGAGTCATCCGCCTTCTCGGCCGGGGCCTCCGGGCGACGTGCCGGGGGTTGGGCGTTGCCGGTGACTCCGTCGATCTCCCGCAGCAACTTCTCGATGTCGTCGTTGTCACTCATGACTCCATCTGAACACACGGAGAACGGTGCTGCCCAGGGCCGCATACCGGTGGCGCGGGGCGCCACGGTCTTGACAGGGTGGTGCCATGGCCTCGAAGACGAAACGGGCGAACCCGTCGCGCAGCAAAGTGAAGGTCTCGGCCGGGACCCTGGAAGCCGAGGAGGTGGCGGCGCTCGATCGCTGGTTCCGGGCCGCGAACTACCTGTCCGTCGGGCAGATCTATCTGCTGGACAACCCGCTGCTGCGCAGGCCTCTGCGGGCATCCGATATCAAGCCACGCCTACTTGGCCACTGGGGCACCACTCCAGGTCTGAACTTCATCTACGCCCATCTGAACCGGATCATCCGCCGGGACGGCACGGACATGATCTACATCGCCGGGCCGGG
>CALFYG010000061.1 GCA_937952095.1 uncultured Micrococcales bacterium | reverse complement strand
CCGGTTGTCGAAGGTGTAGCGGACCGGCAGTCGCGTGATGATGCCGGCGTCGAGTTCCCGCGGGTCGGTCTGCCACTGCTTGGCGGTGTAGCCCCGGATGAACGCCTCGTAGAGCGGTCGCCCGATGAGGCTGATCGCCTTCTCCTCGAGATTGGCCGGCTCGGCCGATCCGAGTTCCGCAGCCTGTTCTGCCACCAGGGCACGCGCCTCGTCCGGGCTCAGAGCCCGCTCGAAGTAGGTGGTGATCGTGCCGAGGTTGATCGGCATCGGGTAGATCCGGTTCCGGTACCGGCTGTACACCCGGTGCTGGTAGTCGTTGAAGTCCGTGAAGTCCTTCACGTAGTCCACGACCCGCTGGTTGCTCGTGTGGAACAGGTGCGAGCCGTAGGTGTGGACCTCGATGCCGGTCTCGGGATCGTTGTGGCTGTAGGCGTTCCCACCGATGTGGTTGCGCCGCTCGAGCATCATCACCCGGCGGCCGGTCTGGGTGGCGACCCGCTCCGCGATCGTCAATCCGTAGAAGCCGGTACCGACGACGACCACATCGGCGGCGCGCAGGGCTTCGAGCGTCACTGGTCCACCTCGATGCCGAACTGCTTGGCCCACGTCTGCGGGGAGGTGAGTTCGCCGTGCTCCGCTGCGTAGGCGTCACATAGCCGAGGAAACTCGTCCTTGACCGCCTTGCCCGTTTCCCAGGCCTGCCGTGTCAACGCCCTGCTCAAGGGGGGCGTTCGTGTACGACGTGTCACCTTGCCTCCATCCACCGTCGTGACCCAGGCGTCGGGCACGTCGACGAGCCCCCACCAGTGGTCGGCGACCTTGGGCAACTCGGCGATCCCCGCAGACTCCTCGGGCATACTCCAGATCAACCAGGGGTCCGCGCTCTTCTTGGTGAACATCGGCAAGGGGATCGGCAGCACGATCTTCGGCACCGGGACCCCGAACTCCCGGAGGACCGAGCGCGGCAGGCCCAGTGGGATCTTCGGTGCCTTGGTTCGCAGAATGCTGGTGGGCTTCTCGCCCGCTCCACCTGTAGGGACATCGATGCTGGCATCCGGGTAGGCGCTTCGGTGGGCACGGATCCTGCCCACCACATCCTGCAAGGGTTCGTGAAGAACCTCCGGGCCGCGCAGGAAGTCCTGCATGGCAAGGTCGGCCGAAGCCGCGCTGGCGTACGCCCGCCTAAGGACGTTACGCACGATGTCCCGCTTCATGACATCCCGGACGACAGTGCCCACCCGACGCTTCTGCACCTTCTCGGGAAGTCCTGCTGACATGAGCGCCGAGAAGATCAGGCGGTTGCGCACATGGAAATAGAGGGTCCAATCGGTCGTGTCGTCCTTCAAGGTCCAAGGCTCGTGCCACACGGCCGAGCCGGGAAGCGTGACCGTCCGGAATCCCGCCCGCGCCATCCGATAGCCGAATTCGACATCGTCGTACTTGATGAAGAAGGGCATCCCCAACCCAACCTTGCGGATCGCATCGGTCGGTATGAGGCAGCACCACCACGCGTTGAAGGCGGCGTCGAGGACATACTCGAGTCGCTCCTCCTCGAGGGGGATGGACTCCTCACCGCCCGGGGACGGACCCCACCGCATGGTGTCCGTCTCGACCCACTCCGCACTGGAGTGCAGGACGGTTGGCTCCGCACGGTTGAGCATGTGGCCGCCCACCGCGATCGGATGCTTGGAGAGGGCTCCGAAGACCACGGCTCGCCGCAGCCCCTCGGGCTCCACCACGACATCGTCGTCCAAGAGCATCACGAACGGCGCTTCGCCGTGGTACGAGGCCTCAAACATCCCACGGGCGAAACCCCCTGACCCGCCGAGGTTCGGCTGCGAGATGTGGGACAACTGATCACCCCAGGCATCGACCACCTGGTCCGCGCCTTCGAGGTCGGTGAACTGCTTCGTTCCGTTGTCAATGAGCCACACCCGATCGATGACGTCGAGGCATTCCCGCTCGCTGCGCAGACTGCGCAATAGCGCGAGGACGTCGTCCGGCCGGTCGAATGTGCAGACGGCAATGTCCGTCCTCACGTCGAGATCCGTTGGGACGTCGACCGACCAGCGTCCATCCCGAACGATGATCTCGGTCTCCAGCGGCTCGACCTCGATCCATAGGCAACCTCCACCCGCCATGGGTGGCATGTCGACGACAGCGCCCAGACCCTCGGCAAGGTCCCCCTCCACGACGCGCATAGTCGTCTCATACCCGTTCGCCGTGGATCGTCTCACCGCCATCCGGGCACGTCCCTGACCGGCGATGTCGACACGCAGTGACTCGATGTCCGTCCAGCGCCGCCAGTAACCGGCGTGAACGCGATTGAAATAGGTGTCTGTTGACAGGAGAGCACCCTGCGGTACGCGCACCGACGTCCTGTCGAGGACGGCTGGAACGACCGTCGGGACGTACCGGGGCTCCTCGGTATCAGCGATCTCGCGCTTCACATAGAGACCGTCGATCTCTGAGGCGGGTGCGGGGAGTTCGAATCCCGCAGGGAAGACGATCCTCTGGATTGTTACGGTGGCCACGCACTCCCCTTGAGCAGTCCTTCTCTGGTCGCCTTCAGTGTGCCATGAACTCGTACGTGCGCCTCACGGTCGGTGCCTGCTCCCTTGACCGCAAGGGTGTCCGGGGTTCATGGCCTCGACTGTTACCCTGAAGGGGAATCTGTTCGCTGGGGGCCCCGGACTCGGCCCGACGTGGCAAGACGCCCCCCACCATGACCACGCCACAGGGAGGGCCGTGTGAGTTCCATCGTGGTGGCTATGCCCGCCTACAACGAGGCCGAGGGCATTCCTGAGTTCCTTCACGAGATCTCCGTGGCGTTCTCCGGCTTGGATCTGCAATTCGTCGTCGTCGATGACTGCTCTGCCGACGGCACCGCCAATGTGGTGAAGGACCTCGGACTGCCCGGGATGCATGCCTTGCGTAACGAGGTCAACAGCGGACACGGCCCGTCCACCCTGCGTGCCCTGCAGGAGGCACTCGACCTCGGGGGGGACATCATCGTCGCCGTTGACGGTGACGGTCAGTTCCGAGCCCTCGAGATGCGCCGACTCGTCGACATCGTCCTGCATACGGATCTGGAAGTCGTGGAGGGTATCCGCACACACCGTGATGACCCCTGGTTCCGCAGGATCACCAGTGCCACGACCCGCCAGATGGTGCGCTCCAGGTCAGGAGACGCTGTGCTGGACGCGAACACGCCTTTGAGGGTGTACCGACGGGAAGCCCTCGCTCGGCTGCTTCGGGCCATGCCGACAACGGACATGATGGTTCCCAACCTCGCCATGTCGGTCTTCACCCGCCGATGGGGCATGCGCGTTGCGGCGATCCCGGTCGCCTCGCTGCCACGGCGTGGGAGTACCGAACAGAGCGTCACCTGGAAGCAGCGGCGTGCGTGGATGCCGTCGAAGCACTACGTTGAGTTCTGTGCCAAAGCTGCCCGGCAGTGGGTCGCGCTGGACATCACCGAACCCTCCCAATGACGGAGGTCGTCAACCCGCCGAAGGAGCAGGCGATCGAGGTGGGGTCGCGCCGATCCCTCCCCGAGTGGCTGTACCGAGTCGCCGTGGCACTCGCGGCGATCGCACTGGCGGGACTGGCGTGGATCCGAACACCTCGCTACTTCTATATCGACGACACACAGTCCCAGGGACTGCCCACGATGCATCTGATCGGGCGCACCCTGCGCGAAGGACAGTGGAAACTCCTGTACTCCGATCTGGGAGTGGGGGGCAACCTGGCCACGGACCCCCAGTACGGCATGTTCTTCCCGCCCAAACTTCTGCTCTCCATCTACGTGTCTCTGTTCGATGATGTCCGGCTAGCGGCCTCCCTGCTGAGCGCCTTGTTCCTCGCGGTGTTGGCGCTGGGAATGGTGTTCGCGCTGCGGGCTGGCGGGGCTTCTCGCGGGTGGTCCGCCGCTGCGGCCCTGGCCACGGCGAGCTCCGGCTTCCTCTTCGTATGGGCTGCGGCCGGCTGGCAGCCCGCGCTGTGGGCTTTCGCCCTGATCCCGTGGCTGTGGTACAGCCTCATCAAGGAACGCGCCGCGATTCTCGTACCCGGTGTGTTCCTCACCAGTTGGGGACTCGTAGGTTTCGCGTTCCCTTTCGCGGCCGTGTGCGGGATCGCGCTGTTCTGCTGTTGGGCCGTGGTGCAACTGTGGAACGGTCGGCGATTCCGGCTGGTGGTCTCCGCCGCCCTCGCTATGGCTTCTGGCTGCCTGCTGGGCGCGATCAACTACCTCCCCCTGTTCCTGGCTGCTTCGTACACCACCCGGAACTCGGGCTTGCGAAACGATGCCGGCCTGGTGCCCAACCTCGGTGACCTGCTTTCGAGTTGGTCGCCGGTCTCGACGGCGCAGATGTACTACTGGAACGGCCACATCACGGCTGTCCCTATCCTCTATCTGGGATGGTTCATCCTTCCGATCCTCCCTCTGATTCGGTGGCGCCGCGACATCCTGGGCTCACCGCGAATCCTCGAGATGACCCTGTTCGGCAGCGCAGCGCTACTACTGAGCCAGCTACCCAGCGAGGTCGGCCCCTTCCGCTGGCCCTTCCGAGTGATTCCTGCGATCGCAATCGCTAGATCGGAAGAGCG
>CALFYG010000060.1 GCA_937952095.1 uncultured Micrococcales bacterium | reverse complement strand
TCATGAAACCACTCCCCAGCGTCTTCGCGCCAGCCATCCTGAGCGCATTCTTGAGAAGGCCATCAAGGGCATGATCCCGCACAACCGTCTTGGTCGTCGCCTCTTCACCAAGCTGCACGTGTATGCCGGCAGCAGCCATCCCCATGAAGCCCAGCAGCCGGTTGCCCTCGACGTGGCCAAGCTGAACAGCAAGAACGTAAGGAGCGCCTGATAATGGCTGACCTCTCTTCCCTGAAGGACCTCGGCACCACCGAGCAGGCCGCCGCTCCGGCGCATGTCCGTAAGGTCGATTCCCTCGGCCGCTCCTACGCTACCGGCAAGCGCAAGAACGCTGTCGCCCGCGTCTGGGTCAAGCCGGGTTCGGGCAAGATTGTCGTCAACACCCGCGAGTTCGAAGTCTACTTCGCTCGCCCGGTGCTGCGCATGATCCTGCGCCAGCCGCTGGTGGTCACGGGCCGCGAAACGCAGTTCGACGTCGTTGCGACCGTCGTCGGTGGTGCCGAAGTAGGGCGTCGAGCCGCGGGCGTCGACCGAGGCCGGGGCGAGGGTGGCGAGGGGCACGCCCGCCGACCTCAGGGCGTCGGCGACGGCCTGGCCACCCGGCCAGCGGTTCGGGCCGCCCCCCACCACGAGCACGATCGCGCCGGCGATGGCGGCCAGCGCCAACACCCAGGCATCCATGGGTGCGAAACTAGCGGAAATTCCCGGTGAGCCTACGGCGATCGGGCAGCGCTGCCGTTGCCGTTCATGATCAACGCACGTACATTGGCGCCAACCGGACACCAGGGGCTCGCCATGTACCGCCTTCTCACCGCCGTCGCCATAGTCTCCGGACTCGTGCTCACCGCATCTCCGGCACACGCCACGCCTGACCCCATCCGCGGATTCACCGTGGTTGTCAAGGGCGATCAGATCCGGGCTACAGCGCTCGTTCCCGGACCCGCCGGCCGCAAGGCCGCCCTCCAGCAACGGCGCGACGGGCGATGGGTGACGGTGGCAACCTCGCGCACGAAGCGCACCGCCACCCTTCCGCGCGCCCGCTGGCGGGTGGCGGTCGACGACCTACGCGTGGCCTCGAGTCGCGCGCAGGCCGGCCCGCTGGCCGAGTTGATCAGACTGCGCGCCCAGGCGGGCAAGACGAAGTCGAAGCCCAAGAAGGTCAAGCTCAGGATCGCATTCCCGGTGGTCCCCGAGTTGGTGATCGGGAAGGTCAGCGGCCGTCAAGGACAGGGCGAGGTCGAACTGGAATGGGACGGCGGTGTCACGTACCGGTACACGGGCACGGCCGACGGACCGCCGGAGTACGCCCAGTACGCCCTCGACACGGCGTTCCTGAACTGGCGACTGCGGGGTACCGATGGTGGATGCACGGTGTCCGGCACGGGCAACTTCAATCCGCCGAATCTCACCGGAGAGGGCGCGGTCGAGGTGCCTCCCCTCGAAGGCTCGACGTTGGGCACCTACCAATTCACGCTCGTACACAGCGCACCGCTGATCATCACGTACGTCTGCTCGAACGGGGACACCGGAACGTTCGAGTTGCCGCAGACCCTGTCGGTGAACACGCTGCGGTGCCCGTCGTCCGGCCTGCAGGGCATCCTCCCCACGTACTCCGCCCTGCCGTGGCGCAAGGCACAGGATCTGTGGCGGTTCACCGGCGAGGTGGCCAACGACGCCACGGGGCTGTGCAGCGACGTGTACAACCCGCCGGGCTTCCTCTACACCTGGGACCTCACGGGCACCGACCCTGTCGTGCTCGCCCCGGGGTGAGACCCTGTTCGCCATGGGATCCGTCTTCACCGACGCCGAGTGGATCGCCTCCAACGACCTCGCCTTCGCGATTCGCGACAACTACCCGGTCTCCCCAGGTCATTGCCTAGTAGTCCCGCGCCGCGTCGTGGCCACGTGGGACGAGACGACGCCGGAGGAACGCGCAGCGTTGATCGCGCTGATGTCCGAGGTCAAGGACGCTCTACGTGACGAGTTCCACCCGGACGGGTTCAACGTGGGCTTCAACGAGGGGGCTGCGGCCGGTCAGACCGTCTTCCACCTGCACATCCACGTGATCCCGCGTTTCACCGGTGACGTCCCGGACCCCCGCGGCGGCATTCGCCACGCGGTCATGGGCAAGGGCACCTGGCAAAACTGACCCGGCCGCGCTCGCCCCTCGCCCCGGCAGTTGTTGCGAAGTTGGGCGACACGCCGCTCCCCACGCCAAGCCGCTCGCAGTTGTCGCGAAGTTGGGCAACACGCCGGGCGTGTCATCCCGATTTCGCGACAACTGCGGGGGTGAGCCGGGCAGGTCACGGGTCAGTCCCCGGAACCGAGCCCCTGCTGGATCAGGTTCATGATCGTCGGGTCGGCCAGGGTGGTGACGTCGCCGAGGGACCGGTTCTCCGCCACATCGCGCAGCAGGCGCCGCATGATCTTGCCGGACCGGGTCTTGGGCAACTCCGGAACGACCATGATCTGGCGCGGCTTGGCGATCGGGCCGATCTCCGTGGCGACGTGCTTGCGCAACTCCTGGACCAACTCCGGGCCGTCGACGGCGTCGCCGCGCAGGATCACAAAGGCCACGATGCCCTGGCCGGTGGTCTCGTCGGTCGCACCGACGACCGCCGCTTCGGCCACGGCCGGATGTGACACGAGCGCAGACTCGACCTCGGTCGTGGAGATGCGGTGGCCCGACACGTTCATCACATCGTCGACGCGGCCGAGCAACCAGATCGCCCCGTCGTCGTCGAGCTTGGCGCCGTCGCCGGCGAAGTAGTACTGCGGCCAGCGGCTCCAGTAGGTGTCCTTGTAACGCTGCGGGTCGCCCCAAATCCCACGCAGCATCGACGGCCACGGCTCGGTGAGCACGAGGTACCCGCCGCCACCGTTCTCGACCGGCGTCCCGTTGTCGTCGACCACCGCGGCGCCGATGCCCGGCAGTGCCCGCATGGCTGAACCGGGCTTGCACGCGGTCACGCTCGGCAGCGGGCTGATCATCATGGCGCCGGTCTCGGTCTGCCACCAGGTGTCGACGATCGGGCAGCGGTCGCCGCCGATCACCGAGCGGTACCACATCCAGGCCTCCGGGTTGATGGGCTCACCCACGGAGCCGAGCAGCCGCAGGGAGGTCAGGTCGTACTGACCCGGGATGTCGGCACCCCACTTCATGAAGGTGCGGATCGCGGTGGGGGCGGTGTAGAGGATGCTCACCTTGTGCTTCTGCACGATCTCCCACCAACGACCCTTGTGCGGGGTGTCGGGGGTGCCTTCGTAGATTACCTGGGTCGCACCGTTGCTCAGCGGGCCGTACACGATGTAGCTGTGCCCGGTGACCCAGCCGATGTCGGCGGTGCACCAGTAGACGTCCTTCTCCGGCTTGAGGTCGAACACCGTGTTGTGGGTGTAGGACGCCTGGGTGAGATAACCGCCCGAGGTGTGCAGGATGCCCTTGGGCTTCCCGGTCGTTCCGGAGGTGTACAGGATGAACAGGGGGTGTTCGGCGTCGAAGTCCTGCGCCTCGTGCACCTCGGAGGCGGTCGCCACCACGTCGTGCCACCAGACATCGCGCTCGGCGTTCCACGCGACATCGTCGCCGGTGCGGCGCACGACCAGGACTTTCTGCACGGTCGGGCAGTGCTCGACCGCCTCGTCGACGGCCGGCTTGAGCGGCATCGACGATCCGCGGCGGAATTGCCCGTCGGTGGTGATCACCACCTTCGCCTCGGCGTCCTCGATACGGCTGCGCAGTGCCTCCGCCGAGAAGCCGCCGAACACCACGGAGTGCGGGGCGCCGATGCGGGCGCACGCCAGCATCGCGATGACGGCTTGCGGGATCATCGGCATGTAGATAGCCACCCGGTCGCCGGCCTCGACCCCGAGGTCGGTCAGGGCGTTGGCCGCCTGGGACACCTTCTTCTGCAGGTCGGCGTAGGTGATGGACTCAGCCTCGCCGTTCTCCGGCTCGAAGATGATCGCGGTGCGTGAGCCGTTGCCGGCGGCCACATGACGGTCCACGCAGTTGTGCGCCACGTTGAGCCGGCCGCCCACAAACCACTTGGCGAAGGGGGCGTCGGACCAGTCGAGCACCTCCGTCCACGGCTGCGCCCACTCGAGGCGCTGCGCCTGCTTCGCCCAGAAGCCGAGCCGGTCGGCGGCGGCCTCGTCGTAGATCGCAGGCGTGACGTCGGACGCGGCGACGAACTCGTCACTGGGAGGGAAGGAGCGTTCCTCGGTGGCGAGGTTCTCGAGGGTCTCAGTCATGGCGTGCCTTTCGGGAGGTGCGGGTGTTGCGCCGAGGGGGTCGACGCAACACCCGCTGGGGGAGGGATGGGGCTTTGGTGAGGCGTCCGGGTGGCGGGGCCAACTTCACGCCACCCGGACGCCTGCTTGCGGGGAGGTGCTAGTGCGCGACGGTGGCCTTCTCGGCACCGGCGCCGGTCAGGGACCGGACCTCCATCTCGGCGTACTTCACTGCGTCGGACTTGCTCGGGTCGGTGACGCTACCCAGCCAGCCGAGGAAGAAGGCCAGCGGGATCGAGATCAGACCCGGGTTGTCCAGCGGGAACCAGTGGAAGTCCACGCCCTGCAGCATCGACGGGCTCTTCGTCGCGCCCTCGGGGATCGGCTTGCCCGACACCACCGGCGAGAAGAGGATCAGTGTGATCGAGGAGATCAGACCGCCGTAGATGCTCCAGAGTGCTCCACGGGTGGTGAAGTTCTTCCAGAACAGCGAGTAGAGGATCGTCGGCAGGTTCGCCGATGCCGCCACTGCGAAGGCCAGTGCCACCAGGAACGCGATGTTCTGGTCCTTGGCCAGGATGCCGCCGATGATCGCGAAGACACCGATCACAACTGCCGCGATGCGCGCCACCTTCACCTCGGCGTCGGCCGAGACCTTGCCGCGCTTGATGTAGCTGTTGTAGATGTCGTGCGCGAACGAGGCGCTTGCTGTGATGGTCAACCCTGCGACCACCGCCAGGATCGTGGCGAAGGCGACCGCTGAGATGAAGCCCAGCAGCAGGGTGCCACCGAGTTCGTAGGCGAGCAGCGGAGCCGCCGAGTTGGCGCCACCGGGAGCCTTGGCGATGACGTCGGCGCCGACCAGGGCGGCCGCACCGAAGCCCAGCACCAGGCTGAACAGGTAGAACAGGCCGATCAGGCTGATCGCCCAGACCACGGACTTGCGGGCCTCCTTGGAGGTCGGGACCGTGTAGAAGCGCATCAGCACGTGCGGCAGGCCGGCGGTGCCGAGCACCAGGGCCATCGACAGCGAGATGAAGTCGATCTTCGTCATGGTGGTCTTGCCGTACTTGGCGCCGGCCGACAGGAGTTTGTCACCGAGCGGGCTGTTGTCCGCCGCGGCACCCATGAGGTTGGACAGGCTGAAGCCGTACTTGCTGAACACCCACGCCGTCATCAGAGCGGCACCGGCGATGAGCAGGACTGCCTTGATGATCTGGACCCAGGTGGTGCCCTTCATGCCGCCCACGAGCACGTAGACGATCATCAGGATGCCGACGACCGCGATGGTCAGGGACTGCCCGACGTTCCCGGTGATGCCCATCAGCAGGCTGACCAGACCGCCCGCGCCGGCCATCTGGG
>CALFYG010000059.1 GCA_937952095.1 uncultured Micrococcales bacterium | reverse complement strand
TGCGGCGTGCAGCGCTACCCTGTGTCACGGATCGCGTCGGTCGATTCCTCGATCTGCACCGCCCGTGGACGGACGTCGATCTCCGTCAGCGTCACGATCTGCGCCTCGGGTGCCGTCATCTGGGCCAGTCGTCGTGCCGAGGGCATGACTCGGCTGTCCAGCGAGCCCACGAACTGGTTGTACTGCCCCACCGAGTCCGCCAGGGACTTGCCCAAACGCCCCACATGCCCGGCCATCGTCGCCAACCGATCGTGCACCTGCCGGCCGGCGTCGAGCACATCGCGTGCCCGGTCGGCCATGGCCGCCTGCTGCCACGCCCAGGAGACGCTTCGTAGCGTCGCCATCAAGGTGGTGGGGGTGGCGATCACGACCTTGCGGTCGAAAGCCGTCTGGAGCAGTTCGGGGCGTTCGCGCAGGGCCACTCCGAGCATGTGCTCAGCCGGTAGGAACATGATCACGAACTCGGGGGTCCCCACCGCCTTCCAGTACTTCTTGCTGGACAGTCGCGTGATGTGATCCGCGACCGCGGCGGCATGCCGGGCGCAGACCTCCTGGTCGCTGAGATCCGGGTCGAGGAACGCGTCGAGCGAGACCTTCGCGTCCACGACCACCTGCCGGTCCTGGGCGAGGTCGATCAGCATGTCGGGACGCAGCTGACCGTCCTCGTCGGTGACGGTCAGTTGCTCGACGAAATGCACGTGCTCGATCATCCCCGCGGCCTCCACGATGCGCCGCAGTTGCATCTCACCCCAGCTGCCCTGGTTCTGGGTTCGGGACAGTGCCTGGGTGATCCGCTGCGCCTGAGCCTGGACGTCCTTGGTGGCTTCACCGACCTGCTGGCCGACCGTGAGCAACCGCTCGGACAGTCCTGCAATGGCAGCCACGCGCGCGCGCTCTGCCTCATCCACCTGCTGTGTGAGGCCGGCCATCGCCTGCTGCAGTGGCTGCAAAGTGGCATCGATCGTTCCGCGAGCCCGTACCTGCTCGTCGAGGACGGCACAGCGGCCCTCGAGTTCGGCGATGTGAGGGCGTGTCGATGCGGCCCCTAGCCGGTATGCGAGGAACACCCCGGCGGCCATGACGGCAAGGGCGACGAGAAGCCAGACGGGTGCGATGGTGAGCATGTCCCCACGGTGCCCGATGGGTATGACACGTTCGGGCGCTCTCTACACTTCTTGGGTGTCCCTGACAATCGGTATCGTCGGCCTTCCGAACGTCGGCAAGTCCACCCTGTTCAACGCCCTCACGAAGGCTGGCGCGCTCGCCGCCAACTACCCCTTCGCCACCATCGAGCCGAACGTCGGCATGGTCGGGGTGCCCGATCCGCGGCTGCAGAAATTGGCCGATCTGTACGGTTCGGCCAAGCTTCTGCCGGCCACAGTGCAGTTCGTCGACATCGCCGGCATCGTGCGTGGCGCCAGTGAAGGGCAGGGACTGGGGAACAAGTTCCTCTCCCATATCCGCGAGTCGGACGCGATATGCCAGGTCCTACGTGCGTTCCACGACCCGGATGTCGTGCATGTCGAGGGTCGTGTCTCGCCGGCAGAGGACATGGAGACGATCAACACCGAACTGATCCTCGCCGACCTCCAGACGCTGGAGAAGGCTCTGCCGCGCCTCGAGAAGGAGGCCCGGATGCACAAGGACCGCGCGGTGGTCGTCGACGCGGCGCTACAGGCCAAGGAGATCCTCGACTCCGGGCGGACGTTGTTCTCCGCCGGTGTCGACCCGGAGTCGTTGCGCGAACTGTTCCTGCTGACCAACAAGCCGTTCCTCTACGTCATCAACTGCGA